>NZ_JBIPCR010000016.1:0-154754 GCF_044007335.1 Flavobacterium sp. FlaQc-48 | reverse complement strand
TACAGATTCCTGTCCAAAGAATCTCTAAGTTAAATTGTCCACCGGCAACAGCTTCCAATTCAGCATCTGTTAATTCCATGTTTTCAGGATTAGCAGGAATATTGATATAAACCGCAGAATAATCTGTTTGGTCTGTTACAATTAATGTTTTACCTTTTAAATCTAATGGCTTTCCAGATAATTTTTCGATTGCCTGAACCGGGTTGCTTACCAATTCTTGTTTGAAAGCTTCATCTTCCCAAGCTGCTTTGATAATTGTTTTTAAGTTTTTTTCTGCGTTTTCTCTTTCTTGATTTGACATGATTTTATTGTTTTAAGGGTTAATTATTTAATAGTTATTATTTATATTTTTATGTAATCTTTTAATGTTGGAAAAAGGCTGTTCACTAAATCCGACCATACGGTTTGCCCTCCGCCTGCAATTATTTCCAATTGACCTTCCGTCAGTTCAATATCTTCAATATTAGGCTCCGAAGGAATATTTACAAAAACCTTAGATTTATCAGTCTGATCGTTAATGACTAATGTTTTCCCTTCGGGCAGCACAATCTTAGCTCCGGTAAGATTCTCAATTGCTCTTAGAGGATCTGCAATCAGGCTTTTTCTAAAATTGGTATCTTCCCAGGCTTTAGAAATTATCAATCGCAAAACCTCCTCTTCTTTTTTCTGTTCCATGATTTGTTTCCTTTTCTATAATGTAAAATTAGTCTTCATAAATATTACAAAATTGCCAAATAAACTGACAAATAAGCAATTAACTGTAACTATGCTCCAATACTACTGATCTGATCTCTGTAGAAAAGATATTTTTTTCTACAAAGTACATTTTGATTTCCCCTTTTCCTTTTGCATAGATCTTACCCCGGTATTCAAATACGAAACATTTCTCATCTTTTATCAGGTTATACAGAGATTCGCTGATATTAACCTTTTCAACCATTCCGTTACTTTCAATTCTGCTTGCTGTATTTACAGTATCGCCCCAAACGTCATATTGAAACTTTTTTACTCCCACAATTCCTGCTACAATAGGTCCGGCATGAATACCCAGTCGCATCTCAAAAGCCGGAACATTAGCATTGATGTTAAGTATCTTTCTTTTTATCATGAATTCCTGCATTTCTAATGCTGCAAAAACAATATTTCTTAAGGCGTTACGATCTGGCTTTGGAATACCTCCTGCAGCCATATAGGAATCTCCAATGGTTTTAATTTTTTCAATGTTGTATTTATCCGATATAAAATCAAATGCCTTGAAGCAAACATTGATTTCTTCTACCAGATTTTGTGGTGACATTTTTTCTGCAGTCTGCGTAAAAGATTTAAAATCAGTAAAGAGAATAGAAACCAGATTAAAATCTCTGGCATTTACAAAGCCTTTTTCTTTTAGTTCTTCGGCTATTTCTTCCGGCAGAATGTTTAGCAGTAGTTTTTCTGCACGGTCTTTCTCGATCGTTAATGCTTTTCTGGATCTTCGAACATAGTTTAACCTGTTCCATAACGCGATCACAATCAATAATATAAAACCTAAGGAGATGATAATAATATTTCTTTGCTTTTCTTTATTCTGAACTTCTTCTTTATGTTTAAGCTCAATATTATGTGCTTTTGTTACATAAGCAATACTGTCAATTAACAATGCTTTCTGAAACTCCATATTTAAGATCTTATTAGATGTTTCTTCAGATTGTAAGCTATCTTTAAAAGCGTTTGATTTTTCGTAAAAACTAAGGGCCAAACCAGCATTGCCTTTCGCTTTAAAAGCTTCATAAAGGCATTTACAGGCGTCTTTTTTAAGCGAAACGGCTCCAAGATTTTCAGCAATAGAAAGACCGGTTTTACATTTTTTAACAGCATCATCACTTTTTCCTGACTTATTCAATATAGTGCCAATAGCTACCTGCGTAATGCCAATATATTGTAAGCTGTTTATTTTTTGAGAGGATGCTAAACAAAGATTATAATAGGACAAGGATTTATTGACATTGCCTTGAATATTAAACAGTTCTCCTAAGTTATAAAGGACCTCTATTTTTTTTTGCTTGTCGTCTATTTTATCGGCAATTGCCAAAGCCTGACGGAAAAAATCGTAGGCTTTTGTATATTGCTTTTGCATCATGTAAATTTTACCTGCCCCATTTAAATTATGAGAGATTCCTATAGAGTCTTTTAATTCATTATAAAGGGCATTGGCTTTTTTAGAATATATCATTGCGTTAGAATAATCTTTTATATCAACATATATTCCTCCTATATTTTGTGTAGTTGCGGCGATGATTTTTTTATCGCCTATTTTTTTTTGAATTTTGATTGCCTCATTGTAAAATTCCAGTGCTTTTGGGTAGTTCCCTAAATAATAATAAACAGCTCCCATATTATTTAATGCTGATGAAATTCCTTTTTTGAAATTAACTTTTTCATAAATCTCTTTGCATTTTGTGTAGTAAGAAAGGGCTTTTAAATAATCTCCCTGATAGTAGTAAGTGGTTGCGATTTTATTGAAACTGTTTCCAATACCTTTCTGATCCTTTAAATTTTGGTATATTTTTAAACTTTTTTCAAACAAAACCATTGCCTCTAAAAACTTTCCGGCATTCTGGCGTTTTTCTCCAACACTTAGTAAACTGTCTGCGGTTTGTTTATTTTCGGGAGTGTGTTCCATGACTTTTTTAGAGAACACTTTTGTTTGTGCATCTATTTTTAATCCCGTTCCTTGTATCAGAAAAAGAAAAAACAAAACGTATGTAGATAGGGTTTTCACAAATAGTAGTTTTAAATTAAAAAACGCACATGATCAAAGAGAGCACATACGTTTTAATCTGAAGTTAACTTCAGGATGGTTTTACTTTTAGCTTCCACTAAAAATTTTTTGGGTGTAATTCGTTACACTCACAATGATAGGTGGCGTATTACCATCTCCTCCTGAAATTATATCCAATTGCTCTTCATTTAATTCCATATCGTCCATATCTGGCTCAGCAGGAATATTAAAAAAGATTGTAGATGAATTAGACTGATCTACAAAAGCTATCGTTTTTCCTTCAGGCAAATGAATTGGATGCTCTAAAAAATTTTCTATTGTCGCAACAGGACTCTTTATTAAATCGTCTTTAAACACCGGATCATCCCAGGCTTTTTTTACAATAGATTCTAAAACTTTTTGTTCGTTAGTTAATTCCATTTTTTTTTAATTTATGATTAAACCTAAATATTCTACTATTGTAAAGTTATTTGCATTACCTGTTACAGAATTGCCAAATAGACTGACAAAAAAGCTTGCCTTTTTTTACAGTTATTATTGCAGTTTTATCATTATTTTTATGCCATAAGCATTTAAAAATGGAAGAGGAATTATAAATTTTGAAGTCAATATCAGAACAAAAAAAAAGCTGTTTCAAAATCAGAATTTGAATACAGCTTTTACTGGGAATTGTTTATAATAGAGTAGAAATCTAAGAAAAACAGATTTCATATTTTTTTATCTGATCGTAGTCAAATGAAATTCAGGAAATACTTTTACACGCTTATGGGTAGCAATATCAAATGCGATAGTAGTACATAATCCTGCAACTAACCAGGATGCAATTGAAAGTTGCGGAGGAGAAAGATTTTTTTCTTCCCTGAGATATTGATCCAGGATCTCTTCAAGCCATTCCTGAGGATTTTCCCAATATCTCATATATTCTAAAACATAATCGACAACATTAACTTCAGAGAATTTTTCATTTGGCTTTTTTAAAACATCCAATCCTTCATCATCTGAAATGACTAATACCAATGCGCCCCATCCTAAATTGTAAGGATGCAAAACAGGTATGTTTTTTTTCTGACAGAGAGAATCAAACAAAAGCGGAACATCAGAAGTAAAATCTAAAGCGTTTATGGCAATTTTATGATCTGTAATATAATGTTCTACATTTTCGGGCGTTAGAAAGCAATTATGGATTGTAATTTTTGCTTCACTATTAATCGCCAGTAACCTTTCCTTAAGAGCTTCTGTCTTTGGTTTTGAAATGTCTTTTTCGGTATAATTTTGTCGGTTTAAATTTGATAATTCAACAACATCACCATCAATTATAGTCAGGGTTTCGAAACCCAGTCTTAATAAGCATTCGGCAATGACGCTTCCTATACCCGCTCCGCCTAGTAATATGGGGGTATTTTTTATTAATTCTTGTTCTTCAGGGGTAATATAAAGCCTGTTCCTTATGTTTCGTTGATTCATATTTGTTTTTTACAATACTTATAATTTATATTTTGCAATGGATAAAGGGAATAACCGAAATAAAATGGTATCAGGTCTTTTAATTTATAAACCTTATCATCGCTAAATTATCTATAAAAAAAACAATAATGAAATATAGTTAATCAAAAAAATATTTATTCGATTAACACTAATTCTTAAATTTCAAGGTAACAATACAAAATATTGGTTTAACAAGTAAAATTAGAACTCATGAGGTTTCTAACTTTACAAAGTTCTACTTCTCTTTTATTGGCAACAAATGCTTTACAAATTTGTAAAATGAAATAGCGCTATAATTCCAATTGATAAAGTCTCCTGTGGCCATACTGACTTTAAACAAGAGATGATCGATATTTTTTTAGAAAAAATTCCGAACGAAACACTACAATTAAGAGAAGCTGTGAATATAATGATAATGATGTGGTAGCCGGCCTAAAAAAGGCTGTCTTCTTTTGAAAAATCTTCTGTATAATAATTCACATTACAAACAACATGTGAATTTGACAACAAGTACCATTTTAAATATAAAATCTAAAGGAATTGTAAGTGTAAATTTGTTGTCAATCAATTAATTAAACTTTTACGATAATGGAAAATGCAAATAACCCAACCCGCGGAAATTATGGTAAATGCTTTCACAGCAGTATTTATACCGCAAGCAGCGTCGAATTCATATACACCAAAGCTTACAAAGGTGACTGGGGTGACTGGGATGAGCAGCCTGCTGGTATCCTTACAGATTTAAAACAGGATGAAGATGATGCAACTGAATGTACACCTCTGCAATCTTTATAAAACGGAATATTTAAATTGTTCCCTTTTCTCAAATACTAAAGAAAGCTCCGCTAATTTAAATGATACTTAAAGCCTTACTATTAATTGTAATTTAGTACTTTGGTTGAGACTAATCGAAAAATAAATTACGATGGGCAAAGAAGCCGTTGTTTTGTATCTTAAAAACACCAATCTGATTCCTTTAGAAATAGCGGAGGAAATTTCAAATCATTTTGAAAGTAAGCTTCTTTTAAGGAATCAAATGCATCTTGAAGAAGGAAGTGTTTGTGACGAATATTTTTTTTTGGAAAGAGGTTTTATAAGATCATTTGCCTATGATACAGAAGGAAATGAGGTAACTACAAATTTTTACGCTTCAGGACAAGTTGTTTTTGAAGTGGCTTCTTTTTTTAACCGTACAAAATCTAAAGAAAATATTCAGGCACTCACTGATTGTGTGGGCTGGTTTATTACATACAGGCAATTGAACCATTTATTTCATGCCTTACCTGAATTTCGCGAGTTTGGAAGATCAGTTCTTGTTAAGGGATTTTCAGATCTTAAAACCAGGATGCTTTCTATGATTACCGAAACAGCCGAGCAACGTTATATAGCATTATTGAAAACCAATCCTGAGATTTTTCAACAAGCTTCTTTAAAAAATATCGCTTCTTTTCTGGGTATTACGGACACTTCTTTAAGCAGGATTCGGAAAGAGGTTTCAAAAAAATACTAATCCGTCTATTTCTTGTCATTTGCTAAGTTTATTTTAGCCCGCAATGTATTCCTTTGTTTTACTAAAAAACAAACAAAATGAATACTTTACCACTTTACATCAGCCTGGTTTTTGGAATTACACTCCTGGCCTCCATTTTTCTTTTTTATAAAGCGGCACATTCGTCTAAAATCGTACTAACGATACTGATTTCATGGATTATTATTCAGTCTATCGTTAGTATTACAGGTTTCTATGCATCTGAAAATACGCTGCCGCCTCGTTTTGCATTTTTACTAATGCCACCTTTGCTTCTAATTCTGTTACTTTTTATTTCAAAAAAAGGAAAACTGTTTATCGACGGACTGGATCTCAAATGGCTTACTCTTCTACACATCATCAGAATACCTGTAGAACTGGTTTTGTTATGGCTTTTTATGAATAAGGGTATTCCGGAACTCATGACATTTGAAGGCCGCAATTTTGATATTATTTCGGGTATTTCAGCGCCTATTGTATATTATTTTGCTTTTTTGAAAGAGCAGAAGAATATTCGATTATTATTAGCATGGAACTTTATTTGTCTGGCTCTGGTAATCAATATTGCCATTAATGCAGTATTGTCATTGCCAACAAAATTTCAGCAATTTGCTTTTGATCAGCCTAATCTTGCGTTATTACACTTTCCGTTTACGTTATTGCCCTCCGTTTTGGTTCCTATTGTTGTTTTTTCACATCTGGCCTCTGTCAGGCAATTATTGTGTAACAAAAAGGCTATATAATTCAGAAGTTTTTTCAGAAAGCCACCGTTTCAAGAAATTCAATCACTTCTCCATTAGGGCTATATACCAAACTATTACTAACCGTAATAGTTTTTCCCCTGTTTTTAAGTTCCAGTGTTTCTTTTTCCGATAAGGGTCTGGCTCCATTTTCAATGGCTTCGGTATAAGCCTTTTTGGCATCTTCAACGATAAAACAAATGTGTAAAAGTGCATTTTCAATATAAGGATCGCCCTGTTTTCTTTTACGGCCCTGAGTTGGAAAATTAGCATTATTATCGCATATCTCTATATAACATTCAAAGCTTTTGTTTTTCATCATGACACACTTTTCTAAATGGAACTCCGGCAGGCTCCAACTGTGTGTTACTTCAAAATTTAATGTTTCGTAAAATGCTATTGTTTTTTCAATATCATATGCTTTAAGGGCAAAATGATGAAATCCTTTTATGTTGTGATTCATTATGATTACTTTTGATGCAAATATAGTTTCTAATGGCTCTGGCAAGGCCTACTTACAAAATTGTTAGCAATGCGAAAAGAAAGTTCAACCAACTTTGAAAACCAACAAACCCTTACTGATTTTTGTAATGCCTCAAAAACACTCCTGCTTCTTTCAGGCCGTTGGAAGCTTTCGTTACTTTTCTCTTTATTGGAACATAATTCCAGAACTTTTTCTGATTTCAAACAACTTCTTCCCGCAATAAGTGACCGAATGCTGGCACTTCATCTTAAACAATTAACAAATGACGCATTGATTGTTAAAGTAAAAAAAGAGGATGCTGTATCGTATTCTTTAACTGAAAAGGGGAAATCTCTTAAAAGTATTCTTTTGAACCTGGCGGAATGGCAAATAGATTAATAATCATTTAAGTTCAAAAAGAAGCGCTAATCCGGGCTTATTCCAGCCTAAACCATTCTTTTACATTTTCTACTATATTTTCTTCTTTGACAATACTTTCAAATTCATTGGTAGCACTATTGTGCCGGTAATCGTTTTGCCAGCTTTTATGATTTTCAACAACCGCTTGTATAGCGTCGCAAATAAATAAAAGCTCGTGATTGGTCATTATCGGATGCAGTGATAATCGCACCCAGCCCGGTTTGTTACTTTGATTTTTCTGAAAAAGTTCGTCAGTAAATTTCTTAGATCTTTCTTCATCAATATCAAACAAATAATGTGCATATGTACTGGCACACGACCAGCCGCCCCGAACCTGAATTCCAAAACGATCATTTAAAAGTCTTACGATTAAATTGTAATGAATATCTTCGACTACAAAAGACACACAGCCAATTCTATCTACTTTGGTATCTCCTAAAATCCTTAAACCTTTTACTTTTTGAAGTTTAGAAAAACACAGATCAAGTAACTCTTTCTCTCTCTTTTGAATGTTCGTTACACCCATTTGATCTTTCAGCCCTAAAGCTAATGCGGTTCTGATTACCTGCAGGAAACCGGGGGTTCCGCCATCTTCCCTAACCTCGATGACATCGCTGTAACTATACTTCCCGGAAGGATTAGTCCATTTTACATTTCCTCCTCCCGGATTATCCGGAATATCACTTTTATACAATTTTTCATTAAAGACCAAAATACCACACGTTCCCGGTCCGCCTAAGAATTTGTGTGGCGAAAAGAAAATGGCATCCAACTCTTGTTCAGGATCTTTTGGATGCATGTCGATTTTGACATAGGGTGCCGAAGCTGCAAAATCAACAAAACAAAGTCCGCCGTTTTGATGCATAATTTTAGCCAGTTCGTGATACGGCGTAATAATGCCTGTTACATTCGAGCAGGCCGTAAAGGAACCTATTTTTAAGGTTCTGCCGGCATATTTTTTTATTTCTTCGGCAAGTATTCCGGGATTCACCAAATTGTTTTCATCAGCAGGTAAAATGACCACATCGGCATTGGTTTCATACCATGGGACCTGGTTCGAATGATGTTCCATGTGTGTGATAAAAACGACAGGCTTATCGGTATCATTTTCCTGAATTTTTGATTTATTATCCGCAGAACGCAAACCAATAAAACGCTGCAGTTTAGACAACGCAGCTGTCATTCCGGTTCCTGTCGTTACCAGAACATCAGATTCACCGGCGTTGACATGCTTTTTGATTAATTCTCTCGCATGCTGATATGCATGAGTTGATGTTTTACCGGTATGACTTGAAAAAGAATGTGTATTGGCGATCATAGGGCCAATTTTATTTAGCATAATATCTTCAATTGGCACATATAATCTTCCGCTGGCCACCCAGTCGGCGTATATTAAATCCTGTTCTCCGTAAACAGATTCAAAACTGTGATGTATTCCTAATGTATTTCCCCTAAATTTAGAAAAATAGGGTTCTAATTGACTTGATTTCGGTTTTCTCTCTATAGCATTCATATCCTAATCATTTTAAATTAACTTATTCTTTTAAATTTTGATCGTTTGAATTTTCATTCTTACGCTGCAAAAGTTCTTTTTCTATCCTTAGTTTACTGTGACGCTTTCCATAAAGAAAATAAAATACGATCCCTATTGCCATCCAGACAAATAATCGTTCCCAGCTTTCAAGCGGAAGCCCTGTCATTAAAAACACACATACACCAATACCTAAAATGGGTACAAAAGGTACCAATGGCACTTTGAAGCCTCTTTTAGCTTCCGGACTTGTTTTTCTTAGAATAATGATTCCCAGTGAAACCAGTGAAAAAGCAAAAAGTGTCCCGATACTTACCATGTGCCCTAAATCAGAAATAGGAACAAATCCGGCTAGTATGCTCACAAATACCATAAAGAAAAGGTTGCTTTTCCAGGGTGTTTTAAATTTGCTGTGGATATCACTAAAAAACGAAGGCAAAAGCCCGTCTTTCGACATACTGTAAAATACCCTTGATTGTCCCATTAGCATTACCAGAATTACAGAAGTATAACCCGCTAAAATGGCAATAATCAAGGCACTGTTCAGGAAATGATACCCTGTTACAGCAAAAGCAGTTGCGGCAGGACTGGCATCACCAATGAATGTTTTATAAGAAACCATACCAGTCATTACATAAGAAAACGCAACATATAAAAAGGTGGCAACCAAAAGCGAACCTATGATCCCGATTGGCATATCTTTTTGCGGGTTCTTAGATTCTTGTGCTGCTGTCGAAACGGCATCAAAACCAATAAACCCAAAAAATACCACTGCGGCACCCCTGACAATTCCTGACCAGCCAAAATGGCCAAATTCTCCCGTATTTTCGGGTATAAAAGGATGATAATTTTCTTCTTGTATAAAAGACCAGCCTAAAACAATAAAAAGAACAATCACACTTAATTTCAACAATACCAATAAATTATTCATCGTCGCAGATTCTTTGGTACCTTTTGCGAGTACCAGCGAAAGTAAAGCCACAATTACAATAGCAGGCAAATTAACAATTCCGCCGCTTAACGTTGATCCGTCAGCCAATTTTACAGGATCAAATGGAGAACTGGTAAGTTCCGGAGGCAAATTAATCTGAAGGTGCGACAATAATTTCGTTGCATAACTCGACCAGCTTACTGCTACGGTGGCAGAAGCAAGGGCATATTCAAGAACCAAGTCCCATCCTATAATCCAGGCCATGAATTCTCCCATAGTTGCATACGTATAGGTGTATGCCGAACCTGCAACAGGAATCATTGAGGCATATTCGGCATAGCATAAAGCACAAAAAGCGCAGGCAACAGCTGCCAAAATAAACGATAGAATTACAGCAGGACCAGCATTTTCAGCAGCTACAATGCCGGTTAGAGAAAATATTCCCGCTCCTACTATTGCACCAATTCCCAACGCTACAAGGTTTATAGGTCCCAATGAACGTTTTAATCCTGCTCCGTCATTTTGTTCGTTTTCTGAAACTAGTCTTTCTATTGATTTTTTTAATAACATAATTTTTATTGTTGAGCGTAAACGATTCGTTTAACTTTCGGGAAAGCTTATAATTTAAACCCATAGGGCATACCGTATAAGACTTTAAAAAAAAGGCATTTCTCTTCTTTAAATCCATATAGTAATCAATGTGAGAGCAATACATTTCTTTTTGAAAAATCTATCCCGAAACTTCACCACTATGTGTTAACTGTTTATTATTTAATGATTGAATCTTTCGAAGAATTCATAAGTACGAAGCAATTGATCGATTCTCTGGCGATTATCACCACTTCTTGTAATTTCATGGCTCGCTCCCGGTTGCCTCACATATTCTACAGGTTTGCCTAAAACCTTCAAACTCTTGTACAACATCTGACTTTGTGTAACGCCGGTACGATTGTCATTGTCACCATGAAAAATTAAAAAAGGAGTATTGATGTTTTCTACGTAATTGATTGGTGATTCTCTTTCTAATATTACCCTGGTTTTTTCTTCCCACGGATAACCCCCAAAATATCTCGGAATCATGCGCCATACATTTGCTTCTCCAAAAAAAGTACTAAAATCATAAACCCCACGCTGACTTGAAGCCGCTCTAAACCTTTGGTCATGACTAATAATCCAGGTGGTTAAATAACCGGCATAAGATCCTCCCGTAATAAAAAGCCGGTTTTGATCTGCCCAGCCTTGTGCAACGGTTTTGTCCACAGCAGTTAAAACATCGCTTGCAGGTCCGGTTCCCCAATCGTTAATATTCGATCTCAGGAACTTTTCGCCATAGCCCGAAGAGCCTCTTGGATTGCTATACACTACTCCATATCCCTGAGCACAAAAAAACTGATATTCAAGCCACATGCTCGCATCACCTGGACCAAACATTGAAGCTGGCCCACCATGAATTTCGGTTAGTAAAGGATACTTTTTTCCCTGTTCAAATACAGTGGGTTTCATGATCCAGTACTCTACTTCAAGACCTTTTTCATTGGTAAAAGTGCCTTTTTCAGGAATACTTATGGACTTGTTTTGCAGCCAGTCAGCATTAAAATCAGATTGCAATACGGGCTCTTTTAATCTTAAATCTGAAACATATAATTCAGATGGATTTTTTACATCTGTTTTAGCAAAAACGACCACACCATTGTTAACATCATAATCAGTTATACCCTGATCTACACCTGATAATGCTTCGACTTTTAAAGTGTTTAATGAAGCATTACAGAGTACATATCCGCCATTGCCGGAAGAGATAAAGTAAAGTTGTTTTTCGTCTTTAGTAAACCTTACATTACTACTATTGCGATCATACTCTATCACTTTGCTTTTTGTTGCAGGGTTTTCTAAATTAAAAATTTTAAGTACCGGAACAGCTAAGGTATTGATACTGCTTTCCTGGTATGCCAATTGTTTTCCTGAAGGAGAAACTGCCAAGAGCTGAAAGACAAGGTTTTCTGCGCCAAGCCATTCCCTTACATTCGTTCCATCTGTATCAATAGTGTAGATTTTGCTTTCAAGAACCCTGTCCGGATGTCTTTTTTCGTTGATATTTCCGTTAAAGGCAATTTTGGTATTGCTTACGAAATAAGGATTTGTAAAAGAATAAAAACCCTTTGTAACCGCTTTTTCTTTTGCGCCGGGTTTGGCATCGATTATAAAGATATGCGAAAATCGCAGTTCACTGCTAAGTCCCGTTTCAGTTTGAAACTGCAGCTTATCCATTACTTTTGCTTTCTTGTCTTTTTCGTTAATTTCAAGATAAGCCCTAATGGCTTCGATATTTCCGTTTGGATCTGCTTTTGTCTTGTTGATTTTCAGGTTCTCACTGGCAGCAAATCCCGGTTTTTCAAAACTCCACAATGGCAATTCTTTCTTCGGATTTAAAACGGAATCTTTGACCAGTTCATTGATGAGAATGGATGCTGTAAACAAAAGTTGTTTTCCGTCCGGGCTCCATTTTGGGTTTCCGGCTCCGTATTTTGAATCGGTTAACTGAACAGGTTCTCCGCCTTCGTTAACTTTTAAAAGAAACAACTGAGATTTTCCTTTTACACTTCTTACAAAAGCGATCTGTTTTCCATCGGGGCTAAAGACCGGAGAACCTGATCCTTCTTTACCGAAAGTTAATGGTCTTGGCAAACTGTTTTTTGAAGTTTTAGTCAGCCAAAGCTGGGTATCATAATCGTAATCCAACGGGTTTTCGGCATTTTTAATACTACTTTTTACCGTAAACACGGCGTTTTGACCGTCTTTGCTTAATTCTACATCGGCAACTGTTCTTATTTTTAAAAGATCCGTAACCTGAATTAATTCCTTTTTTTGCTGACTGAAACAACAGACCGATGCGATCAGGGCTAAAACGATGCAAATTTTATTTTTGATTTTATTCATCTCGATATTCTTTTAGTTCTTACTGCTTTCAAGTATTAGTTTCATAAATTCTTCTCCCGAAACTTCGCCTTTCTTTTTAATAAAATCCTGTGGTGTATTGTCTCCAATTTCAAAAACCAAGGCTTCTGTTTTAAACGTTTCAAACAAATAACTGAATAAGGTAAAAGTGGGAGGTTTGAAATACAATGGTTTTACATGTGGCATATACCCCGGAATCCCGTCTTTGACTTTGTTCAGCCAATTGGGAACAAAACCCGGAATATTTCCTTTTAACTCAGGGTCTACGGTATAATAAATATCATCATGAGTAGAATGAAAATCAATGGCAAACAATAGTTTATTTGAATCTTTTATTTCACTCTTAAGAAAATCACGAACGGCTCTGGTTTCCGGCTGATTGAACTCATTGTAATCCCGGTTTAAATCTACTCCGCCTGAATTATGTCTCCAAAATCCGCCGTCTGCCCCATCCGGATTTAGTAAAGGAATTACATAGACTTCGAATTTCTTCCTGAACTTTTTTGCCAGTGGTGTATCGGCGGTCAATGTTTCAACAAAAGCTTCGAGCGCATAATGTCCTGTAACTTCCGGCGGATGATTGCGCCCTGAAATCAGTATTTTATTGTGGGCTGCTGGATTTCCAATACTAAAAACAGGAATTTTTCGGCCTTCGGCGGTTAAGCCAATAGAAGCTTCGGCCGTATTGTTTTTATTCTTCAGGCCCGAAATCCATTCGCTTATATCTTTTGACGTTTTCAGCTCCTGAGCGGCAATCCAGGTGGTATCTTTACTTACTTTTATTTTCAAAACATAATTGGAATCTTTTTCTCTTTTTACGAAAGTTCCGTTGTCAGAAGCGGTCCATTTTTTTCCGTCGGTGCTGATTTTGGCATTGTAACGATGCTTTACACCTGCCGGATAATCAAACCGGATCTGAATTTCTTTGCTGGTTTTCGACCAGACTTTAAACGCATACCAGGGACTTCCGTTAATTGGAGCATTTTCCGGCGTAATCAAAACGCTGAAGGTATTTTCATCGATTTTAACAACACCGTTTAATCTGGCTCCCGCAAAATCATTTCCGAAGAAAACAGCATCGCCGGTCTTGTCAAACACGCCTTTCCATTGTTTTTCAACAGGACGTGTTACAGTAGATACGGCCGTTATGGGATCTTGTCCTTTAAAACTACTTTTTACCTGCGCATTGGCTGTAATGACCAGTAAAGCAGCTGCTGAAAAAAACAATTTCGTTTTCATATTTCTTTTTGGTTTGTATTTATAAAGTTTTTGTCATTCTGACGAAGAAAGGCACAGGCGAAAGCAACTGGAAAAGCAATCACCCCCATCACTCCAAAAAGATTGATCCTATACTACGTGGAGCCTGTAATGTGATCCTTCCTTCTTCAGGATGATAAAATGGGGTTTAATTATTTTAAGCGTTTAGGACTTAGTTGCTAAAAGCGATTGAAGTGTCGTTTGAAGTTCTTCTCCTCGAAGGTTTCTCGCTACAATAATCCCTTTTGAATCTACCAGATAATTGGCCGGGATCGCTCGTACACCGTATAATTTAGCAATTTCGCTATTCCAGTAAATCAATTCTGAGACCTGAAGCCAGTTTAAATTATCGTCTTTGATTCCTTTAATCCAGTTTTCTTTCTTTTTGTCTAAAGAAATACCAATGATGTTAAACCCTTTATCATGAAACTCTTTGTAAGCAGCTACAATGTTTGGATTTTCTTTTCGGCAAGGTCCACACCATGAAGCCCAAAAATCAACTAATGTATATCCTTTCAGGTTTTCTGAAAAGCGAACCGGTTTTCCTTCAGGGTCTTTGGAGACAAAATCCGGTGCTTTTTTTCCAATCTGCAATCCGTTTAACACTTTTACTAATTCCTGAAGTTCTTTCACGTAAGTGCTATTCTGTTGACTTTTATCCAGTAAAGCAATGTTTTGTGTGATTTGCTCCGGAGTTAATCTATACGACCAGTTTCTGTACAACACATAAGCCGAAACGATGGAAGCCGGATGTTCTGTGATGAATTTGCTGATTTCTGCGTCTTTCGTTTTTCTGTAGGTATCAAATAAATCCTGAGATGCAGAACCTTCTACAACCGAATTGCCGTAGTATTTTGCAGGGCTCAATTTTACCGAAATTGGTCCTTTTTCAAGGAAAATATACAACGGAGTATTGGCTGTATTGACGCTTAGGCCGTACAATTCGGGTGTTTTTACTTTTGTTTTAAAACTGAAATTCCCGTTTGTAACTTTTACAGAATCAATCGTCGTAAACATTTTGTTGTGGAATTTCTGCAAATACACATATTGGGCCACCGTATCTACAACTGTTCCTTTTACTTGTAAGTTACTTTCTTGTGCCTGAACTCCTGTTGCCCCCAGACATAAAGCTAAAAATGCTGTTATTTTTTTCATTTTAATTGATTTTAGTCGAAACTTTGTCAAAGATTTCAACTTTGACAAAGCTCATGGTTATTATTATCTCGAAATTTTTAATACAATTTATTCGTTGCCAACTCTGTATTGGCAGGTGGAAATATATAATTGGCATCTGATGGTGTTACGGCCGGTGTTTGTAATTTACTATCGCCTTTTGCCGGTAGCACCTGAAGATTTCTAAGCAAATCAGGACCTCGGAAACCTTCTCCTAATAATTCAATTCGGCGTTCCTTCCAGATAGCGTCAATCAATTGGTTTTGATCAGAAGTAACCGTTGTCGCAAAAACATAAGAAGCATCAGAACGTTGGTGAACCGCTTTTAAAAGATTGGCAGAAAGTGTCAGGTTTCCTGTTTTGGCAGCAGCTTCGGCATAATTTAACAGTACTTCAGAGTATCGGATCACCGGAATATAATCCAGGAATGGCGATGGCTTAGCATACTTTTTAAAGTATTGTTTTCCCGAAACTGTTCTCGTTAAATTGCGTCTGTTATCGGTTGTTCTCCATTGTGCATCTCCCAAAATACCGGTTGGATTTAAGTAATATTCTAAATTGGTATTGTAGATATAAGCGATTGAGGATTGTCCTGTATAAGAATCCAAAGTGCTCATTGGAATGCTGAAAATCGATTCGACTGTAGTATAATTCGAAGAAAACAAAACTGTAATATCCGATTGTAAGGCATGTTTTACATCGCTGGCCGTGGTAGAGAATGGTGCTTGTGTTTGTGGCGCTAATTTTACCGCTTCTTCAATTACTTTTGCCCAATTGTTCATAGAAAGATAAACTCTCGTTTTTAAAGCAATCGCCGTACTTACGTGTACTCTGGTCGTGTTTAATTCGGCACTTGAATAACTTTGCGGAAGCGCTGCTTCGGCCTCGTTTAAATCTTTTAGCACCTGCGCATAAATTTCAGCAACACTGCTTCTTGCCAAATCATTGTTTGCTGCTCCGGTTTCTGCTTTTAATCGAAGCGGAACTCCTTTTGAGGCTCCGGCATCTTTATTATAAGGCTGTCCGTAACTGATCACTAAAGTATAATACGCCAACGCTCTCAATAGTTTAGCTTCACCAATATACTCTTTGGCTTTTTGCTCTGTCACTACACCCGGGTTCACTGCCAGTCCTTCGATCAGGATATTAGCATTATTAATGGTCGTATAAGCTGCGGACCAAAGGTTGTTGATATCATTAGAACCGGAACTGTACGAGTTGTTCCAGCTTTCATAACCTGTAAAATTATTAGCCGTGATGTTGATAAAATCTTCCCCACGCTGATCCTGATACAAAAGAATACGGCCGCCATATAAACTGGCGCCTTTTAACGCTTTGTAAATTCCGTTTACCAAACCTTCGATTCTTGCCGGAGTTTTAAAAATATCTTTATCTGAAACTGTTGTTTCGGGCGCTATGTTTAAATCTTCATTATTTTCACAAGAGGTAAACAATATTCCGGAGAGCAGCAAAACTACTGCCACTGATTTTCTGTATGATTTTAAATCTATTTTCATGGTATACTTTTATTCGTTATTAAAAACCTACGTTAAGACCAAATGTGAATGTTCTTCCTTGTCCTACGGAGTTCTTTTCTACTCCCATCGAAGTTGTTGAAGCCCCGTTTGAAGAAGTTTCAGGGTCAGATCCCGTATAGGAAGTAATCAGGAAAAGATTGGTTGCCTGCAAATACAATCTTACGGATGATAGTTCTGCTTTTGAAAGAATATTTCTTGGAAGAGAGAAACCAATGGCCAATTGTTGTAATCGTAAGAAATCGGCTTTTTCTGCGTTATCTGAAATCGCAAATCCGCTTGATCCGTTTGAAATGACATCATTGTAAACCAATCTCGGAATATTCGTTACTTGTCCCGGTGTTGTCCAACGGTTCAAAACTTCGGTTGAGTTGTTGTAAAAACGCTGGTCTAAAAGGGTTCCCCTGGTATTATTCATCACTTTATTACCGCCTGAATAGGTAAAGCCAACAGTAAAATCAAAAGCTTTGTATTGAAAAACATTCGTTAAACCTCCGTACCAAACCGGTAGTGCGTTACCCAGAACCTGATAGTCTGCTACTGTAATCGCTGCCGCAGTTGTTCCGTCTAAATAGGTCCAGTTGCTTTGTCCGGAAGGAACAGCAGCACTGTACTGTACTTTTTCGCCATTTTTATTCAGAAAGATTCTTCGTCCGTTATCCGGATTTACACCGGCAGTTACGGCACCGTAAAGACTTCCGGCAGAATAACCTACTCTTGTAATATTATTGGCTTCTGTAGTTACCTGCGTATAGCCAATAATGTCTGTATTTCCTTCGGCAAGAGCCGTAACTTTATTTTTTACATGTGTGTAATTGAACGAAGCTTTCCATTGAAAGTTTTCATTATTCACGATAGCGGCATTAAGTCCCAATTCGATCCCTCTGTTGTACATTGAACCCACGTTAGAAAGAATGGCATCTCCGGGAATCCCTTTTGATGGTGATTGTGGCGTACTTAAAATCAATCCGTTTACATTGTTATTAAAATAATCTGCTGTAAACTGTAATCGGTCTTTAAAAAACCCTGCTTCAAGTCCAATGTTGGTCTGGTCGCTGGTTTCCCATCCCAGGTTTTCATTTCCTGCCTGCGACAAAGCCCAGGTTGATGCCGTTCCGTAAATCGATGCACCGTAAAGATTTTGCGAGGCATACGCCGATGAAAGGTTTCCGTTTCCTACTCTTCCCCAGCTTCCTTTCAATTTTAGGGCGCTAATATAGTGGGTAATTCCGCTGTTTTTAAAGAATGATTCTTCGCTTATCGACCATCCGGCAGAGATACCACCAAAATTTCCGTATTTATTATTCAACCCAAGAGAAGAGTTTCCGTCTTTTCTAAAGTTTCCGGTAATAAAATATTTTCCGGCATAATCATACGATACCCTAAAAAAAGAAGAAAGAAAAAGCCGTTCAGACAAACTATTTCCTGTAGATCTGATTGCTCCCCATGTTCCCTGATAATATTCGAAAAAAGGATCAGAAACATTGGTTTGATTTGCTCCCCACGAAGAGTTTTCGAATTTCTGAACATCATATCCTGCCAATGCCGCGATATGATGACTGGCTCCAAAGCGCCTGTCGAAAGAAAAACTGTTGGTAAAGTTGTAATTGTTTCTCAAAGCCGAAATATTAGTAGCAGAACCCCCTGTAGCATAGGCCGAAGATCCAAGATTCGGACTTAAATAAGTAATATTTTCGGCTCTCAATCTGTCGATTCCGTAACTACTGTCAAACTTAAATCCGTCGAAAAATGTAATTGTAGCATGAATATTTCCCACAAAATGATCATTAGAACTGGTGTATTTACTATTATCAAATAAAGCATCCGGATGCCATAAAGTATTGGTAAATAAATTATTTCCTGCACTTGCTGTTCCTGTTGAACTTAAATTGTATGAACCATCTGCATTATAAACTGCCACGTTTGGAGGCAATACCAAAGCCAGACGTGCTGCTCCAATTAGCAATAATCCGCTGCTGCTTAGGGATCCCGTATTTTGTGCCTGATTAAAAGTATTGTTATAAGAAAGGTTCCCGCCTAATTTCAACCATCTATTTACATCATGATCGATATTAAACCTTGCTCCTTTTCTTTCGAATTCATTATCCTTTGTAATTCCTTCCTGTTTAGAATAATTGGTAGAAAAATAATATCTCGTTTTGTCTGTTCCGCCTGAAATGCTAAGATTATGATTTTGAGAAACCGCATCACGATATACCTCATCACTCCACTTTGTATTGACACGTGAACCATCAGCATTAAAAGACGGAAAAAAAAGTGCCGATGCAACAGATGCATTACTGGCATTACCACTTAAATTTTTGCTGTTTAATACTGCTTCATTTTTGATGTCTTCGTATTGTGTATTATTTAAAAGATGAGGCAATCTGGTCGCTGTTGTAATTCCAACCCAGGAATCATACGTAACTTTGGCTTTGCCTGCTTTTCCTTTTTTAGTAGTAACCAAAATAACACCGCCCGCTGCACGAGAACCATAAATAGAGGTTGATGCGGCATCTTTAAGGATGTCAATCGATTCAATATCTGATGGATTAATATCGGATAGTGGATTATTTGCTACTGAATTTGTAGTCGAAATATCACCGGAATTTACCGGGATTCCATCAATAACTACTAAAGGAGATGAGCTTAGGGAAATAGAATTTACACCTCGGATCCTAATTACCGGAGGGTCATTTAAAACCCCGCTCGGGTTAGAAACATTTACTCCCGAAGCCTTCCCGATAAGTGCCTGCTCAAAACTTTGTACCGGAATATCTTTAATTGTTTTGGAGGTAACACGGGCTGCTGAACCTGTAAATTCTTTTTTGCTTTGCGTACCGTAACCTACAACCACAACTTCTTTTAAGGCTGTATTCGAAGGATTTAACCGAATGTCATTCAAAGAGGAGTTTACTCTTTTTTCTAATGTTTCGTAACCTATAAAATTAACAGACACCTGTGTATCTTGTGGTGTAATGGAAAGAGAAAACCTGCCGTTTCCGTCACTGATCGTAGATTTACCACTTTCAGTAGCAATAATAGTAACTCCCGGCAAAGGTTCTCCATTATCAGCACCTCTGATGGTACCGCTTATCGTTCGTTCCTGTGCGCTTATCCTGCCCGGAAGTATGCTAAACAGAAAAATTAAAATTAGTAAGATTTTTTTCATTGAGTTTGGTTTTAAAAAATTGGACATAGACATTCCCGGGCCAATATTAAAGTGGCCTAATCATTCTAGTGATAAAACAGGAAATTAAAAAAAGTTAAGTGTATTGCATTCGGAAAACCTGAGAATAGCTTTCTTCATTTGAAAACAGATTAAATTGTTCCGGACTGGCGTGTAATACTGGTTGCGTTTTCATTCTAAAAATAAATCATTTTAATACTAATGTCTTATTCAGATTTTCTAAAAGAAATCTTTCTTATCTGTCCGCCGTAACGGAAGGATTTAGCACCTTATTGGGCAACAGGTTGCTAAGACTTCATCGGGCCTCTTCCCTCAGTCTTTCTGGATAAGTCATGCAGAATTTTTTTCTACTCTGCAAATATATATAAATTCTACAGAATTAGTAGAGTTTAAATTTATTTTTTTATTTGCCGTATAAAAATGAATAAAACTTTAAGATCCAAAGACATAAAAATAAAAGCGTAATACATTAAAAAACAAATAGATAAAACTAAATCAGTGTATAAAATTAAAATCTAATATTTTTTTAAATTTTACATTAAAAAAAATCATAACTGCAATTTATTATAAGAAAATAATTCCTAAATAAGTGATTTCAAAAAAATGCAGGCTTTTAATAATCTCGAAAAAAGGGATTGTTCAGCCTATCTTTAAAAATGAAAGCATCATCTCCAAGGCTTTTTTTAACTATATTTGAGAATTGAAAAAAAAACAATTGAATGCAGCATGCTTTAAAAAATAGTTTTTCAAAGACGATCATCATTTTGATGCTGTTTTTTCTGTGCCTCCCCTGCTCTGCTAAAAGGGAAATTAAGCTGACACTGGATATTCCTTTAAACGAAGTAGAAAATAAGCTTACGGGTCCACAATCAGGCATTTGTTTCATAGCTGCAGCAACAAAAAAAGTTTGCGGCTCCTTTCAATACAAAGCGGTAAAGAAATATTGTGCTAATGATTTTTCGGTTTTCCGGCAATTCACTCTTTCTTTTCCTCTGCAAAACACTTCTTTTCCCGAAAAAAAAGGGTCTAAAATTATTCCTATTTATCTGCTACACGAACAATATCTGATTTGATTTTTGATTTTAATTCTAATGTACTTCAATACAACTATTGAGGTGTTACACTGTATATTATCATTAAATTTCAATTCAAATTACTATGAACAATCACAACTATACATATGGTGGAATGTTTACTACAGCATTGCGCTGGGTTGCAGGCTGGACTTATTTTTCTGCTTTCTGGAGAAGGCTTATTTTAGAAAACAAACTTAACCCTGATGAAGCAGGTTATATTGGCGAGAAGTTCAATCATTTTCTGCCTAATGCACTGGGCATAAAACCTATTATAGAACATCTTGTTTCCAATCCGGATAGCCTTTGGTGGGCTATGGCTTCTTTTACTATTATGGAAGGAATTGTTGGATTATTGTTTATGCTGGGTCTCTTTACCCGACTGATGAGTATGGGGGTCTTTAGTCTGGCATTAGGTATACTATTGGGTTCAGGATGGCTGGGAACGACTTGTCTGGACGAATGGCAGATAGGCGTTCTGGGAGTTGCCGCAGGATTTACTGTTTTTATGTCCGGTGGAGGAAAATATGCTCTTGATGAATATTTCATTAGCAAAAATAAATCCTTTACCCATAAAAAATGGTTTGCTGTTATAGGTTCCGGAATCTTGCCCTTAAAAGATAAAACGGTAAACAGAACAGTACTAATTGGATCTGTTTTTATTTTAGGACTGACATTGTTTACCAATCAATATTTTCATGGCGGCGTTTATGGTACATTACATAATCTTTCTGTACGTCCCCATGTTACCATAAGCAATGCCACTGTTCAAAATGATGCCTTAACTTTTACCGTATTTAGAGATGAAGGCGCAGATGTTTACGGTTCTTTCCTTATTAGAATTAAGTTAACAGGTGAGGATGGAAAAATCGTTTTTGAACAAAATCAGACACAGCTTTCACAACTTGCCAAAGAACAGATTAAAAACAAGTATGTCGCCAAAGTCAAACCCGGGAAACACAGCCTTATTTTGCCTTTAGGGGCAAAAGCTACAATACAATTTCAAATCCCTTCTTTAAAAAATTATGGTGGCAAATACACATTGGAGTTAACAGACATTAGTGGACTAAACTGGACACAGCAAGTACGCATTTTATGAAAGTATAATTATAAAAAGTTCTGATGGGATTTATCGTTTAAGTCCCGTCAAACTTTCTTCTTTGAAATGGAAAAAATAATTTCTTATTCGCATTTGTACAATTATACTTCAGCAACTCAAAGTAACTTTGGCACATTACGAAAAAATACCATCTATGTTAAAAATTATTCTGATTATTATAACGGCCTTATTTTCATTGATTCCCTGTTATGTTATGGGGCAGACGGTGGAAACAAATAAGAGCAAGGCCACTTACGGAGACTGGGGTATTGAAACTCAGTTTATCAGTAAAACAGTATTGCCGGGTAATGATTTTTACAGCTATGTAAATGAGGGCTGGCTAAAATCAGCTACTATTCCGGCGGGATTTTCAGGATTTAGTAATTATAGTGAGGTCCAGCGTAAAGTTAATGAAAGAATAGCCCGTATTATTCATGGAGAAGTAACCGTTGGAAATGTTTCAAAAGCTTCTTTGCAACAAATTAATGCGCTTTATTCGGGTTATCTTAATACAGATAACATGGAAAAATCAGGACTTCAACCCATTCAGCAGGATTTAAAACGTATTCTTGCCTTACAGAATTATGAAGATGTTGCAAAATGGATGGCGAATCCAAAATCTTTTTCTATTGTCAGTATTCATACCACGCCAGACATTAAGGACCGAAGCAGATTTCTTGTTACGCTTAGCGAAAGTGGTATTGGTTTGCCTTCACCCGAACATTACAACAAACCTGATGGTCTTTATCCGGGTTATCGAAAAGCCTATACAGCCTATATTATCAAAACATTACAGCTTGCAGGTATTTCAGATGCCAGCAAGCGTGCGGACGATATCCTGGAAATTGAAACCAGATTAGCAGCCCTTCAATGGACTCCTGAGCAAATGCGCGATACCAAAATCAATTCGCCTGTAATAGCTGTTTCAAAACTAAATGATTATGCCCCCGGTTTTCCATGGAAAGTGTTTTTAACCTGCAGACAAGTAGAAAATGTAAAAGAAGTAATTTTGCAGGCAGATTCGGCGATACAGGCTAAAGCTGCTCTATTTGCAAAAACACCTGTAGAAGTTTGGTCTTCTTATCTGGCATTTCACTGGATCGTAAACCATTCTCCTTTTTTGCCAGCGGAATTTCGGAAAAATCAATTTGATTTTTATTCTACTACTTTGAATGGGATTACAAAAGAGGTTCCCAGAGAACAGAAATCTATTCAGTATGTTAATAATCGTCTGGGACAATTGGTTGGGAAATTGTATGTAGAAAACTACTTCCCTACTGATTATAATCAACGTATTAATGATGTAGTTGGATACATCCGTAAAGCTTTTGCCTTAAGACTTGAAAGGCTCGATTGGCTGGACGACAGCAGCAGAAAAGAGGCGCTCGCCAAACTGAATGCTTTGACGGTTCGAATTGGATATCCTGATATTTGGCGTGATTACTCCTTTCTTGAATTTGATGTCAATGATCCTATACGCAACGAACAAAGCATTGCAAAAGCAAACTGGGACTACGAACGCTCGCTGCTTCAAAAGGTTTTTACCAGCAAAGAATGGTATCAGGTTCCCCAAACTGTCGATGCCACCAGCAGTAAGTTATACAACTCGATCGAATTTCCTGCCGGTATCCTGCAACCCCCGTTTTTTGATCCTTATGCAGATTCAGCCGTAAACTTTGGTGCCATTGGCGCTATAATTGGCCATGAATTAGGTCATTGTTTCGATGACGAAGGATCTAAGTTTGATGGCAATGGTGTAATGCGCGACTGGTGGACACCTCAAACCCGAAAATCATTTGAAGCCCGGACAACACAGCTTGTGGAGCAATATAATGCTTTTACATCACCGGATGGAATTCATCTCAACGGAAAACAAACGCTTGGCGAGAATATTGGTGACCTGACAGGACTTGCCGTAGCCTATGAAGCGTATCAGTTGTATTGCACTGATCACGAGCATAATCCCCCTGTTTTAGACGGGTACACGGCCGATCAGCGTTTTTTTATAGCTCTTGGCCAGGTAAGCCGAAGCCTTTATACGCCCGAAGCTTACAGAATGACTGTATCTAAAGATTATCATGCTCCGGCAGAATATCGTGTAAATGGCGTGGTTAGAAATATTGATGCCTGGTATAAAGCTTTTAACGTAAACCCAAATGACAAGCTTTATCTGGCACCTGAAAAAAGAGTTCGTATTTGGTAATACTAAATAAAGCCGGAAACTACTTGCTTCCGGCTTTAAAAAATTTGATTAATTGTTATTTTCCCAACAAATGATTTTTTAATTTTTCATCTATTGGCTTATCAGACAACCAAATACCAAAAAGTGCCTTTTTAAAATTGATTCCCTTAATCTTCCCTTTTAATTTATCATTTTTAAAGACAGATACTGACGTATCAGTAGAAGAATACATCAACTTTAACACATCGCCTTTCTCGATTTCTCCTACCAGACAGTTATTAAATTTTTCAATTTCGGGCTTAAAATCATCTATTTTTTTTCCCAGGGATTTTTGAAAACTCTCATTAAAAATTTTAATTAATTTCGTTGAAGATAATCCTGAAGAGGTAATTTGAATTCGCATGCCCATTTCTGAATTATCTGCAATAATAAACTTGGGATCCTGCCTTAATTGGGATAGGTATAAAGCCTGTACAAAACCGTTTGAAGATGCTTTTGCTATTGTTCCGCCACCATTTAATGATAATTTTGCATCCATAAATTCTAGTGTTCGGGGCACCTCAACACCATCAATTATAAAAGTCTTTTGTGCCGAAACTGTTGAAATTTGAAAAATAAGGATCAGAGTACTTAACTGTAAGATTTTCATTATGATATAATTTTATTTTTCCGCAAAATACTACTATTTTTCTTATTTTTAATAACTTATAAGTCTTTTTTAACAAAATTAACATTGGGAAAAGAAACGAAAAACCTTATAAATAACTAACAGTCAATAATTTATTAAAAAATAGACCTTTTAAATTTACCCGTTCAAATCGGTACTTTGTTTAACAGAATTACAGGTTAAAAAAGTGTTTTTATAAATAATACAACAAATCATTCTTATTTTCTTTCGTTTCAAAACGAGTATTTCTACCTGAAAACAGTACAAGTGATTACTTTAAAAAAAAGGGCAGTCTTACAAGTAAGATTGCCCTTTTTTATGTCTATGTTTTTTTTAAAACAACAAAAAAAAGAAACGACAATCCTAAATCAACCAAATTTGAATGTGTAAAGAGGCCTTTTACACAAATTCAAAACATTTATAATAGAAACTGAAAGCCCATTTTCTACCTCATATTTAACTTCGCTTTATAAATATTCAAACAAACCGAATACAGATATAACCGATTACACTATGAAAAAAACTTTCAATCTATTTCTGGTCCTCTCCACTATTACTCTAAGCTCTTTTGCAAAACCCAATCAGGATGATCCTTCTTTGGTTTGGTTCAAAAAAACAACAGAGGTTATCCATTTTCAATTAAACAAAGCCGCACAAACTTATAAACCGGGGAAAAATCCGCGTTCAGTAAACCCTGACGGCACCGTAAGATTAGCTGGCTTAACCGATTGGACAACGGGTTTTTTCCCTGGAAGTCTTTGGTACGGCTATGAACTTACAGGCGATAAAGCATTGGCCGATGAAGCCAAAAAGTTTACACTTGCCCTGGATTCTATCCGAAATATAAAAAACACGCATGATGTTGGTTTCATGCTCTATTGTTCTTATGGAAATGCGTACAGAATTACGGGCGACAAAATTTACCTTCCGGTATTGGCTGATGGCGCTGCTAACCTTTATGCACGTTTTAGTCCCACCGTGGGAACAATCCGTTCCTGGGATTTTGCATGGTGGCATTATCCTGTAATTATCGACAATATGATGAATCTGGAGTATTTGTATTGGAGTGCCAGCCAGTTTAACAAACCGGAATATACAAATGCTGCAAGTACTCATGCTGTAACGACCATGAAAAACCATTTTAGAACAGATTACAGCTCTTATCACTTGGTCGATTATGATCCAAAAACAGGCAAAGTATTGCGCAAAGCAACACATCAGGGCGTTACTGACGAATCGGCCTGGGCTCGTGGACAAGCCTGGGGATTGTATGGCTATACGATTTGTTATGAAAATACAAAAGATCCAAAATTTTTACAACAAGCAGAACATATTGCTTCTTTTATCATGAACCATCCTCGTATGCCTAAAGACAAAGTACCAGTTTGGGATTTTGATGTACACAATGCAATGGATACTGCAGAGCGTGCCCCAAGAGATGCTTCGGCGGCAGCTGTTATAGCTTCTGCTCTACTCGATCTAAGCACTCAGGTAAAAGACGGAAAAAAATATGCCGATTATGCCGAAGACATATTAAAATCTTTATCATCTGAAAATTATTTAGCTAAGCCAGGCGAGAATAATTTTTTCTTACTAAAACATAGCGTTGGCGCTTTTCTATACAATTCAGAGATTGATACACCCCTTGATTACGCTGACTATTATTACTTAGAAGCGCTAAAAAGATATGCTGCCATCAAAAAAATTGAGATTTAAAAACCTGTTAATCTGACGATTCGCCAGCAGATGAGAAAATGCTATTAAACGAATCAGGTCAGGGATAATAAAAGCATATTATGTATTCTAAATGATAAACTGTTTGCCAAAAGCATTTAACATACGACTTATACGAAACAACTCCTGACCTGATAGTTGGATCAAAAAACATTATAATACTTTACGAACATTAATGAAATAATTGCTAAGAATACAGCATAAACAGAACAATAAAATTCTAATAATTAGTCTCTTTAAAAAATAATCTTATGCGTAAAAAATTACTTTTATCCGGATGGCTAATCGCCATAGTATTCAACTTCTCGTATGCTCAATTGAGTGAGATCAATAACATTAAAACAAAATATCAAAACTGGCTTACAGGCGAAAATCTCGATTATTCAAAATCGCAGGTGAATGAGCGATACAGCCGTTATTTAAGCAGCGGAATAGCAGCTAAAAATTTATCGGCCTACAATTTTGCCAGTCCGGGGCCGGTATGGAATTTTACCGTAAGTGCAGACCAAAAAGCGTATCAGGATATAGTAGAACTAAAGCTGATCAGGCTTGTCTTTTTATATCAGCTAAAAGGATCCGCTGCTGCCCCAAATCCGGATTATCACAGTCCGGCAGTAAGAGACATGATTTTGAGCATTTTTAGTTATATGAAAGCAAAAGGAATAAGCAGTACAAGCAATTTTGATTATCTGGCAATTCCCGCTACCGAAGAAGTGATTACAAGTGGCCACGGGGTATGTTTGCGTTCGTCAGGATATGCCACAGCTATTTTTTTAATGAAAGACGAACTAATTGCTGCGGGTGAATTTGCACATCATATGGGAGCGCTTAACACACTCACAGCGTTTATAGCGCCTGAATATCCTGATTTTAATTTTACCAATCCGGGTTTTAATTCTGATGTTGTGCGTTCCTCCATTCAGCAAAGACTTTGTTATGTATTGGCTCAGGACGACACAGACAATTCGAAACTTGCCAATATGGATTTTCTAAAACGCTTCCTCAATAATGCACTAAAAATCAGTAATGGCTGGAACGATTGCATTAAACCCGATTTTATAACCTATCATCACAGAGGGGCCTATTCGAATTCGTATGGTACAGAAGCCCTGCACCAATCTTCGATCATGAATATGATGCTGAAAAATACCGCATATGAATTGAATACCGAAGCACAAAGCAATCTAAAAACAGCTATCTTAACCTACAGTAAATTCAGTAAAGGTTTTGAAATGCCTTTGGGTCTTGCGGGAAGATTCCCCACCAACAGCGATGCGCTCAATGATTTGCGACCTGCACTGGCTTTTTTATATGTAACCGACCCTGTTGCCAATGCAGATGCCGGAAGAGAATTTGTACGCCTTTGGGGTATTTCCCCAACAGCAAATACGGCTTTACTAAGAATGAATGCTTTATCGATTACCCTGGTTTACACGCCTGGCGGTTTAATGGATATGCTGCAGACTTTAAATGCAAGCCTCACCCCGCTTCCTGAAATAACCGAAGGCCAGTTTAATTTTCCGTATGCCGGATTAAGCGTGCATAAATACAACGGATTTCAGGCCAGCGTAAAAGGAACAAGCAAAAATATCTGGCATTTCGAAAACTCGGCTACCGAAAATGTGTTTGGGAGATATACTTCTGCAGGAGCATTAGAAATACTTACCACAGGAAATCCTGTAACCAGAAGTTCCAATGGTTATGCAGAAAACGGCTGGGATTGGTCACACATACCCGGAACTTCGGTTGCCAGCCTTCCGTTAAGTATTTTGGGAACCGGGACTATGCGCGAAATGAACGGAAAATCCTTTTTGGCACACGGCTCTCTAGACAGTAATGGTGTTTTTGGCATGGATTATAAAGACTTTAATTCTGTGACACCCATGACGGCTCAAAAATCTAATTTCTTTTTCAAAAATATAATACTTTGTCTGGCCACTAATATCAGGGATGTCAACGGTACGTATCCCATTCACACCACTTTATTTCAAACGGCGCTGGCAGATGTCAATACTCCCACTTACGTGAATGGTACAGCGGCAACTGGCACCAATTTTACCCAGACACAAACAACCGGAGCATTTTGGGCTACAGATGCCATCGGGAATGGATACGTAATTCCGTCAAACGCTAACAATACAGATCCTGTAACCGTAACTCGTTCCGTACAAAACTCGCGTAATAATAGTAATACGCTGGATACGACAGGCAATTTCACCATAGCATATATCAATCATGGTATCGCTCCTACTGCTGGCAAATTTCAATATGCCGTTATAATGCAGGGCGGTCAAACGGAAACAAAACAGCTTGCAGATAATTTCAATTCTTATTTTAAAATTTACCATCAAAACAGTCAGGCGCATATTGTGCAGTACATTCCGGACAACATATTTGGTTACGTAATCTTCAATCCCGCAACAGTATTTACTTATGATGCCGTAGTAAGCGTCAACAAACCAGCCGTTGTAATGACTCAAAAAGCGGATGGAGGAAACCAACTAAAAGTGAGCCTTACGAATCCAAATCTTGGTTTATTGACAGCAAATGAAACCTATAAATGGAGTCAGATTAGTGGTCAGAATTCCATTTTAAACCGAGTACCGCAAGCAGATCCGGTTACGCTGACACTAAGCGGTTATTGGGAATTAGCCGAACCACAAAGCAATGTCATGACTACAATCAACGGTTCAAATACGGATGTTATCTTTACGACCATCAACGGATTAACTATACAGACTGAACTAGTAAAACCAACCTTAGGAATCAAAAAATCGGAATTGCAAAATAATGAACTGCAAGTAATTGTTGCGCCAAACCCTGCACAAACAGAATTTAAGATCAACGTAACCAGTAATACTGCAGAAACCATTTCTGTTCTGGTATTTGACACTTTAGGAAGAAGAATAAAAGCCATCAAATCAAACTATGGGCAAACAATTGTATTAGGCAATGACTGGTCATCAGGAATTTATCTTGCCGAAATACGTCAGGCAAATCAGAAAAAAACAGTTAAGCTTATTAAACAATAAAAAATGAAACGCTATTAATTAAATAACCACATGATAAACTTAAAAAAAACAACAGCAGCATTTTTCATGCTGCTGATGTCCTGTTTAACACAGGCTCAGGAAACGCCCATTACCAAGGCAAGTTTCGATAATATTAATCTTGCCTGTGCGGGTTTAGAAAAAGTAAACCAGCTTTACAATGCAGCTAAATATGATGCTGCAGCTAAAGAACTTTTGAGCTATTACCGCAATCGTAAAAACATCAGACATTCGGATTTTAATTTAGGCGAAGAAGCCCAGTTTAAAGGAAAATATATCGGAAAAGCCAATCAGGAAAAAGCAGATAACGCCTTATTACATCAGTTTCAGCCCCATAAAGGCTACGGCTTTTTTGATTTTGGAAAAGACATTAACTGGGATTACTGGCCTGTAAAAGACAATGAAATTCGCTGGCAATTGCACCGCGTAACCTGGTGGACCTCTATGGGACTGGCCTACCGCAGCAGTGGCGATGAAAAATATGCCAAAGAATGGGTTTTTCAATTTCGCGATTGGGAAAAGAAAAATTACTTAGGCCGTTCTGTCGAAAATGATAGTATTGCCTGGCGTCCGCTGGAAGTATCAGAACGCATACAAAGCTTTCCGGGCGTGTTTAATTTATTTGTGGTTTCTCCCAATTTTACACCGGCATTTTTGATGGAGTTTTTAAACAGCTTCAACAAACAAACCGCTTATATTCCGAAACACTACAGTAAAGAAGGCAATCATTTATTGTTTGAAGCGCAACGTGTTTTAGGTGCAGGAGCATTTTTTCCTGAATTTAAACAATCCGAAGAATGGCGCAAAAGTGGTATCGAAATACTGAACCGCGAAATAAAACTGCAGGTACTTCCTGACGGCGTGCAATGGGAACTTTCGCCAACCTATCATGTGGGCTGTATCGAAATTTTTACAAAGGCTTATAATGCAGCAAAAATGGCGGGTGTAGCAAACGAATTTCCGGAATCGTATATCAAAACAATCGAAAAAATGGTCTTTGTTACTGCCAACATATCTTTCCCTAATTACAATTATCCCATGTTTGGCGATACCTGGGTTGTCGATAAAAACCTAAGAATAAAGCAATTTGCAAGCTGGTCAGAAATGTTCCCAAAAGACGGACTTATCGAATACTATGCAACAGAAGGGAAATCAGGAAAATTGCCTGATTATTTATCCAATGCATTCCCAAATGGAGGATTGTACACGTTTAGAAACGGATGGGACAATAAAGCAACCATAATGGTTTTAAAAGCTGGTCCACCCGCAGAGTTTCATGCGCAGCCCGATAACGGAACTTTCGAACTTTGGGTAAAAGGACGCAATTTCACCCCTGATACCGGCTGTTACATTTACAGCGGTGATGCCGAAGTAACCAAAATGAGAAACTGGTTTCGTCAAACCAGAGTACATAGTACTTTGACATTAGACAATCAGAATATGGTTATTACCAAAGCACAGCAAAACAAATGGCAAACGGGTAAAAACCTTGATATATTAGCCTATACAAATCCTAGTTATACAAATTTGAATCATCAGCGAAGCATGCTTTTTATCAACGAAAAATACTTTTTGATCATTGATAAAGCTATTGGTAAAGCTACAGGAAATTTAGGAGTTCATTTTCAATTAAAAGAAGACAGCAAGCCCGTTTTTGATAAAGTAAACAATAAAGTTTATACTACTTACGAAGATGGAAATAACCTTTTGATTCAATCCTTAAACACCGACAAAGTAACTTTAAACGAAGAAGAAGGAAAAGTATCGTACTCTTACGCGAAAGAAATCACCAGACCGGCTTTTGCATTCGAAAAACCTAAAAAAGATACCACAGCACAGCAATTCATAAGCATAGTTTACCCGTACGATGGCAATAAAGCTCCTGAAATCAGCATTAAACCAAATGCAGGTAATGATTTCGAAAAAGGAATCCTTAATTTAAGCATTACTATTGATGGTAAGAAAAGCGAAATAAAAACCAGCTTACAGGAGTAAAGAATTTAAAGATTAAGTTTATTAAGACGTCTAAAAATATTTTTTTAGACGTCTTTTTTTGTTACTCAAACACACAAACTTATAACTTATTACATTTCAAATAATTAAAACCAAAAACGAACTACAATCTTGTTATTTCCACCGAAGGGAGACCCGAGCGATAGCGAATAGGCGAAGCAAATCGCACTAGAAACCCGGCAATCAAAATTTCCAATCTTTGTCGAATCCCGCGTGTGATTTCTCCTCCGTCGAAATGACAAAAAATGAGAATAAAAAATCCGTGACAATCCGTGTTTTCGCGATAGCGAATCCGAGTCATCCGCGTACCATTCCGCAATATTTTTTTACGAATTCCAAACCAATTCTTTCAAATAAAAATCAATTTTAAAATTAAAATCTCCTTCTTCAAACAATAAATCATTAGCTTAAATTTAAATTAATAAGTTTTATCTGAAAGATCAAAATAAATCAACAAACCAGTAGATAAAAATTACCTCAAAAGACAACTATTCCGCTTAACAATTTCCTGTATTTCGCTTAACTTTTAATCCTGCTACGCTATTTCAAAATTGATTAGTAAATACGGTACTTTCTTTAGAAAAATATTCTACAAAAACAACCAAAATCGTTGATTTTCCCTTTGTTTACGGGGAACTAAAACGTTGTATTAATCAAAATCAATAGTATTTTGGACGTATTCAAAACTGTCATGTGTACCCGATTTCTATATTTGTTTTAATTAAAACCAAAAAAAACATGACTAATCCAAAAGAAACAAACCAACTCCTGCAGAATTTATTTCTGTTCACCCGGCGTAAAATTCCCCAGCCCCTTTCTCAGGTTAATTATTTGTTATATTTTTCTCCACGACAACAAAAATAGTGGCTGATTTATTTCACAAAACCAAAACCAATTTAAATAACATCAATAGGAAATAAGTAAAAAACTTATTCCGGTTTAAACAAAAATTATGAAAAGGACTATATTTTTATTTTTGCTGCTTATAGCTTCTATAGTTACATATGGGCAAAATATTACCGTAAATGGTGTTGTTACCGATGGGCTGAAATTGCCGTTACCGGGGGCTACTGTTTATGAAAAAGGAACCAAAAACAGTACTGTTACATCAATCGATGGTGCCTATCAAATTAAAGTAAAACCCGATGCTACATTGGTATTTACTTTTATGGGAACAAAAACTATCGAAGTACAGGTTAAAAACAGAACGACAATCAATACTAAATTAGTCGATGACACCAATAATCTCGATGAAGTAGTTGTAGTAGGTTACGGAACGAAATCAAGAAAAAATATTACCGGCGCCATATCCTCTGTAAAAGGAGAAGAAATTGCCAAAATGCCGGTACAAAATGTTGCACAAGCCCTTCAGGGACGTGTTGCCGGTATGCAGGTTACCATGCCTGACGGAACTCCCGGATCTGAACCAACACTTAGAATTAGAGGCGGAACTTCTATAACACAAAGCAACGAACCTTTGTATGTAGTTGACGGAGTGGCGCAAACGGGCGGATTGGGCTTTTTGGACCCTACAGATATCGAATCTGTAGATGTTTTAAAAGATGCCTCATCAACCTCTATTTACGGGGCACAGGGAGCAAACGGGGTCGTTTTGGTTACTACTAAAAAAGCAAAAAGCGGTAAACTAACGATTGGTTACGATACGTACGGAGGTATTAAAACAATTGCCAAAAAGCTTGATGTAATGAATCCGTATCAATATACACAATTAATGTATGAAGGTGCTACTGATGATGTAAGGCTGCAGAAATTTATAAAAAATTATGGTACCTGGGATGAATTAGCTCCTCTTTACCAAAACAGGCCCGGAATTAACTGGCAGGATGAAATTTTTGGAAATGCAGTTCAGTCTCAATACCATAAGATCAGTATGAGCGCCGGGGGAAACGAAACCAGATTCAATTCCTTTTATTCTGTTAATAACGATCAGGGAATTATGATGGGGAGCGAATCTGTAAAACATATCGCAAAACTGTCTGTAAGCCATAATGTAACCGATAAACTTTCTGTGAATGCTATCGTTAATTATTCCAATCAAAAAATAACAGGATTAGATACAGGTGAAGGCGGAAATGCCAGATTGAGCATGTTGCAGACTTTACTCCAATACCGACCAACCATTGGAAAAAATGGTGAAGATGAAGACCTTAAAACGCTTGCCGTAGACCCATTAGACAATCAGGATTCGCCTATCTTTCAAAGTCCGTCGATTACGATCGACAGTCAAAAAAGAGAAGCCATTACCAGATCGATAAACATGAGTTTACAGCTGCAATACAACATTACACCCAAATTAGTTTATCGCGGATTGATCAGTTATACCGATAACAACAACAATAGCAAGTACTTTAATGATGCCAGAGGTATACAGGCCATCAGAAGCGGCGGCCCTAATGGAGGTGTTAGCAATACTATATCTACCCGATTAAATTACAACAACGTACTGACTTATAGTAATACGTTTTCTAAAAATCATAAGTTTGATGTTACTGCAGGTCAGGAATATATTTATAATTATGCTGAAGGAATTACAGCTACAGCCAGTGCTTTTCCGGATGTAAATTTAGGTTGGGACAAATTACAACTGGGAACCATTCCGGGGATTCCAACAACATTTGCAGAAGATGATAAAATGTTGTCCTTTTTTGCAAAGACCAGTTATTCGTTCAAAAATAAATATTTGTTTGCAGCAAGTATAAGAGCCGATGGTTCTTCAAAATTTGGTGCTGACAGCAGATGGGGATATTTCCCTTCAGTATCTGCCGCTTATCGAATTATTGAAGAAGATTTCATGAGAAGCCTTCCCGTATTTTCAGACTTAAAATTTCGTTTAAGTTATGGTCAGGCAGGAAACAACCGAATTGCAAACTATGCTGCTTTAGGGATTTTTAATTCAGGATCTTATCCTCTTAACAATCAAACTAATATTACAGCGTATCAAAACAATATTCCAAATCCGCTTTTAAAATGGGAAGCCACTAAATCAACCAACATAGGTTTAGATTTAGGTTTTTTCAAACAAAGAATTTCACTTACTACCGAGGTATACGAAAATCGTTCTAAAGATTTACTTTACAACACCCGTGTTCCGGCTAGTTCAGGATTTAAAAAACAATTTCAGAATATTGGTGCCACATCAAACCGTGGTATCGAGTTTACGCTGAATACCATAAACATAAAAAAAGCTGATTTTAATTGGAGTACCAATTTTAATATCGCTTTTAATAAAACCAAAGTACTGGCCTTAAGTGAAGGAGAAAATTCATTAATAACCAATAGCTACACGACTTCAAACGACTACATATTACAAGTAGGAAAACCAGTTGGTGTCATGTACGGTTATGTTCGCGATGGCTTGTATCAGGTAAGCGATTTTGATTATAATGCCACTAACGGCACTTATGCCTTAAAATCCGGAGTAGTAAGTGATAATGTCGCAGTACAGCCTGGATTTATTAAATTTAAAGATATCAGCGGGCCAAATGGTACACCGGATGGCGTAATCAATGATTTAGACAGAACCATTATAGGAGATTCTAATCCAAAATATACAGGAGGTTTAAACAATACTTTTAGTTACAAAGGATTGGATCTGAGTATCTTTTTAGACTTCTCCGTAGGAAATGATATTTACAACGCCAACCTGCTTAACAATTCCAGACTGAATCAGGAAAACCTGAATACATTTGCTATTTATGCCGACAGATGGACTACCATTAACGCAAACGGACAACGCATAACTGATCCTGCAGAACTGGCCGCCCTGAATGTTGGAAAAACCAATCCTGCCTACAATGGTAATACTACAGGCCGTTTGTACAGCGATATCATCGAAGATGGATCATTCCTGCGTATCAACAATATAAGCTTAGGATATACCCTGCCTAAGAAATGGCTGAGCAATACTAAAATTTCAAATCTGAGAATTTATTTTACGGCTAATAATGTGTATGTATTTACCAAATATTCAGGTTATGATCCGGAAGTAAGTGTAATTAATAGTGCCATCACCAGAGGAGTAGATTTTAGTGCTTATCCAAGAAGCAAATCGTTTCTTACAGGTTTAAATATTTCACTATAATTTAAAGTTTAAAAAAAATGAAAAAATATATATTTTCCTTTAAAGCCCTTGCAATAGTGGGAATCACTTGCCTGCTGTTACCGCTAAATTCATGTGAAAAAGAACTGGAAGTAACCCCTTACTCCTACTTTACAACCGCTAATTTTTTTACCAATGCCAAAGAAGCCAATATGGCGGCATTAGGTGTCTATGAACCCATGTCATCTCTGGATAGTTATGGCTGGAATATCTCTCTAGTTTTTGATGCTGATACTGATATTAGCCAAATAAGCGGTTTAAGTTCTGATGACTGGCGTACAGTCGCACATTATCAGGGGATTTCGCAAACTACTGCTTTTTATACCGTATGGAGTAAATTATATGAAGGAATCGACAGGGCCAATGTCGTAATCGAAAGAATCCCACAAATGGATTTGTATGCAAATGGAACCCAGGCCGAAAAAGATCAGTTAAACAGATATATTGGAGAAGCTAAATTCCTGCGTGGTTTTTACTATTCAGAGTTAGTACGCTTATGGGGCGATGTTCCTTTTAAAACAAAAAGCTCTCAGGCAGGAGATAATCTTAAAGGAGGACTTGTTGACCGTTATGAAATTTATAAGCAAATTATAAAAGACATGCAGGAAGCAGCTTTAGTGTTACCGGAGCAGACACCTACAGACGAACGTGTTAATAAATGGGCTGTAAAATCTATACTGGCCAGAGTAGCACTTTTTGCCGGAGGATATTCTTTAAATGCAGACGGAACCATAAAACGCCCGGCCAATTACAAAGAATATTACACGATAGCACAAAAAGAAATCAATGAGGTTATGGCACAAAATCCATACAAATTGAACCCGTCTTATTCTAAGGTTTTTAAGAACCAGTGTCAGCATGTTTTAGAACCTACAGAAAATATTTTTCAGATTGCTTTTTACAATTCAGCCGGAGCTAAAGAAAACGGATCTTATGTGGGTTACTTCAATGGGGCTTTAACATCAAACGGACTTTATGCTACAACTGTAGGAAGATGTCTGGTACCAAAACCATTCTACAATAGCTTTACAGAAGGAGATCAGCGAAGAGATTTCTCGATAGCAACCTATACGATTAATGCGCTTGGTAATAAAGTACCTCTTTTAACCACAAAACAAGACGAAAGCTGGACAGTAGCAAAATGGAACAGAGAATATCAGACAAATGCTGTTCAGGAAAGACAGTATACCCATATCAATTGGGTGGTGATGCGTTATTCAGATTTACTGTTAATGCGTGCCGAAGTAGAAAATGAGTTAAACGAAGGCCCAAATACTATTGCGTATGATGCCATTAATCAGGTTCGCAAAAGAGCTTTTGGCGCAGACATTCAGGGAAGCAGAATTGGTATCACTTTAGGGAACAAAGGGACAGGATATACAGCTGCAGCCAATGTTGTCATACAAATTACAGGCGGTGGCGGCAGTGATGCTGCTGCGGCAGTGGTAACACTGGCAAGCGGTGGAATTGGTACAATCGGAATGTTGCGTTCCGGTGACGGTTATACTGCTGCGCCAACTGTAACCATTACAAGTACAGACGGAAAAGGTACCGGAGCAACAGCTACTGCTCAATTATTAGCAAAACCAACATCATCGACAATCAATCTTCCTACTGGATTAAGTAAAGAAAATTTCCTAAAAGCGTTACAACAAGAAAGAGCCTGGGAACTTTCCGGAGAAGGAATGCGCAGAGCCGATTTGATACGATGGGGAATTTTAGGTACCAAATTAGCTGAAACAAGTACTGCTGTAAAAGCAATAAGATCTACGTACTTCTATCCTTCAATCACCAATTTTGTAGCCGGGAAACATGAATTATATCCATTTCCGCAAAACGAAACCGATGTGAATAAGAACATCACACGTCAAAATCCAAAGTATTAAAAACTTTATTTCAACATATAGAAACATAGTTTTTTTTAACAATAAAATTTATGTTTCTATGTGTTGAATAAAAATCTCCAATTTATAAATTTAAACTAAAATTATGAAGAAGATCGTATTCGTATTCAGTTTGATACTCATCACTACAGTAGCGTTTGCACAAGACAAGCCCAAAGACATGAAAGTATTAAGAGATTCTATTTTTACGGTCATGAAACTGAGCAAAGTAAACCAACAAAAAATGCACAGTCTTATTGCCGAAAATAGTAAAGGTCAAAAAGCAATTAAAGACGATCCTGCACTTTTTTATGATCAGAGACAAGAAAAACTGCAAGCCTGGAAAAAAGACATAACGACAAAAGAAAAAGCAATTTTAACCCCGGCACAGTTTCAAATATGGAGGGATTTTGGAAAATCGATAAATAAAGCCAAAGAATAATACGGATCGGTTTAAAATAAGCCCATATTTTTTTTAGAAAATCAATCAATTTTTGGACATTAATGCAGAACTTGCCGTTCTGCATTAATTGTTTTTAAGAGAAGATAAAATAATAAATTAAAGTAACAATATGAATACCTTAAATGACACATCACTATCAAAATCGTATGCAATCGGAATCGATATTGGTGGTACTTCGCTTAAATGTGGCGTTGTCAACGAACTCGGAGAAATCCTCTTTTCTTTTCTAGTTTCCCTAAGCGAAGCAAAAACCGAAGAAGAAATCATATCCCTAATTGTGAACGCTATTACACAATGTACCGATCAGTTAAACGAACCCATTGTAGGTATCGGAATTGGCTTTCCCGGTCTGATCGAAAATGATGTAATTGTCGGCGGTGGCGTTAATTTACCTGGTTTCGAACAATTGCCTTTAGGAAAAATTCTAAACAATCTAACCGGACACAATATCGTAATCGACAATGATGCCAACTTAATGGGACTTGCCGAAGTAATGTACGGAGCAGCCAAAGAGAGCGATGATGCCATTTTTCTAACTATTGGTACCGGAATTGGCGGTGCGATTATGATCAGTAAAAAACTTTTTGGAGGCTACAAAAACCGTGGCGCCGAATTAGGGCATACGGTAATTCAGCAAAATGGAATTCAATGTGCCTGCGGAGGACGTGGCTGTTTAGAAACCTACGCATCCGTTACCGCATTAATAAAGTATTATAAATCTCAAAACAAATCAGCTGACGAAAATACCGATGGTAAAACTATTATCGAAAAATACCTTGCCGGTGAAGATCACGCCATAACAACCATGCAGCATCATTTTGATTATCTGGCAGCCGGAATCGTGAATTGCGTGAACATCTTTAGTCCGCAAAAAGTCATTATTGGCGGCGGAATCAGCGAAGCAGGACAATTTTATATTGATGAATTAACCAAAAGAGTAAAAAAGGCAGCAATTCCCGTTTCTTTCTCCAATACAGAAATCGTGGCGGCAACATTAGGCAACAAAGCCGGTTTATTAGGAGCTTGTGCGAATGCTTTCCAGAAGTTTAAAAATACGGAATACGCGATATAAAAAAATCGCGCAAAGATGCAACGTTTTTTGTTTCAAATGATGATTGAATAACATCCAGCTTTAGCCAGATGTAAAAAGATAAGAAGAAAAGGGCTTTAGCCAACTATTAATAGTTTGGCTAAAGCCTTTTTCTATTTAAATATAAATTCCCCTAGCTGAAGCTATGGGCTATTCAAAAAAACTTCAGCGCCCTTCGCGTAAAACTTTGCGGACTTTGCGGTTAAATTCATCACAAATTATAAATCTTTTTAATCTGCCAACCCCATTATTAAAGGTTTTAGATAAATTTAATATCATTTTACACAAATTCAAAACCTTATTAGAGCATTGATTACTAAATTCGTTTTGCATTTAAGAGTGTACAAAACAAAAGATAATCGATTAAAACAGGCAAATATGATGTTTCAAAAAAACATATTGTTTATATGGCTTTTGGTGGTATTGAATATCCCTTTTTTTGGTAATGCCCAAACCACTACCCGTCCCAATATCCTGATCATCATGACCGATCAGCAAACGGCCGACGCCATGAGTATTGCCGGTAACAAAGATTTGCACACTCCGGCAATGGATAAACTGGCACAAAACGGAGTTCGTTTTACCAGGGCCTATTGTGCCCAGCCATTATGTTCACCGTCACGCTCTGCCATAATGAGCGGAAAAATGCCTTTCGGAAATGGTTTTATTGGAAATGCTCCCGAAAAAGACGGTCAATGGCCCGATGATCTTTTGATGATGGGAAAAATTTTCCAAAACGGAGGTTACAAGACCGGTTATGTAGGCAAATGGCATTTACCCGTTCCTACTACTAAGAAAAGTCAGCATGGTTTTGAATATATCGAAAACACCAATTTTCAGGATTATAACGATGCCGCAACTCCTTCTTTCTGCGCCCGTTTTATTAAAGAAAATAAAAATACCCCTTTTTTACTTGTTGCCTCCTTTTTGAACCCACATGATATTTGCGAATGGGCTCGCGATGAAGATCTAAAAATGGACATCTTAGAAAAAGCACCTCCGGCAGATCAATGTCCTGCCTTACCTGCCAACTGGAAAATTCCGGACTACGAACCAAAAATTGTTCGCGATCAGCAAAAAGTAAGTTTCAGAACCTATCCAACTGTCAACTGGACTCCCGATCAATGGCGTCAATACCGTTGGGCTTATAATCGTTTAGTCGAAAAAGTAGACGGTTATATCGAAATGGTCTTGGCTTCATTAAAAAAGTATGGCATCGAAAAAAATACTATTATTGTCTTCACAGCCGATCACGGCGATGGTTATGCAGGTCACAGTTGGAACCAAAAACAAATTCTATACGAAGAATCCGCTAAAATACCTTTTATCATTTCGAAAATAGGCGAATGGAAACCTCGTACAGATGATATGCTGGTTTGTAACGGTACAGATATAATCCCCACAATTTGCGGATTTACCGGAGTGCCAAAACCGGCTTACCTGAAAGGAATAGACATTAGTAAAAAAATAGAAAATCCAAACCAAAAATTACGCGATACTTTGGTAATCGAAACCGATTTTGCCGATAACGAAGAACTTTTAAACATTAGCGGACGCGCCGTAATTACTAAGGATTATAAATATATTGTTTACAACAAAGGTGATTTAAAAGAACAGCTTTTTAATTTAAGCACAGATCCGGGAGAAATTACCAATCTGGCAGTAAATAAATCGTATAAAAAAGAACTAATTGCCATGCGCCGTTATTTAAAACAATGGTGCAAGACAAATGGAGATCAATTTACAGCAGGATTTTGAAAAAAAACAATCTAATCACACTTAGTAAAAATGAATTGTAAACTTCCCTTTATTTTATTGATAACCGTCATTTTTTCTATGACAGCTCTTTATTCGCAAAATAGTAAGCCAACAGATTCAGTAAGAAAGAATCAGTTGAAAACTATTCAAAAGAGGAAGGCAACTACTAAGTTAATTTTCAAATCCGATTTTTCTAAACCATTAGAATCTAAAGACTGGGTTACTGAAATAGATTCTGTACAAGGTCATAAATCAAGTGTTTACACGAATAAAAATGCACTGGTACTGGATACCTGGGGCGGAGTTACCGTGTGGTTAAACAAAAAACTCAGTGGAAACATACAAATAGAATACGACCGTATCGTAAAAATGGGAAAAGGCAATAACGACCGCATTTCAGATTTAAATCAATTTTGGATGGCATCGGATCCTAAAAATGATAATCTTTTTACCCGATCTGGCGAATTTTCAGAGTATGATGATTTGAACTTGTATTATGTTGGTATGGGAGGAAATTCAAATACGACTACCCGTTTTAGAAAATATCTTAAACCTGCCTCAAAGCCATTAATTAAAGAATATACCGATCGAAAACATTTACTGGAGTCCGAAAAAGTATATCATATCAAAATAGTTGTAAAGGATGGTACTTCAGGATTTTGGGTCAATGGAGAATGTTATTTCGAGTATGCAGATCCTGCTCCGTTAACATCCGGTTATTTTGGTTTTAGAAGTACACAATCCCGACAGGAAATAAAAAACCTGCGTATATATGAACTTAATTAAGAGATAGAAAATCAGCAGAATTATTGAAATTACGCTGCTGGTAAGCAAAATAAAAACACATCACAATACTTATTTATACTTATATAAATGAAAAAAACATATACCATACTATTATCATTCCTGGCGCTTTCTGTTTTTAGTCAGCAACAGCCGGCAATGATAAAACTGACAGCAGAAAAACTACATTCCAGAGTACGGGAATGGCCGTATCCGGTAAACGGAATTACAGTTCCAACCAACGCTCCTGCCCTGCTTTGGCCCGCAACGAATGGCAAAGAAATGGTGAAACCAATGGAAAGCGGAAGCGAGGTACCCGAAGATCCAAACATTGGTAATGTACGCTATAAAATCATGCTGGCCAGTGATAAAAATCTCAGTCAGGACCTAATCGTAAGTACTGAACAGCGTTGGGCCGTTTATCCGTTGCATCAGGCATTAAAACCCGGAAAATGGTACTGGAAATACGGTTACGCCTTAAGAGGAAGCACTAATTGGACATGGTCGTCTGTTTACGATTTTGTGGTGGATGCCCAATATGCCAATGAGAAAGTTTCCCCGCCAGTAAGCGAAGTCTTAAAACGCAACGAAGGATCACATCCGCTTTTATGGGATATGAACCGTATTGGCGAGAATTTTTATAAAAACAATCTGGAAAATCCTGAAGCCAAAAAGTTTATCGCTTACGCGGAAAAGCTAATGCTGGCGCCTCTCCCAACTGAGAAACCACAAAGGGTAATTGATACCACAGGGAAAAATAAATTAGAAAAAAAGATCATTATAGAAAGAATGTATCACGGTTTTGGCGATGCTGTTGGTACTCCGGTGCGCAATTTATGCATCGCTTATCAATTGACCAAAGATGAACGTTTTATTCTCGATGCCAAACGCAGGGCCTTAAATATCGCCAAAATGAATCCTGACGGATTGGCAACTGGTGACGATTTTACAAGTGGTGCTGTTTTAGAAGCCCTGGGCTGGTTTTATGATGCAGGATATCAATTTTTAACGCCTCAGGAAAAAGAACTTTTCAAAAATATCATTACCATCAGGGCAAAACGCGTTTACAATCATTTGCCTAATCGTTTTGAATTGCATGTAAGCGACAATCACGTTTGGCAAATTACATTGCGTAATCTCGCCATTGCAACCGTTGCCGTGATTAATGATGTCCCTGAAGCCAAAGAATGGCTTACGTATATGTACGAAGTCTGGTCAGCACGTTTTCCGGTTCTGGGCACCACAGATGGCGGCTGGCACGAAGGAAACGGTTATTTCAGAGTCAATTTTAAATCGATTATTTACTTATCCCAAATGTTTGGTGATTTTAGCGGTGTCGATTATTTTAAATTACCGTGGATGGAAAACCTTCCGTATTATATGATGTATACCCATCCAAACGGTGCTGCAAGTACTGCCATTGGCGACATGTGGGAAAACATTCCGTATATCGTAAAAGGCGAAGCCTGGTTTGCAGATGCTCTCACTTATAAAATGAATAATCCGTACTTAAACTGGTATGTCGACGGAATAAAAAGAGATTATCCGGACTATTATCACGGTACAGATGATTTCTTATTCTTTAGATTATTAAACTATAAACCCAATAGAAATTCACCTGTCACCTCGCCTGCTGACTTGCCTAAAACCCGCAAATTTGCTGATGTGGGTGTAGTGGCCATGCACGAAGATTTGGCGCATGGCGATAAAACCCTGAGCAGTTATTTATTCAGCAGTCCGTTTGGGTCTTCGGGACATGGGCACGCTTCGCAGAATGCGTTTACTATCAATTTTAAAGGGAAAGTAATTTTTGGCGGAACAGGTTATTACAGCAATTTCAGCGACAAACACAATCTTTTATATTACAGATCTTCAAAAGCGTATAATACCATTTTAGCCGACAGCCTGAACCAAAAATTGGGAGAAGAAGGTTACGGATGGATTCCGAGAGCCATTTCAGGAAAACACATTCAGTATGCTTTGGGAGATGCCAGTAACGCTTACGGTGAGATTAAAAGTGAATTTTGGCTAGACCGATTCAAGCAAATCAATGTTGTACCAGGCAAAGCCAATGGTTACGGAGAATCCGGTATTAATTTATACCGCAGACACATGCTGCAATTAGAAGGCGGATATATTGTTTTATACGATGAGTTAGAAGCCAAAAGTCCTGTAAAATGGACGACACAATTTCATTGTCCGTATTACACGATCGAGGGAGAAAATTCGGCGAAAGCCAAACAACAAAACTTTATTGTAAAAACAGATTTAGGGAATGTAAATGCGAGCGTTTTTGCTAATAGCCCATTACAAATGTCCGTACACAACAAGTTTTACGAAGCTGCAGTGAACTGGAACAAAGTCACGAACGACGAAGGTCAGATCAAAGAATTTAAAGATCAATGGCATGCCGGAATTACTTCAGAACCCAAACAAAAATTCAGGTTTCTAACCATTATACAAGTCAAAGACGGAAAACTGGAAATCATTAAAACGATCTCAAACAATAACGGTTTATCTCATTTACAAATGGGAGACTGGGAGATTCTGGCGCAGTTAGATGGCGAAAAACCTGCTGCACTACAAGTTTCAGGAAAAGCAGTAAAATCATTATTCAACTACGGAAGTCTGCCTGTTCAATTGGAAGGAAAAGCCTATTCGCCTAAAATAGCAGGAAGCTCTGTATTACTAGAATTAGAAGGAAAAAAACTGAATCAACAAGAAGCTGTAGACGAATTGCCGGATGTAGCTAAATATGATAAAAATTAAACAAATAAGATGTTTGCTTTTTCTTTAAATTAGAGGTGATTTTCTATTATTTGAAGAAAAAAACATATAATCGTAGAAAAAATTAAACACATAGAAACAATAGATTAGTACAAACAATAAAAGAATACTTAAAAGAAATACATTTCTTTCACATAGTGGGCTATGTGTATTTTAAATAAGTAAAACGTCCTTTTTTAGTTACCAAAACGCTATGATTCTATGTGTTTAAAAAAAAGCAGTAAGCATATAAATAAATTATAATACCACATTCATGAAGAAAACGATTGCTATAATTGCGTTTTTCTACCTTATTCTTTCCGGTGCAAAGAGTCATGCGCAGGTTCAGGACCGCTATTTTCGTACTATTTCGGTCGATAAAGGCCTGTCTCAAAGTTCGGTTTTTGCGATTCAGCAGGATACGCTGGGGTTTATCTGGATTGGAACTCAGGACGGATTAAATCGCTATGATAGTAAAGGTTTTAAAGTATATCGTCCCGTAAAAAATATTAAAACAAGTTTACAATCCTATTACATTAGAAGCTTGTTTACTGATCATAAAGGACAGTTATGGGTGGGCGGCAATCAGGGTATTAGCGTTTACAATTACAATACGGACAGCTTTACCAATTATCAGCTTCCACGCAGTATTGGAGAATGGTACATCTCGTCGATTACAGAAGACCATCAGCATAAAATCTGGGCAACCTCAATTACAGGTGAAGTTTTTGTTTTAGCTCCTGAAGCCCAAAATTTTACCACAATTAAGTTCAATGCATCTTCTCATGAAATTAAAAAAACTGCCTATATCGGGGTTTGGCAAAAACAAATTCTTTTAGGTACAGATGTTGGTCTTTTTAAACTAAAACCTAATACACATCAACTCGTTAAAATAGATTTAAACGGAAAAAACCCTTATATCAACGATGTTCATATTGATGGAAAAAAATTATGGGTCGCTACCGAAGGCGAAGGTGTAATACGATACAATGCTGAAAACGGACAGACCACTTCCCTGCTTCACAGCGCAGGAACCAATAGTATTGCCGATAATAATATTAGATGTGTTGGAAAAGATACCGAAGGCAATATTTGGCTGGGAACATTCAGAGGCCTGACTATTTTTAATCCCAACAATAATTCTTTTACCAATTATTACCATCAAATCTCTCAGCCTTATACAATTAGTCAAAACTCAGTTCGTTGCTTTTTTAAAGACAAACAAAACGGAATCTGGTTAGGAACCTATTATGGCGGTTTGAATTATTATCATAAAAATGATATCAAATTCAATCTGTTAAGTCAAAACTCAGGAAAACCGTCTTTAAATGATGAAGTTATCGGTGTTATCAAACAAGATGCAAAAGGGAATTTCTGGATTGGAAGCAATGACAAAGGCTTAAATTACTGGAATAAAAATGCCAATACGATTACTTATTATTCCAACAGCGAAAACAATGCAAACAGTTTAAGCTCGAACAATATTAAAGCCATTGCATTTGATGATAACGGCAATGTCCTGATTGGCACGCACAACGGCGGACTGAATTTACTGAATCCTAACAGCGGTTCTGTACAGCGATTTCGTCATGACGAGAATAATCCCAACACGATTGCCGGAGATTTGGTTTATAGCCTTTTAAAAGATTCTAAAGGCCGAATTTGGGTGGGCACAAGATCAGGATTAGATCAGTTTCATCCTGAAACCAAAACGTTTACACACATTCATCTGGATAAAGCCGGAAAACGCCCCACATCAGACGATATTACGTTTCTTTTTGAAGACAGCAAACACCGTATCTGGATTGGAACCACAAATGGCGTAACACTTTTTTATCCTGATACGGTTTTATTTGGAAACATCGGACACGGAAAACTAAGCGATGATATTGTAAATTGTATTACCGAAGACCAAAAACACAGAATCTGGATTGGTACCAGAGAAGGGTTGCGTTTGTATGATGAAAGCCAGGAATCCTTTATTAGTTTTAATGCCCGAAAAGATTTTGTTAAAGAAACCATTTACGGAATCATTCCGGATGATGATGGAAACCTCTGGATTTCGACCAACAGCGGTTTAATCAAATTCAATCCCGACAAAGGTTCTGTTCAGACTTTTGACGAAAGCGATGGTTTGCAGAACAAACAATTCAACGATTATGCTTTTTGCAAGGCAAAAGATGGAATGTTACTTTTTGGAGGCATAAAAGGGATTTCGTATTTCTATCCTTCCAAAATAAAACAGCAGGCACTTCCTTTAAAACTAAGTTTTACAGGTTTAGAAGTTCTTAATAAAAATGTTGCTGTAAATGACGAAACAGATATTCTCGAAGAACATATTGATCAGGCAAATGAGTTAGAAATTGGACCGGAGTACAAACAATTCAGTATCTTTTTTAATACGTTCAATTACATCTCTTCAAACAGAACGTACTATTATTATAAGCTTGAAGGAATAGATAAAGACTGGCAGCGTACAGATGAGCTAAAAGTAAGTTATAGTAATTTGCCGGCGGGAAAATATAATTTTCAGATTAAGGCGATTGGTCCTAATGGTGAAACAAGTGCCATTAGAAGCATACAAATTACCATGCTGCCGCCCTGGTACAAAACGCTTTGGTTTTCTTTCTTATTACTGGCAATTGTCAGCGGTGCTATTTATATTGGTTTTGAAATTATAAAAGGACGAATAAAAGCCGTTCAGCAGCTAAAATTAGAACGAATTGATAAAGAAAGAGTCAATTATATCAATCAGGTAAAAATGGATTTCTTTACTAATGTATCACATGAATTAAGAACACCTTTAACCTTGATTTTAGCACCTTTAGAAGAATTATTAAAAATGCCTTTTGCTGATAAAATTTCTAAAAAGAAACACGAATTAATGTTTATCAACGCAAAACGACTTTACAATTTAGTGGATCAGCTTTTTGAGTTTAGAAAAACCGAAATGGGCACACGACAGCTTAAAGTAGGCAAAAGCGATATCGTGAATTTTACACAGGAAATTTTCGAATCCTTCAAACCCCTTTCAGAAAAAAATAACATTCAGTACAGTTATCATACTGAAGAGCCACAGCTCGTATTTTATTTTGATAAAGATGCCATGGAGAAGATTTTATTTAATCTCTTATCTAATGCTTTTAAATACACCAAAGCGGGTCAGAGCATTCATATGGAATTAGTGAAAAAAAATGACACCGTACAAATACAAGTTACCGACACGGGAGTTGGAATCAGCGAAAAAGATTTGTCGAAAGTTTTTGACCGTTTTTATCAGGTAAACAATCGCGAAATGAATTTGGGTTCCGGCGTAGGACTGGCTTTTACAAAACGTTTGGTCGAATTGCATCATGGGGAAATTACGGCCGAAAGCGTTATGCAAAAAGGAAGTACCTTTACAGTAACGATCCCAACATCAGATCAGGTTTATAGCAATGATCAGCAAGTAGAAGAGTCTGCTTATGACTTATCAATTATATCCGATAATGAGCTTGAAACAGACGATTCGCTATTGCCGGAGGAAAATGAAATTACTGAAAGAGATCAGCCCATCAAACTTTTGATTGTAGACGACAACAAAGAGATCCTGGATTATCTGCAGGATTATTTCAGTAAAATATACGACGTTACGGTAGCTTATGATGGACAGATGGCATTAGATCTTTTAGAAATTCAGCCGTTTGATCTTATTATCAGCGATGTGATGATGCCGGAATTGGATGGTTTACACTTTTGCAAAAAAGTGAAGCAAAATATTAATACCTCACACATTCCGTTGATGCTTTTAACAGCCAGAAATGAAACCAGCCAGCAGATAAAAGGACTTGAAATGGGTGCTGACGATTATGTTACAAAACCATTTTCGACACCATTATTGGCCGCAAAAATCACGAATTTGCTGCGTTCCCGTAAAAGATTAAAAGAATATTATTCGGTTGGTAAAGAAATGGTTCCGGAGAATATTGCTTTTAATACACTTGATGAAGAATTTCTAAAACAAGCCATTCAGATTGTCGAAGATCATCTGGCTGATTCTGAATTTTCGGTAGACCAATTCAGCAAAGAAATCGGAATGAGCCGCTCCAACCTTTACTTGAAGTTAAAGGCCATAACAGGCGAATCTGCAATGGATTTCATTAAAAGAATCCGATTTAAAAAGGCAGTTGAATTAATGCAGAGTAAACGCTACACGATTGCACAGATTACATACATGTGTGGTTTTAACTCGCCATCGTATTTCTCTACTGCATTCAAACAACATTACGGCTGTATGCCAAGTGAATATCTGGCAAAATTAGAAGATCCAAAAGAATAAGCGAAACAACACAACAAACTATTATACAATGAAAAAACTACTTTCTGTCTTCATGAAAACCAACTAAAAAACGGCCTTTAAAAAGGTCAAAATCCATAACGAATTCTTATTTCTGAAATTACAATCCCGTCTAAGCGGTAAATACGTTTAGATTGGAAGGGCTCAACCTATGTCTTTTCTGAACGGATTTCCTAAAAAAACACATTAAAATATCAATTATTAAATAGTATGAAACTAATAAAACTCTCCTTTTTACTGGCTTTGATGCTGCCAGTAACTATCCTTGCACAGACAAAAGCAACAATTACCATTCAGAATAATTCGGCGTTAGACCGAAAAGAAAATATTGTAGAAATAAAATGGTCTTCGCTCCTTTCCTCTTATCCGCAAATAGATACTGCGAATTTTGTTGTCATTAGTCCAAATACAAAAAAACAAGTTCCTTTTCAGTTAGAACATAAAGGAAATAAAGCGATTCAGAATTTATTGGTTCAATTGGATATCAAAGCAAAATCAACTGTTACTCTTTCGATTCAAAAAGGAAAACCGGAACCCCTTACAGCCAAAACTTACGCTCGTTATGTACCGGAACGAATGGACGATTTTGCGTGGGAAAATGATAAGATTGCTTTTCGCGCTTACGGAAAAGCATTGGAGAAAACAGAAGGAGATGCATACGGATTCGATGTCTGGGTAAAAAGTACCTCTAAACTTGTCTTAAACGACCGTTACAAGCGAAACGATTATCATATTGATCATGGCGACGGATTAGATTATTATCATGTAGGTTATACTTTAGGCGCAGGAAATATGGCTCCCTATATAAACGATACGATTCGTTATTCCGGAAATTACCATCGCTGGAAAGTTTTAGACAATGGCCCTTTGCGTTCCAGTTTTCAATTAAGTTATGATACCTGGAACACTGGCAGCATAAAAGTTACAGCTGTAAAAACTATTTCATTAGATGCCGGTTCTCAACTCAACAGAATTGAAAATGCTTATAGTTTTGACGATAAAAATCCAATGCCTGTTGTAGTTGGAATTATCAGACGAGATAAAGCAGGAGTTATTTCCCTAAACGAACAACAAGGCATTCTGGGCTATTGGGAACCTGCTTTTGAGAAAGAAGGAACTACTGCTGTGGGTGTAATATTAAGTACACCGGCAAAAAAAATGTGGGTGGATAAAGATCAATTACTGGCCAAAACAGAAGTTAAAAACAACGAACCTGTTATCTATTATACCGGAGCGGCGTGGGATAAAGCAGGAAAATTTACCAACCCAAAACAATGGATGGATTACTTAGATCATTTTAATCAGGAAATTCAAAATCCTTTGATTGTGAGTGTAAAATAAAACACTGAGAATCATTTTTAACACATAAAAACATTAGCTGTTGTAAATTCAAAAATACAGCCGCTACTAAAATACCTAACAGGTTTTAAAAACCTGTTAGGATAAAACAATATTAAACCAAGATTACTAATAACCAAAAACTTAAAAAAATGTCAATTAACTTATTTGATTTAACGGGAAAAACAGCGCTTATAACAGGTGGAGTTCACGGTCTGGGAATGGCTATGGCCAAAGGACTGGGACATGCGGGTGCAAAAATTGTGGTAAACGACCATTCTTCGCAAGAAGCCGTTGATAATGCCATAGCCGAATACAAAACTGAAGGAATCGAAGCTTATGGCTATCTGTTTGATGTAACCGATGAAACCGCCGTAATTGCTGCCATCGACAAAATAGAAGCCGAAGTTGGCCCAATCGATATTTTGATTAACAATGCCGGAATCATCAAAAGAACACCCATTATCGAAATGGAGGTTGCTGATTTTGAAGCTGTAATAAAAGTAGATTTAACAGGTCCTTTTATCGTTTCAAAAAATGTGGCAAAAGGAATGATTGAACGCGGAGGCGGAAAAATCATCAACATGTGCTCGATGATGAGCGAACTAGGCAGAGATTCTGTAAGTGCCTACGCATCAGCAAAAGGCGGACTCAAAATGCTGACCAAAAGCATGGCTACGGAATGGGCGAAATTCAATATTCAGACTAACGGAATTGGTCCGGGATATTTTGCAACAAGCCAAACTGCTCCTATTCGCGTAAACGGACATCCATTTAATGAATTTATTATAGGCAGAACTCCGGCAGGACGCTGGGGAAATCCTGAGGATCTTCAGGGTGCAGCCATATTTTTAAGCTCAAAAGCAAGTGATTTCGTAAACGGACATATTGTATATGTTGACGGAGGAATTTTGGCTACGATAGGAAAACCGTCTAACGAAGAATAGTATTCTAACTCATTGTGGTCTATTCTTAAACCCATAGGAACATAGCTTTTACAAACTGAAAATAGGCGTTTCACTTATTTAAAATACACATAAGTGAGCTATGTGAAAGAAACTTGTTTCTTTTTAAATTCCTTTTTTAGCATTCGTATTCTATGTTTCTATGTGTTGAATATACACTCAACGCAGGTTGATATAAACTTCAAAAAAGATTAAAATTAAATTAAAATGATAAAAAGTACCCTAGATAAAGCAACAGGATTCGAAAAACGTTTTGAAAATATCAATACAGTGGTTTTCGAAAATTCAACTGAAGCTTCTAAAGCGGTTGCCAGAGAAATAGCAGCGCTTATCCAATCCAGACAAAAAGAAAACAAATCTTGTATTTTAGGCTTGGCAACAGGTTCTTCTCCAAAAGGATTATATGCTGAACTCGTTCGTCTGCATAAAGAAGAAGGTTTAAGTTTTAAGAATGTAATCACCTTCAACTTAGACGAGTATTATCCAATGGAACCGGATTCTGTCAATAGTTACGTCCGTTTCATGAAAGAATTATTACTGGATCAGGTTGATATTTTACCCGAAAACTATCATATTCCCGACGGAACTTTGTCCAAAGAAGAAATCGCCAATTATTGTCACGATTATGAAGCCAAAATCGAGGCTTTGGGCGGAATTGATTTGCAGATTTTAGGAATTGGCGGCAACGGACATATTGGTTTTAATGAATCAGGTTCGCTTCAAAATTCAAAAACAAGATTAGTTGCCCTGGATCATATTACGAGAGTGGCCGCAAGCGGTGATTTTTCAGGTTTGAGCAATACGCCAAGAACGGCCATTACGCTTGGAGTAAAAAAAATTATGGAAGCCAGACAGGTTATTTTAATGGCCTGGGGAGAAGGAAAATCGAATATCATAAAAAAATCGGTTGAAGGAGAAGTTACGAATCAAATTCCGGCTTCGTTTTTACAGGAACATAACAATGCAGTTTTTGTTTTGGATAAAGAAGCTTCTTCAAAACTAACGAGAATCAACAGACCGTGGCTGGTCGAGAAAATTGTATGGACCGATAAACTAATCCGAAAAGCCGTTTTAGGATTGGCATTAGACTTAAAAAAGCCAATTTTAATGTTGACCGATGCTGATTATATCGAAAACGGAATGAGCGATTTACTGGCAGATTCCGGTCCGGCATACGACATTAACATTAAAATATTCAATAAACTTCAAAATACCATTACGGGCTGGCCGGGCGGAAAACCAAATGCAGATGATACCAATCGTCCTGAAAGAGCAGAACCGGCGAGAAAACGTGTATTGATTTTTAGTCCGCATCCTGATGATGATATCATTAGTATGGGAGGCACTTTTATGCGTTTGCAGGAACAGGGACATGAAGTTCATGTGGCGTACCAAACTTCAGGAAATATCGCTGTTGCGGATGATGAAGCGCTTCGTTTTGCGAGTTTTGTAATTGACTATAATGATAAATTCAGGATAAAAAGCCCTGAAGCCGAGAGCATTTATAAAAAAGCAGTCACCTTTTTAAAGAACAAAAAAGCAAGCGAAATTGATATCCCTGAGGTTCGTTATTTAAAAGGATTAATCAGAAAAGGAGAAGCCCGTGCTACAAGTCATTTTGTGGGTTTGCCGGATGAGCAGATTCATTTTATGGAATTGCCTTTTTATGAAACCGGAGCAATTGAGAAAAAACCTTTAGGTCAGGAAGACATTAAGCTGACAATGGATCTGATCGAAAAAATAAAACCGCATCAAATATATGCAGCAGGAGATCTGGCCGATCCGCACGGAACGCATAAGGTATGTCTGGATGCTGTTTTTGAAGCCGTTAAAGCACTAAAACCTCAACTATTTATGAACGACTGCTGGCTTTGGTTATATCGCGGTGCATGGCAGGAATGGGGAATTGACGAAGTTGAAATGGCGGTGCCTATGAGCCCGGATCAGGTTTTGGCAAAGCGTCACGGAATCTTCAAACATCAATCGCAAAAAGACGGCGTTGTCTTTCAGGGAACGGATGCCAGGGAATTTTGGCAAAGAGCCGAAGACAGAAACAGTGAAACAGCTGAACTGTACAATCAGTTAGGTTTATCTCGTTATGCTGCTATGGAAGCTTTTGTGAGATGGGAGTTTTAAACTTTGTATCACTATTTCAAAAACGGGGGAATCTTAATAATAAGATTCCCCCGTTTATTTTTGTGCTCCTGAAAAGAACAAAAAAATGTGCAAAATCCGGAACATTTGCACATTTTTTTAGGCTAAAATTTTAGAGAACAACCTTATGCTTAGCTTTGCATACCTGCTTTAGCTTTGAATTTTCGGTCGTAAACGATTACAAATCCAATCCATATTACCAAAAGAGCGAAAATTACCAGCAGTTCTTTTTCATGGACTCCTTTTACAAAAAAATTATTTAAGGAGTGAACACCTGCAACAGCGATAAGTGAGCTGGTTTTAGAATATATTTTACCGATTCCCCAGCTTCCAAAGAAAATAATTCCCAGAAAAATTAAATTCCCTGTTGACATTTCGATATTAAGATGCCATAAGAACCAAAGCAGCGCAATAATTAAAGTAGCATAAAATGTTGGCAGTCCTTTTAACTGTTGCTGTAAAAAACCTCTCCAGCCAATTTCTTCCAAAAGTCCATACACTAAAACCGTAAAGGCAAACACTATTGGGAACTTACCATATACAAGATAGTATACCGTTGTAATGGAAAGTGCCGGAAGCAACCAAAAAATAACAAAAGGCAGGACAATAGTACTATATATTCCTTTTAAGGAAAGCGGGTTTTGAAGTGAAAATAATTTTATCGCCACAAGTGCGCCCAAAGCGGGACCAACACCACGCAGTAAAATGGCTATATATTCATGACCAACATTAGCCAGTAAATCTGTCTTAACTGCTACAAATCTACACGTGATAGCAATGATATAAAAAACGGCAATAGCCAAATAATTAATGTTACGTTTCATAAGATAATTTGTTTGTTTGATTAGGCTGAGACAAACTTACTAAGTGGAAACAATACTAAAATTGACTTTGGGTAAGAAATCACTTTTCGGTAATTCTTTTTCGAATGCGGCTTAAACTTTCCGCTGTAAGTCCTAAATAAGAAGCAATGATTTTTAAGGGCGTCCGCTGAAAAATTTCGGGCCTTGACGCTATCAATTTTAAATAACGATCCTGAGGTGTAAGTGTTAACAGATCGATTTGTTGCTGTTGCTTTTGTACATATAACATTTCCGAAACCGCTTTACCAACTCTTAAACCCGCTTCTGAACGGCTATAAAGTTCTGTCAGGGCCGTATGAGAAATCGACCATAAAGTAAGGTCCTCTAAAGCTTCAACTTTAATAACAGAAGGCTTTCGATTAAGAAAAGAAAGATAGTCACTTATAAAAGATTTTTCGTAAAGCAAATTGATACAGATGTCCCTGCTCCCATCCCAGACAAATAATCCGGCAGAACCTTTGATGATTATGTTAAGAAACTTTTCGACCTGATCGTATTCTTTTATGATCTCTGATTTCTTAAATTCCCGCACTTCGATCTTTCTGGAAAATGCATCCCAGATATTGGTATCTGAAGCATAATACGAATCAAAAATCTTTTTTACATCTTCGGGGGAAGGATTCTGAGGCATAATAAAAGGAAATATCGATTTTACAAAAACCAAATTACAAAACTAATTTCAGTAAAAAGTCCTGTATCTGATTTTAAATCTATCACTTTTTAGAAAAAATCAAAATGGGTTCCTTTTTTAATTTGGGCATCCGGTGGATTTTTTTCATTTTAAGACCCTGATTGTCGTAATTAACTCTTGTTCAGTTTTAAAATACTTCCATAAGCAACTGCGGCTTTATGAACCTGAACAGTCCAGTCTTCGGCGGCATTATCATCGGCACCGTCAGAGATGTATTTTAAACATAAAAACGGAATATTCTCTTTCATGGCAATCATAGCTAAGGCGTAAGATTCCATATCGACTACATTGTAAATCGTTTCAGCATGTTTCATTTCAAAATTATCTCCGGTACCGCAAATACCCAACGGCAAACCATCCATTTCTAAACCATATTCAAGAACCGGCGGCAGGCCTGATAAAGGAGTTTCATACAATGCAAAACCTAATCCTCTGACATCCATATCTCTTTGAACAAATTTAGTACAGCACACCACATCGCCTTTCTTAAAATGTGTACTTCCTGCCGAACCCAGATTTACTATTACTGAAGGCTTTTGTACTTGTATCGCTTTCGTTAATTCATAGGCCGCATTGACTTTGCCAATTCCTGTTATCAGGGCATTGTGGTCTTTAAAAACTTCGGCTGCCTCAGAAGCTAAGGCAAATGTAAAAAGTACATCTTTTATGGGATAGGTGTGTTTTTCGTTTATTTCCAGCATACATTTAATCTGTTTTTTGAGGTGCAAATATCGGATATTTTAATATTGCTGCTTACGATTAAATCTTATCATTATTTTTTGATCCAAAACAGCTCTTTTTATTTGCTGTAAAATAAGTTATAAAAAAGAAGAGATGCCTCAATTGACATCTCTTCTTCTAAATCTATTTAATTAAAAACTTGGCTTTGTAACTCTTATCTGCATTGTGCAGTACTAAGAAGTAAACTCCGGAAGCTCTTAAATGTGTTTTTATTTCCTTACTAAAATCATTGTTGATTTCCAGTTTATGCTGTTTGTACACTGCTTTACCATTGGCATCAAAAATAATTAAGTCAAAAGTACCTTCATCATCTGACAAGGTTAACGTAAAGTTTCCATCATTAGGGACCGGGGAAATAAAGAACCCTTTTTGATCCGAAACCGGGAAATCAACTCCTAATGTAGCTTCGACTTTTACTTCTAATGCTGTTGTTTTACTGCATGATCCGGGAGTCAAATACTGTAGAGAAAGTGTTTGTGTACCTTTTTCTGTCCATTTGATTGTTACGGTGTTGTTGCTCTGACCGATAATTTCTCCTCCGATAACATTCCAGGTATAAGTCTGCATTGATTGTGTTGCAGTATAGATTACTGTCGTGTTATCATTTGTAATCAAAACATCACCTGTAATAGCGGCACTATTATTTAATTCAGTCTCAACATTCGCAGACACTACTCCTTTTCCTTGTAAACCACTTGATTTTTTAGCCAGTTTTGTTAAATCAATACCGAATGAATGATCTCCGGCAAATTTTTCAATGTTTCCAATTTCAAACTCTTTATCTGAAACTTTAGTCAAAGTAATGTTTTCGTTAGAAACCGCTATTCCGCCTGATTTAACGATAATATCATTTTTGCTCAGTGCCGAAGCTATAATTTCATCAGCAAACTGAACTTTTATAATATCGGTTTCAGAACAATCATTATTGGCTGCATTTAACGGAGTAACCGTACAGCCAAGGTCTACAATATCAATATATACCTCAACCTTACTGGCATCACTCGCATTTCCAAATTCATCAAACACTACAGCTTCAAAAGTATTTTTACCAATATATCCTTTTATCGGAATTAAAACTTCTTTTGCTGTTTCCTGACTTTGTTTGCTAACCAACGTTTTTCCTGTTGGTGTTACGGCGTACAATTCTACGGTTTGTTTGTTTCCGTTTGTTGTTAAGCCGATAGATAAATCGTTACCGGAAGTAATATTATCTGCAGCTGAAATTCCTCTGTCCGGCGTGATATGCAGGTTTGAAGGTGCGGCAGGTTTTCCGAACTTCACTTCCCACATGGTACTTGAATTTCCGGTTCCGAAGTTCCCCGAAAGGTCTTTAAAATTCGATTGATCTACTACGATTTTATATCCGCCTTCTGCTTGTGTATATTCGCCCAAGCCTGAAATTAAATAATGTAAATCATCTTGTTTAACCACATTTAAATTTGCATTTAAATTTACACTTCCTTTATAAAGCGTAATCCAGTTTTTCTCTAAACTATTTACAGGTTTGTTTAAAGTTAGTAAAACATCTGTCACGTTTTGACTGTGTACTGCTCCCTGATATTTTGGAGTCAATGCAGTAACTTCGGGAATACTGATATCTACTTTCCATTTTTTTGTCTGAACAAGTAATCCAAAAGTATTGTCTTCTGCTTTTACAGCTGGTAAATCAACCGCCAGCTCATACGGACCGTTTTCTTTGTTGTATTCGTTCAATCCAACGATTGTATATTTCAGATTATCATCAGTCACAATAGAAATATTTTCCAGGGGTTTTCCGTTAAGAGTCAGCTTGTCTTTGGTAAACTGAACAGGTTTTACGGGTTTATTAAATAGTATTTCAATACTATTAACCGCTTGTGCTTCGATTTGATCTGTTTTAAACTGAACGATTCCCAGTTCACCGATTATCTGAATCCATGAAACGCTTTTCCCTTCATTGCCTTCATTGCCTTCTAAATCTTTAATTCCGGCACACTGAACCGTTAATTCATAATAACCGGATGCCAATGACAATGTTTTGATGTTTAAAACATAAGTCGAGTCGTTTACTTTACCCATAAAACTATCACTGAACGGAATTTTAGTTCCCTGATGCATTAAGGTAATATTCTGCGATGTAAATGTATTTGGGTTGATCGCTTTATTAAAGTTCACCTGAACAGATTCTACCGGTTTTGTAGTTGTTGATGGTAAATTTTCAAAAGAAGCTACTTTTGGTACATTGGTATTGATAGCCGTGTAATACAAAGTATATCGTTCTAAACCTGAAATTTTATCCAGGAAATGAAGTTTGTTTTCGTACTTAGGTTCAAGTCCGTCTTTTAAAGTTACAAATGTCTGCCAGAAATTCTGAATTGGCAGTTCCAGATTATCACTAATTCTGACTACCCTTTCCAGTTTGTATTTATCTGATCCGGGATCAGCAACATTACCATAATTCCAACCGGTTTTAGAAGAATTCATGGTTAAAGTTGTTGTAAGCTGAGTTGGAGAAATAGCATTAGAAACGGTTCCTGTTGCAACTTTAGACACTTCATCATTTCCTCCGTCTGAATAATAAATAGCATCCGGAGTATCATTGGCATCTGCAATATCATTTACTAAGAAATCATTTATGTTGTCTTGTCCCGCCTGATAAGCTTTTACACTTTTGATCAATTCATGAACGTAAGAGGCCTTGATCAGGCTTAGATTTTTGTTTCCGTAACTGCTTAAATGTTTTATTTTAAGATCATACTCCACAAAATGACCTAATAATGTACTGGTGAACCACCACTGACCCAATGCAGCTTTCTGCGGTTCTATATTTCCGAAATCTACATTTAGTAAGCCCAATTGTTTTGGCTCATTATTGAAATTGCTTCCCACAATTTCAAAGTCGATCAACAGACCTTTCTTGTTTTCGATAATTTCCGGCTGTACTGATTCTACCTGAACATTTTTAGCAATTCCGTACCCTTCATTTTTGATTAATAAAGCCATTTCTGCCGGAACAATTGGTTCTATTTTATCTGTTAGCGGGTCATCTCCTAAAATATCACGCTGCATGAAATAATGCATGACCAAATCCGGGCTGGGATTTACTTCTAATGTTACGGGATATAATTGTACGGTAACCCTGTCTCCTGTATTTGGATCTACATACGATAAGGTTCCTCCAAAAGAATAAGACTTTGCAACTGTAGGTGCTGCCTCTTTTGTCGGAATAAAAATCACGGTTCCCGATTTGCTGTCATTTGGCGCTACAAGTCCTGTTCCGCTAAGGAAAGCATCTTTGTTGATCTGGAATAAATGAGTCTTATCATTTCCGGCTTCATCTTTAATCACTAAATCTAAATTAAGATCTTTGATGGTATTAGAATCACTACCGTTATTCATGGTTAAAGTACCTTCGAACGCTTCTCTCGTCATGGTTATTTTTTGAGAGAATTTAACTGTTACAGTTGCACAAACAGAGCTGGCTTGCGATTTCTCTGCAATATATTTGTCAAGTTCTTCCAGAGAGGCTTCCATCATTTTTGATGCATCAGCATAACCTTTTGATTTTGCATATTTTTCAACCAGTGCAACTGTGGCTGCATATTGGTTTAGCCTGGTTTTATCTACAATATCAGGATAAGTTGCGTTTGGAGCAAATACTCCTGCATGCCACGCATCGACCGTATTGTTCCATCTTGTGGCAAAGGCAGCAATTTCTTCTGTAGTTATTCCTTTTCCTGCAACTAAACTATTTAAAATCGTAATATCACTTTGAGATAACTTAGACTGTTTTTCTATGATCGGTATCACATAATCTGAAAAAGTCCCATATCCGTCTGCTTCAGGATTAATAGTACCAAACAATTCTGCCAGTGAATCCTGATAAGCATTCAGGGATTTTTCATATTCCTTCATGTTATTGTACATTTCATCCAAAACGGAATTTTCGCCTGCTTTTTTGCCACTTCCTGCCCCTTTACCATAACAAGCCTCATAGCCTTCGGTTATGGCTTTGTAACACTTCATAACAGACTTTACTGTTTTATAACATTTGTATATCGCTACCGGAATGGCCAATCCTGCCGTTTCTGCAGCAGCTCCTATAGCCGTTACACATGAAACCACACTTTTGATTGTCATACCGCATGTCCAGATTCCTTTTACCACTTTTAAGAAACAGGGATCACAAAAATTAGGTAGTCCTGTTACAATATTTCCAATAGCATTCCCTATAGGAATTAATCCTCCAAAACCACCTCCGTTAAAATTAGGGGTTCCTCCCGTAACCGGAGTACTTGGTGTTGAGCAGGTCAAAACATAGTACGGTTTAAAAGCTGCCAAATCTTGTGCTGTTTCACAAATATAGGTTCCTTTTGTTATGAGGTTATAAGAACAATTTGAACCTCCATTGGCGCTTTTTCCACTAGAAACTGATCTGGTAATCAATATGGGAACAATAATAGTAGATTTAGCGTTTAAGACATCCAGTTTGTCAATCATAAGCTTAAACTTATAATCCTGCTGGTTGTCTACATTGAAGGTTACATTCGATAATGCAATCAGGCCATGATTGGTAACAGTTGCATAACTCATTCTGCTTTCTCCTGCATTTAAGTTTAAAACAGGATCATCAATATCGATTACAATTACGGGTTTAGGTACGTTTGTTTCAAATTTAACAACCAAATCAGACTGGTATTCATCTGCAATTTCTGTAGGTTTCACCACCCATTCGTAACTCACAGCCTGATAGGAAATAAATACCCTCTGAGAGGTCACTTTTCCCGGATCTACCAATAAATTATTTTGATACGATGCATGTTTATCTGCCGTTACGGTTACCGTATAATAACCTTCCGGGATTTGCGGCGTACTGAATAAACCATTTTCATCTGTAAGTCCTTCTGCTAAAATAGCACCTGAAAAAGGATGGCGAACAACAACTTTCGCACCTTTTAAATGTGGTGCCCGTTCTGTGTTAAACGTATATTCATCGACTACGTCAATTCGTAATGAGCCCGTTGCTTCTGAAACGGTTTCTATTTTAAAAGGAATGGCTATTCCGCCCCCGTTTTCAGGGTTAAGTGCTAAACTTCCCGAAAGTGGCACATTTAATTGCTGTTTGTCTGTAGGTGCTAATTCTAATATAATTTTTACCGATTCATTTGGGGCAATTTTATCAATAACTGTGGCGCTTTTTAACTTCATCCATTCCAGGTTTGGAATATCTACTTTTACTTTCTCTGCCTCTATCGCTCCAGTGTTAGCAATTGTTACCTCATAAAAACGAGAAGTTCCTTTGATCATCGTGGTGTTGATGCTTACCGGATTAGCCAGTAATTTCGGAGTTTGCGCTTTAGCATGATAATAGGCTAAAATAGGCAGTTTTGCTCCTTCATTAGAAACCACATTAAAATTGATCTGATAGTATTTTTGTTCTGCAGAAGGGGTTTCGGTATAGATCGTATAGCTCAAAACTCCATCTTGTCCTGCAGCTAATGTTAAAGGATCGCTTTGAATTGTAAACCCGGCATCTGCAGGCAATTCGATCGTTATATTGGTTAAAGGAGTTTTGCTGTTGTTTTTTAATTTAAATTCTCCTTTGTATGGCACTTTGGTTACCACTTCCCATTTTAAATAATCCGAAGGTTTGTTTGTCCATTCAAAACCAACAATATCAAACTCCGCCTGAACTGCATTTTTTGTCCCCGGATAACCTGCACTCACCGTATAATGTCCGCTTTCGGCCTGCAAAGGTTCAAAATCATAGGCAAAATTTCCTGAAGCATTTGTTTTTACTTTAAATGCACGGGTAAAACTTCCGTCAGAAATGGTGATTTCAACTTCTTTATTTACAGCTGGCGCATTATTGGCCATTTTAGCCGATCCTGTAATCGCAACCCATTCGCCTGATTTGTAAATGGCTTTAGAAACTGTGCTTATGGCCGTGTAACTGGAATATAATTTTATTGCCGAATAAGCTTCATTATTGTTATATGATAATTCATTTATTTTTTGGTCTGCATTTACAACCGCAATTAAGTAATAATCGCCTGCCTGCTGCGGCAGTTTAATTGATTTTAGCAGATCCAGTTTTTTTCCTGAATCAATATCAGTATCAATTTGTGATGTAAATACGAGAATAGCATTTTTGGTCGATTTATCTTTAGATAGATAATATTCAATTTTTGCCCCTTTTGCTAAAACTGCAAATCCCTGATTTGTTATAGAAGCGGTTACTTCGATCGTGTCTTCTCCATTGGCTTCGGCAGTTGCCTTTACTGACGTAACTACAGCATCAGGTTTGTTTTGATCTGTCACTAAGATCCAGATAAAACCAGAACTGAAATTATCTGCTTCTGCCTGAATACGTACCGTTTGGTCTCCGGCTTTATTGGCATCAATGATCGTATTAATTTCTACCTCTACACTTTCCTGTCCCGCCGGAATTGAAACTTGTGCCGGAATTGAAACAATTGTTGGAGAATCTGACGATAATTTCACCAAAATGGCAACAGAAGTATCCACTGTATTTCTTGAAATTGTAATTTTTGCTGCTTTTTGAACTCCTGCTTTAACTGTGGCGGGACTAGCTTTTACAAGTAATGCAGGTCCGTTACTGTCAAGAATTGTAATATCTTTACCCGCTTTACTTCCATCTCCGGCAGGAATTGTACAATTGCAAGATGACAGATAAACATCAGCTGTTACGTTGACTATTTTAGTACCATCAACAATTCCATTGTTTACAGCTCCAATATTAAATTTCTTGGAATTCACATTGGCTGGAAAGTCAATAATATCCGGAAGAATCAACGAGTTGGCAACGCTTGCTTTTAAACGGACTGCTGTACTGACATCCGATTTATCTAATCGTTTAATTGTAGCATAAGTAGCATACACACCATCACCTTTTGAGATGGTCTGAGGCGCAATCTCCAATTCAAATGCAGGAACATTGGAACTTTTTAATGTAATATCTGTATTGGCAGCCTGAAAACCTTCGGTCCTCAGCGTTAATTTTCCAATTACCGTTTGTTCCGGAACTTTATTGTTTTTTACTGTTACTGTAAATGAAGCGGTTTTACTTCCTGCAGGAAGTGTTACTTCTGCAGGAACTGTCCAGCGCGAATTCTGATCTGCTGTAATCGTAAATTTGGTATCTTTTGATTTGGTTAAGTCCGTTTCTAAAGTAACTGTAATGGTTTCGCCATCTGTAGCTGTCACTTTAGAAGGTGTTAAAATAATAGTCGAAAACTCATTGTCGATAATTTCAATGTTATCTGAAACAGCAGGATAATCATTTCCTGAAATCGAAATCGATACTGTTCTGTTTCCGTCACTAACTGAATTGTCAATTGGTTTAATATAAAAAACTACCGATGACTGGTCTTTCAATATTTTTACATTTGCATCAAATTGAAGCTGCGAAATTAGAGAAGCTGTTAATTCAAAAGCTTTATCACTGCTTCTGTCACCACTTTGGGTTAAGGTTGCCCTGATAACTTCTGTGGCATTTTCATCGATGCTTTTTTTGTCTAAGGTTAAGTACAAACGTTTTTCAAGTAAAATGGAGTTTGCTGCAGTTACTTTATTATTGTTTTTTAAAGCATCCGGTTCTTTTACCGCAGTATTGGCAATAATGTTAATTTTTACTTTTACATTGCCTTCAATTCCAAAAACCTTAGGCAGATTAAAGGCGGCACTTCGGCTTATTGATTTCTGTTTGTCTAAATCTTCATTATACGAAACGGTTCCCAGATTGTATTCTAATCCCGTCTGATCCGAAACGATGCTTACCTGCTCAATCCATCCGCCCGAAGCAATTCGGCCTCCAATATTGTCAACACCCCATGAAACATTAATTTTTCCTTCCGGAGTAATTTTAGATTCGGCTGCTGTAATTCCGGAAATAGTTAAATCAGGATATTGTGCTGTGGCAATCGTTAATTTTCCATTAACATGACCGGAACCAATATCAACTGCATTTTTTGAACTCAATACTACACCCGATAAGTCTAAATTGTGTGTTTGTCCCGAAGTATAATTTAACGGAATTTCAACGGGAATTTCTAATAAACTACCACTGTTACCTTTAAAAGAAGTGCTGGTGAGCGAAAGAATAATAAAGTGATAATTTCGCGGATTATTCTTTTCGATATTGACATAAATCGCATGATCGCCTTTACGGCTTTCTATAATTTTACTGTCTTTTTCACTAACAATTAATCCCTGCGGAACGGTGATCGTAAATTCTGCCCCCACAACCTCATCGGCATTAGCCAAATCAATCAGGATCGACGACTTTTCGCCCGGTCCGGCTGATGCATTTACTACTTTTAAACTATTTTGTGCCTGTATGAATGTTCCTAAAAATAGGAAGATAAAGACCAAAAAAGGTTTTATTTTCATTGTTTTCAATTTGTTCGCTATCATTATGGTGAGTTTATTGTATTAACATTTTTCCTTTAAAAACTGCAGGTTTTGCCCCATTCTGTACTTCAATGGTATAGAAGTAGATTCCCGAAGCAAGATCTTTTCGCTGAAAAGTAAATTCATGATTTCCTGCTGAAGTATCAAGATCTGATTGTGTGTAAACAGTTCTTCCTGCCGTATCAAAAATTTTCAATGTTGCTTTTCCTGCACTTTCAGATAAATGATACTGAATTACCGTTTTATCCGTAAATGGATTTGGATAATTTAACAGCGCAATGGCAGTGTTTGTTTCAATATCATCAAGCCCTAAGCTTCCTTTTGAAAGGGCATAAGTCAATTCGTGTGCATCTGCATTCGAAATCATCGCCGAAACAATCTTCGTTTGAGGCGACACTTTTGCAATGGCTTGTTTTCCTGAAAGTGATTGATTCATAGCAAAACCGGCAATACTTATTTCGCCGTCACGTTCTGCAACTGAAACAGTATAACCAATAGGAGAAAGAAGTTCTTTTATTTCTGCTTTGTTACCGTCTTTTAAACGAATGTCAAATGCTGCTGTCGAAGCCAATTGATTGTCGATGTAAAGTATATGGTCTTCTATACTTAAAACAACCTCTTCATTACCTGCTAAAGCCTGTCGTTTTGTACTGGCAGAATTCTCTAGTGTTCCCGCCTGAATTTTATTAATCAGTAAAATAATATCCAGTACATTTAGGTTTTTATCCTTATTGATATCGGCTGCGCCATAATTAAAGAATTTTGGTTTCTGGCTTAAAGTGTAATTCAAAGAAGACTGAATATCCAGAATATTGACAATGCCGTCTAAATTTGAATCTCCTTCTCTGTAAGTTATGGTATAAGTGAGTACACTATTTCTTGCCGATCCTGCGATTTGTCTCAATTCCAATGTCTGATTGTTTGGAACATTCCATTCGCTTAAAATGTTAGTCAGTTTAATGCCGTCTTCAGGAACTGTCACCATTTGAAAATAGTCTTTCATTGTCATATTATACGACTGAGTGGCATTAAAAACCGAATTGGTATGATCGTAATGATTTATTTTTTGGTCTTTTAAAACCGTATTTAGATTTAAAGGCAATTCGCCCAGATTAATTTTCTGGCGATCAATTTTAAACGTCACTGCCGGTAAAAATGCAGCTTCAATTCCTTTTAGTTCATTTTCTGAAAGATCAGCCGTTTTTAGTTTGGTTACTTTTGATAAAGATTCCGGAATTGCACCCGTTAGTTTATTTTTGGCCAGATTCAGGTTTTGTAATTCCGTAAATTTTCCAATTTCAGCACTAATATTTCCGGTTAGGCTATTGTCAGGAAGATTGATCGAAACAACATGTCCGTCATTTGTTGTAACACCTTTCCATTTCTTTTCATGAAGATTGTTTGAAGAAGTATCCCAGACTTCTTTCCATCCTGTACCTCCCGCATTTTGGAAAAAGGCTACCAAAGCATCATATTCTTCAGCAATTAAGGGTGTTTCAGAGCCATCAGCAATTCCTTTAAACTGTAAATAAGTTCCTTGCGAAGTTCCGTTTTTCTGCCAAATTGCAATTTTAGCGCCGGTTGGAATACTTGCTACAGAAATATTCGGGAATGTAATCGTATTTCCTGCAACTGTTGCTTCAGAAATTTTGAAATTATTGGCCTGTAATTCAAACTGGTATTGCCCGCTATAATCCTGTTGTGTTTCGTTGTATGTTGTAATAGCAGGAAGATCCACCACTATTTCATCCCCTTTTAAATAAAGATATTCGTTCTTTACGATAACCTGCCCTCTCAGGTTTACATAGACTTTGGCTAAATCATACGTAAAAGGTTTTTCTAAAGCCTCGAAACCATTATTCGAAAGGTCAATTTGTTCTATATTTTCAAAATCATTCAAATGCCCCGGAATGGTTCCTTTGAATGTATTGCCTGCCACAGATACTTTTTTCAATCCTGAAATTCCGGATAAAACAGGTAACGTTCCCTGAAATTTATTGGATTGTAAAGTAAGGGTTTTCAGCTTGGTCAGTCTTCCTAAATCAGACGGAATTGATCCTTCAATCGCATTCAACTGCAGGTTTAAAGTCTCTAAATAAGCCAAATCAGATAACTCGGCCGGAAGTGTTCCGGATAAATTATTTCCGGATAAACTCAGCGAAACTACGTGTCCGTCTTTTGTTCCTACTCCGTACCAGCTTACTTCATGAAGTTTATTTTGTGAAATATCCCATTTTTGTGTCCATTGTGCTCCGTTTGTACTGGCGTAGAATTTTTTCAGAATTTCAAATTCTTCGTCGGTTAATGGTTTTCCAAAAACAACCTGAGTATAATTAATTGAAGTTCCCTGTGCAGTTCCGTCGTTTTGTACAATTCTAATTTGATCTGTTAGTTTAATACCAAATAAAGCAATATCCTTAAAGATCAGTTTTCCTTCACTATTAGAATAATTTGACGCTTTGTTTACCCCATTAATAAAAAGGGTAAAATGGTTCTTGTTATTAATCACACCGCCATTGGCATTAAAAAGGAACGTTGATAAAGTTGGTAAATTTATAACCAATTCATTAGCCCCCACTTCGATGGTTGGAATTGTAATGGTTTGATTAGAAAAATCAACCGTTTTTAAAAGCGGTAAATGCGTTAGGGCTTCATCTGCATCGTCAATCGTATTACTATTTAAATACAAAGTTTTTAAAGCCTGCAATTTGCTCCATGAAGAAGGAACACTACCTTTTAATTTAGTATATCGTAAGTCTAAAGATTCTAAGGATTCAAGTCCCGAAATAATTCCTAAATCGGTTGTGCTTAAATTTTTCGAATAACTTCCTCCATATAAAGAAAGGTTTTTTAAGTATTTTAAATGGGCAAAAGAGGCCGGAATTGTTCCTGAAACATTCGAATTATTGTTCAGGTTTAATCCTGTAATGTGGCCGTTTTGAATACTAACTCCGTACCAGGCACCTTCATGCAGGTTGTTTTCGGCAGTTACCCATTTATTGCTCCAGTTTGTACCATTCATGGCGTTATAAAAATCAACTAAAGCCTGGTATTCTGCATCCGGTATTTTAGGCTGGTCTACTTTTACATTGGTAAAGTAAATCCTGGAATCGTAAGAAGTTGAATTAGCACTCTCGTAATCCTGATATAAATACAGTTCATCTCCCGTTTTTAAGGTCGAAAGGTAATCTGCCGGGATTGTTATCGTTCCGTCTCCTGCAACCCTTAAATTATTTCCTACCTGATTTCCTTTTACATACAATCGAAATGGCCTTTGTGCAGAGAAGTCATTTGTTGCTTTATTGTAAAGTACTACATTGGGCAGATTGCTAACCTTTACATCATTCCCTTCGTATAGAAAATTAGGAATACTTAGGGTTTGCGAGGTCAGTTCTAAACTAACCTGACTGGACAATAATCCCTGTATAGTCGAAACTTTATTCCCCGAAAGATTTAAAGTCTGTAAAGCGGTATTTTTTTCTAAATCTTTAATCAGTATTTCGATCTGGTTCGAAGAAAGATTCAAAGTCACTAATTTACTAAGATCCCCTGTTGAAGCGGGAATTGCTTTTATCTGGTTAGAAGCAACGTTAACGGTCACTAAACTTTCCATTCCGCCAAAATCCTCAGGCAAAGCAGTAAGCGCATTGTTGTTCAAATACAAGGTGTTTAGTTTTTTTAACTTATTCCACGATGCAGGAAGGTCTCCTTTGATCCTGGTATATCTCAGATCTAAATACTCCAGAGATTCCAGTTCTGACAAAACACTTAGATCTGTTGTGCTTAAATCTTTATTGTAACCGCCACCGTAAAGTGAAAGGTTTTTTAGGTATTTTAAATCTTTTACAGATGCCGGAATAGCTCCTGAAACAGCATAGTTATTGTTTAGGTTTAGTCCGGTAATGTGGCCGTTCTCGATGCTTACCCCGTACCACGCCCCTTCATGCAGGTTGTTTGTCGTAACATCCCATTTATTGTTCCAGTTTGTTCCGTTCATTACCGTATAAAAATCAACTAATGCCTGATATTCTTCATCTGGTATTTTAGGCTGATCTACTTTTACATTAACAAAATTAACTGTTGAATAGTAAGTAACACTTCCTGTTGAGGAATCGTATTGCTGATACAAATAGAACTGATCTCCGGTTTTGATGGAAGCCAGTGAAGATGCCGGGATAATCACACTCCCATCTGCTGCTGCTGTGATATTACTTCCAATCTGGTTGCCTCCCACATAAATACCAAATGGTCTTCGGGCCGAAAAGTCATTCTTGGTTCTGTTGTAATACACCGTATTAGGCAAGGTTTGGATTTTTACATCAGCACCTGTATAAACCAATCCTTCAACATTTATGCTTTGATAATGCAACGCCAGGTTAACCTGACTGTTCAGTAATCCTGCAATGTCTGCGATACTATTGTTTGCCAGATTTAAGGTTCTCAAAGCCGCAATATTCTCCAGTTCTTTTATCAGAACAGTAATTTTATTATCGGATAAATTCAGTGTTACGAGATTGGTAAGATTGCCCGTCGATACGGGAATTGCTTTTATTTGGTTATTCGGCGCTTCAAAAGTGACCAGGCTTTCTAACGCCCCCATATCTTCCGGTAAAGCAGTCAGGGCATTGTATCCTATATAAACTGTTTTCAGCTTTTTTAGTTTGCTCCACGATGCAGGGATATCACCTTTAATTTTGGTATATCGTAAATCTAAAGATTCTAAAGATTCCAGTTCTGCAATAACATTTAAATTGGTTGTACTTAAATCTTTGTTATAACCTCCGCCATAAAGCGAAAGGTTTTTAAGGTATTTTAAATTGGAGACCGATGCCGGAATCGCGCCGGAAACATAATAATTGTTATTTAAATTAAGGCCTGTAATATGTCCGTTTTCAATGCTTACACCATACCAGGCTCCTTCATGGAGATTATTTGTGGCAACATTCCACTTATTATTCCAGTTAATTCCTCCCATTGCATTGTAGAAATCAACCAAAGCCTGATATTCTTCTTCCGGTATTTTAGGCTGGTCTACTTTTACATTTACAAAATTGACTTTTGAATAATACGAAACACTTCCTGTTGAGGAATCGTACTGCTGATACAAATAAAACTGATCTCCGGTTTTGATGGAAGCGAGATATGAGGCCGGAATGGTTATACTGCCATCTGCTTCTGCGGTAACGTTATTTCCTGTCTGGTTTCCTCCCACGTAAACTCCAAATGGTCTTCTGGCCGAAAAATCATTTTTTGTCCTGTTGTAATAAACCGTATTGGGCAAATTCTGCACTTTTACATCAGCGCCTGTATACACAAGTCCTTCGATATTCATGTTTTGATAATACAGCTGTAAATTAACAGAACTGCTAAGCAAGGCCGCAATATTTGATATGTTGTTGTTCGAAAGATTTAAATTCTTTAAGGTGGTAATATTCTCTAATTCTTTTATTAAAACCTCAACCTGATTGTCTGAAAGGTTTAGCGTCTCCAAATTTGCCAGATTGCCTATCGACGCCGGAATGGTCTTGATCTGGTTATAAGGAGCGTCTAACGTAACCAGGCTTTCCATTTCACCTAATTCTTCCGGTAATCCCGTAATGGAGTTATTATACAAACTAATTGTTTTTAGCTTTTTTAATTTGCTCCATGAAGACGGAATGGCACTTGCTATTCTGCAATATCTCATATCCAGCGTTTCTAAAGATTGTAATTCTGATAAAACGTTTAAGTCTGTTGTACTTAGGTTTTTAGAATAACTTCCTGCATAAAGCGAAAGATTTCGCAAGTATTTTAAATTCCCGAAAGAAGCCGGAATAGCACCCGAAACGCTGCTGGTATTATTAAGATTTAATCCTGTTACATGTCCGTTTTCGATACTTAAACCAGTCCAGGCACCTTCATTCAGATTGTTTTCGTTAATATCCCATTTGTTGTTCCAGTTGCTTCCGCCCATTGCATTATAAAAATCGACTAATGCCTGATATTCGATATTAGAAACAGCAGGCTGGTTTACTTTTACGCTGGTAAAATAAATACGGCTGTAATATGATACACTTCCGGTTGAGGAATCATATTGCTGATATAAGTATATTTCGTCACCATTTTTTAAAGTTGACAAGTAAGCCGAAGGAATTGTTAAACTGCCGTCTGCAGCCATGGTTACATTTGTACCTGCCTCAGTGCCCCGAACGTATACAGAGAATTGCCTTTTGGCAGAAAAATCATTTTTAGTTCGGTTGTAAGTAACCATATTAGGCAGGTTGTCTATTTTTAAATCGGTTCCTTTGTAGGTTAGATTTTCAATATTCACTGCCTGATAATACAAGCTTAGATTTACCACACCCGGCAATAAACCCACAATACTTGAAATTTTATTGTAGTTTAAATTTAACGTTCTGAGTGCTGTTAAGTTTTCTAGTTCTTTTATCAAAACCGGTATCTGATTTTCAGAAAGTTCTGCCGTTACTAAACTTTCAAGCTGACCAAATTCAGGTGATAATCCTGTAATGGCATTATTGCTTAAATTAAGGGTCTTAAGCTTTTTCAGTTTACCCCACGATGCCGGAATAATCCCTTTTAACTTGCAGTATCTCAGGTCTAATGACTCCAGAGCTTCTAATTCTGAAAAAATGCCCAGATCAGTCGTGCTTAAGTCTTTTGCATAACTGCCGCCATAAATAGAAAGGGTTTTAAGAAATTTCAGGTTTCCAAAAGAAGCCGGAATCGCACCTGTAATGTTACTCGTATTATTGAGGTTAATAGCGGTAACGTGGCCGTTTTCGACCGTTACCCCATACCAGGCCACTTCATGCAGATTGTTTTCTTTAGTATTCCATTTATTCGTCCAGTTAGATTCTCCCGTTGCTTTGTAAAAATCAACCAAAGCCTGATACTCCAAATCCGGAACAGGAATGTTAACGTTAGTATTGACTGCAAATAAAGAAAGACTGCTAAAAAGAAATAGCATTCCAATAAGTAGTTTTTTATTCATATCGTAATGTTTAATTGCCAGTATTTTAAGAAGATACCTTTTGTTAAAAAATTGCATTAAAAGTAGGAAAAGCATTTCTTTTTTTATGTTAAATAATTATCACTAAAACATAAACAATTAAAAACCAAATGATTAAAAACTAAAATTACCTGAATACAGGTAATTTTAAATCCTAATAAATACGAATTTGAAAATACCGTTTTTTTTTGAAAAAATGGGTAATGGAATGTCTACTAAAATCAAAAAGCCCTTGCGTTAACAAGGGCTTTTAATGGAAAAAGAGGAGGATTACTTTACAGAAAGCACTTCCAGTATTTTAGTATAAATTGCCGTATTTTGATATACACCCGTAAAATTCTGAGCGCCTGGCCCATAAGCAAAAACCGGAACCGGAACTGCGGTATGGTCGTTGGTACTAAAACTTCCGTGTACATAACCTTTTTCTATACTTCCGTCAATTAAGGAAAGTCCGCCTGTTTCATGATCTGCCGTAACGATTAATAATGTTTCCGGATTTTGGTCTACAAATTCCATTGCCTGCCCTACCAATTTGTCAAAATCAAGCATCTCGCGAACTACATACTCTACGTTATTCTGATGCCCGCCGTAATCGATTTGTGCCCCTTCGGCCATGATAAAAAACGGATTTTTTGTTTTAGCAAAAGTCGATGTTGTTTTGGCTAAGGATTTGGCCAAGAAATCTCCTCTTCCGTTTTTCATAGAAACTACCGCAGCATCCTCTAAAACTATAAATTTGGAATTTTTGATCGTATCAAGTGTATTGAATTTATCTGAAAAAGTATATCCCTTTTGAGTCAATAGTCGAGATAAATCCTTACCATCTTTTCTGGATGTAAATTCTTTTGTTCCTCCGCCAATTAAAATATCAGACGGATTGGATAGAAAATCTTCAGCTATTGGTTCACTGTAACCTCTTTCGGGCTGGTGCGCATAAAAACAGGCCGGTGTGGCATCTGTAATATTTCCTGCTGAAATAATTCCTGTTTTATAGCCTTTCTTCGCTAATTGTTGCGTGATTAATTCCAGTGGTTTTCCCGCTTCATCCACACTAATAAAACGGTTATTGGTTTTATGTCCCGTTGCCATTGCCGTTGCTCCGGCAGCAGAATCTGTAATGTAACTATCGGAAGATTTGGTTATAGAAAATCCCTGAGTTGGAATATTAAACAAACTCAATTGTCCTTTATTGGCCGTGTAGCCTGAATAGATCTGCGTCAAACCCATTCCGTCACCAATTAAAAGAATAACATTTTTCGGTTTCTTTTTGGCGAAAGCCGAACTATTTTTAGGAACATATGCCTGATGAAACTCGGTATTTTGGTAAAATGTAGATTTGATGTTGTTGATGAAATGTGTCAGTTCCGGAACATTATCCGTACCAATAAAATCTACTTTTAAGTTCATCAGCGTCATCCAGGTATTTACATTATCCTGTGTGGCCCAGAATCTGATTTTTTTATGCTGATCGTGTACTTTTTTGATAATTCCCTGAACCTTTTCTGAATCGGCCTGCGTCATTACACCTTTACCGTTCCAAAGGGTAATTTCTTTTAAATCTTCGCTGATCATTTCAACACGCGACAATTGATCGGGCGTATAGTTTTCGTTCAGTCTTCCGTCAAAATAAATAAATTCAGGATAGTCTTTCCAGTTTGCTGGAGAAGGCCGGTTTCCTGAAATCACCACTTTTAGGTTTTTGTTCGAAACTAAATCGGGATAGGTTTTGATTTCTTGGGCAATTAATTTTAAAGTCGCATCGGCTTCTGTTTTGATATCGATCATTAGAATCAATGGTTTGCCGCCTGGATATGCTTTACCCCCCAGACTTTTTAATTTTACCGAAAGTGGATCCAGATATTGGCTTTTAAGCGTATTCTGCTGATTAATTTCTTTAGAAGTATGCGCCACAAAGAGTTCATTATTCACTAAAAAAACATCGGCTTCGATAACGCCGGTTTCATTGGAATAGGCTTCGTAAAAAGGAAGTTTACTGGCATAATCATTATGAGAATGAATGTTGGATGAACTGTATTCCTGCGCTTGTGCAAACAGGAAAAACTGAACGCAAAAAAGGGTGATTATTTTTTTCATTGGAAAAATTGGGTTTGTTTATTGTAAATTATCTCATTTTTGTCATTTCGACGAAGGAGAAATCGCACGCGGGACTCGAAAAAGATTATGACATTCTATGAGGAATTTCTAGTGTGATTTCTCGTTCCTCGAAATGACAACATTGGGGTTACTTTCTTACTATTTCTTTAAAAGCAAACCAGTCTTTTCCTAAAAAAAGACTGGCCTGTTTTTATATCTAAAATTCATTTGTTTTTTTCATACAACTGCAAACTCCGACAAGCTTGCAGTGTAGAAAAAACAAAACAAACAAACTGAAACTACAAACTCACTACCAGCCTTTATTTTGCGTAAGCGCTCCTTTGCTCACTGCAATTTCGTCTGGTGGTATTGGCCATACATGGTGAATGGCAGGGTTAAAATTACGGGCAGGATAAATCACGGTTCCGTTATAATGGTGCAAAGGTTTTGCATAAGTTGCCTGAGCATCGCCCCAGCGTACTAAATCAAAATGACGGTCTGTCCATTCTCCGGCCAGCTCACAACGTCTTTCTCTTTTTAAATCGGCTAAAGTTGCTCCTGCAAGATCTCCAAGACCTGCACGATGACGGATCATATTGATTTCGGTATCAGCACTCAGGCCTTTCATTAATTTGGCTTCTGCCAGCATTAAAATAACATCGGCATAACGTAAAAGCGGTACGTTTAATGCTGTCGAAGGTTTATCTCCATTAGCGTTTACATAACGAATGTCGATTCCGCCAGACGTTGTTTTGGCATAACCAAACGGCTCCATGTATTTATTGAACTGATATCCGGTTCTGTTACTGGAACTTACTATATATTTTCCTTCATTAAAAGTTACCAATTCACCAAAATACATGAACTTGTCTCCTTTTTGTAAAATAGTAGCGCTGCGTCTTTTATCTGCCGGATCATAAGCATCGAACAATTCTTTGGTAGGATAAAAATTTCCCCAGCCGTTGTAAGCTCCCCAACCTTTATCTTCGAGGCAAACTCCCGGAAAAATAGAACCCAAAGAGGTGTTTTCGGCACTTGACGTTACAGACCAAATGTATTCTGAAGACCAGTTGTTTTTAATTTTAAATACATCTTCAAAATTATCCAGCAATTTATGTTTTCCGCTGTTTACAATCATATTCGCGTATTTGATCGCATTGTCCCAGTCTTTGGCATATAAATAGGTACGAACTAAATATCCCCAGGCCGCTGTTTTGTGTGCACGTCCGTAATTGTCCGGAGTTAGTTCGTTGAAATACGGCAATAAATCTGCTGCTTTCACTAAATCTGCTGCAATGTAAGCGTAGTTTTCGGCTACGTTTTTGGCTCTTGGCACGTATACATTTGCAGGGTTTTCACGATCCTGAATCGGAATTCCGGCACGGTCATCTCCGTAATGGTAAGCCAGTTCTAAATGCATTACGGCATGGTTGAAATACGCCTCTCCCAACATCATATTTTTTGTTTTATCGTCTAAGGCAATCTTCGGAATATTACGAATTACATCGTTACAACGTTTCATTACTTCGTAGTGAATTCTCCAGATATCTTTGGTATCCGATTCTGCCCCGTCTACAATAAAGTTTTTGATACGCTCTGCATTTTGTCTTGGTTTGGTCCCGATATCATCACTTGCATTGTTTAGCCAGAAAAACCCACGACCATACATATTATCATCAGAATATAAAGCATAAATGGCGTTTACTCCTGCTTTTGCATCTGCCGGAGTTTTCCAGAAATTTCCGCTCGAAGGTGCTCCTTGCGGAACCAGATCAAGTTCGCTTTCGCAAGCTGTTGTGCCTAATAAAAGCACAAAACTCAATACTAAAAGACTTAAATTTTTCATTTTATTTGTTTTATATTTTTTAAAAAGTTGCATTTACGCCTGTCATATAAATACGGGAAAGTGGATATTTTCCTAAGTCCATACCAAAGTTGTTCAATCCAACTTCAGGGTCCATTCCGGAATATTTGGTAATCGTGAAAAGGTTTTGACCTGAGATAAAGAACCTCAGTTTTGCTTTTCCGTTCATCCATTGCTCTTTTACCGTATACCCTATCGAAAGGTTTCTCAATCTTACGAAAGAAGCGTCTTCGATGTAAAAATCAGAGATTCGTCCAAAGTTGTTATTGTTGTCTGTCGATGAAAGTACCGGAATATTTGTGTTTGTATTGGTTGGCGACCATGCATTTTTAGAGTCAGCCAATAAATTATATCCAGGAAACGAAGCATTTACACCTGTATATTTTACAGCATTAAAAACACTGTTTCCAGCTGTTCCGCTCAAAAAGATATTCATATCAAAACCTTTGTACCTGAAGTTGGTATTTAAGCTGAAAGTGGTTTTAGGAAAAGGGTTTCCAAGTACTACTCTGTCACTGTTGTTGATGACACCGTCTCCGTTTACATCTTTAAATTTCATATCTCCCGCCACAGCATTTGGCTGATACACTACACCACTTGAATTGACATAGGCTTTTGCTTCGGCATTACTTTGAAACAATCCGTCTGTAGCATATCCGTAAAAAGCACCCACCGGACTTCCTACCTGATAAATATTCGCCAAAGGCAAACTACGAACCCTGCTTAAATTCAATGGTTCAAGAGAAGTTAAATCGTCTTTAATCGAAACAATTTTATTGCTTAAGAATGCTGCATTTGCCGTTATATCATATTTAAAATCCCCACGTGTTTTCTGATACGTTAAACTTGCCTCGATTCCTCTATTTTCGACATTTCCTGAGTTTACAATTCTTCCTAACGGAGTTCCTGAAACACCAGGAAGCTGATCGCGAACTAACATGTCTTTGTTGGTTTTTATATAAGCATCTACAGATCCTGTCAGGGCATTATTAAACATCGTGAAATCTAGTCCCACATTGGTTTGTTCTGAACTTTCCCATCTTAAATTAGGATTCGATAACTCACTTTCTGAATAGCCGTAGTTAATTACCGGACTTGAACCAATTAAAGCCTGAGTCTGGTTTAATGGTACACTAAACTGGTATGGTCCGAGGTTCCCTAAATTTCCAATTTGTCCCCAGCTTGCACGTAATTTTAAGTTGCTTACTATCGGGCTAATGCCTTTCATGAATTCTTCTTCAGAAACCAACCAGCCTGCAGAAACTGAAGGATAGACTTTCCAGCGGTTTTCAGAAGTCAGTTTTGAAGTTCCGTCACGACGAACAATTCCGGAAATCATATATTTTTGATTGTAATCGTAATTCAGCCTTCCGACATACGAAGAAATAATTTCTTCAGATAAGCCAGCAGCTATTTGCTGTACCAGTTTAGCATTCAATAAATAACGCTGCGATGGATCTTCGTTATCAAAACCTGTACCTTGTATGGTATAAAAATTTCTTTTGGTTTGTTGGTACGTATATCCGCCTAAAGCTTTAAAGTTATGCTTGCCTAATGATTTTTCGTAAGAAAGAGTCTGCTCACTTAACAAATCTGTTGTTGTTGAGTTTGTTAAGGTTAATCTGTTAAAATCGAATACTTTACCTGGTTCTGTAATTTTAACCGCAAAATCAGTTGCATTGTTTTGAATTCTTGTGTAACCCCAGTTTGATTTTAATTTTAATCCTGAAACAATTTCCCACTCAGCATAAGGATTGATCAAAATAGTCGAGACAGGATTTCTGTTGTCTAATCGCTTCAAATAAGCTACCGGATTGATTACGTCTCCGTAAGAACCAATGTATTTTTCAGGCACACCACCAAATTGTCCGGAACCATCTTCCCTGTAAATTGTTGCATTTGGCGGATAAAAAATAGCGGCTAAAATAGCGCCTGTATAACCACTGGTTGTGTTTGCTGCCTGACCATCTGTTAAGGAATACGACATATTTTCTCCTAAAGTAAAGTTGGGTGCCAGTTTAAAAGAGGAGTTGGCCCTTGCTGTATATCTTGTTCCGAAAGTATTCAATAAAATACCTTCGTTTTTTCTATAACTTCCTGATAAAAAGAAATTAGATTTCTCTGTTTTTCCGTTTACAGAAATAGACAAATCCTGAATTTCGCCTGTACGGAAAATTTCATCCATCCAGTTTGTTTTGGTCGTTCTTGCCGTTGGTTCAAAGGCAGGATCAAAAGCAGGAATTCTGGGCATTCCGGCGTTATCTCTGGCAGTGTTCATGGCATCTGCATATTCCGCAGCATTTAGAACATCCAGTTTTTTAGCCACACTCTGGAAACCTCCCTGGTAATTAACATTGACATTGATACGGTCTGAAACTCCTTTTTTAGACGTAATTAAAATTACACCTCCGGAAGCCCTAGCGCCATAAATGGCTGCTGAAGCCGCATCTTTTAGCACACTAATCGATGCAATATCATTTGGGTTTAAAGTATTTAAGGAACCGCTGTAGATAATTCCGTCTAAAACAATAAGGGGCGTTTCAGCATTCAAAGAACCAATACCACGAATGTTGATTGTTGGTTCCGCCGTTGGGTCTCCACCATTATTAATTACCGTAACACCGGCAACTGTACCCTGCAATAATTCGGCTGCACTATTGTAAGTTCTGCTGGAAGTTTCTTTCATAGAAACCGTTCCTACAGCTCCTAAAACTTCGTTCTTTTTTACTGAACCATATCCCATCACAACCACTTCCTGCAGCTGTTTCATATCGGCTAATAGTTTAACGCTGATGTTTTTATCGGACTGCGTTACTTTTACTTGCTGTGTCACGTATCCTACGTACGAAAAAACAAGGATCGCTTCAGATGAATTGATTTCTATCTTGAAAGTTCCGTCAAAATCTGTCGTAGCGGTGGCATCAGAATCTTTGTCTTTGATACCAACACCCGGCAATGGCATTCCGTCATCGCCTCCAAAAACAGTCCCTGAAATGCTTATTTTTCCCTGATTGGCATCGGCTACTTTCTGATTTTTTTTGATGACGATATTGTTGCTTACAATTTCATATTTCAGGAAAAAGTTGCTGCATATTTTATCTAATGCCTGTTCCAGGGTTACGTTATTCAGTTTCAGGCTAATTTTCTGATTGGTATTGACCTGATTGGTTTCGTACATAAAATGTACATCTGCTTGTTTTTCGATTTTCTGAAAAACATTTTTTATACTTTCATTTTCTACTTTTAAAGTTACTCGCTTGCCGATGTTAACGCTTCCTGCTTTTGCTATTAATCCGATAAAAAATAAAGCAGCAAAAAAGAGCGCTTTAGTCAGTACGGATTTTTTAATGCTCTGACAGTTTACAACATACCGCATTTGTTTTTGATTCATGATTGTGTTTTTTTTAATTGTTTTTGGATTATTTACAGGCTTCTACGTAGATATTTTATTAATTTGATTTTTAAGTACTTATGATTGATTGTTTGATTATTTTAACACATAGGGACATGGCTTTTCTTTGCCGGTAAAAGGCGTTTCACTTGTTGAAATTCACATAACTTTGTGGAATTTGTTTGCATATACATGTGGCAGATTACTTCGCTTTTTTATATCGCTATGATTATCAGACTTTTAATTTTTAATTCTCAATTTTTAATTCTTTTATTCTCTGTTAAAGATTTTTGACATTTATCTTACTGTATGATATAAGTGCCTGATTCGATTTTATAATTGGCATTGATGATATTACATACCAGAGCCACTACCTGATTTACAGGCAATTCTTTAAAATAGGCGCTGATTTTTAGATTGTTGAGATTTTTATTTTCAATCTGAATCGCCACATTGTAATTCCGGTTTATGGTCGCGATAACTTCGGGCAAAGGAGCATCTTCAAAAACAATTATATTTTTCCGCCATAGTGAAATAGAATTCATGGGAATATCTGTAAAAGCCTGAAGTTTATTGTTTTGTGATTTAAAAACTACTTTCTGCCCCGGTGTTACAAATACATTTTCTTCTGTAACGGTCGATTTTACATTTACTCTTCCGGTTAAGACGGAGACTTCTTGTGTGGCATGATCCGGATAGGCCTGAACATTAAAACTGGTTCCTAATACTTTGGTGTCCATTTTATCGGTATGAATAATAAAAGGATGTTCTTTGTCTTTGGCTACATCAAAAAATGCTTCTCCGCATAAATATACTTCTCGTGTTCTTCCTTTAAACGCGGTGGGATATTTTAACTGACTTCCTGCATTTAACCATATTTGTGTTCCGTCACTCAACGTTATTTTGGCATGTTCTCCTAATTTGGTTGTGTATTCTTTAGAAACGGTTTGCACAAATGACAGGTAAAAGAAAGTCGATACTCCCAATAAAAAGAATAGTGAAGCTGCTATTGCCCAATTGCTGTGAAAAAGAAAAATAACTTTATTGGATTGCTTAATTTGTCTGATTTCTCTTTTTAGTGCCGAACGATCGGATTCGATAATAATAGTATTGTCTATTATTGCTTCGGGATGATCATACCAGTTATTCCATAATTCTTCTCCTTTTGCAGAAGGTTGCCCTTCTAAAAAAAGTTGTATATCTTGATGTAATTTTTCAGGCATTATAATTTGTTTATCTCTTTAATAGTATGTCTCAGGAAAGTTAATTTTAGGTAGGCGGATAAGGTTACGCTTTTGTTAAGAAAAGAAATCTTCCCGTGCTGTAAAGTCTCCTAATAATTAAACTCGCCCAGATAGTTTCGCATAAATTTCAGGGCGTAGGCAATATGATACTTTACGGTTTCGTGCGACACATTAAGTTCTTCGGCTATCTCTTTGTTAGTATAATGTTTGATGCGACTCAGAATAAAAACTTCTTTGGCTTTTTTAGGAAGTAATAAAGTGGCTTTGTCTACTGCCTGTTGCAATTCCTGGTAATAAATAGAATCTTCGGTGGCATTGTTGCTGTTGTGATCATTACTGCTTCGGTCAGCGACTTCCTTTATATACTGATCTGTAATAGTATGGGATTTTATATAGTCTAAAGTCACATATCGCACAGAAGTATAGATATAGGCCGAAAATTTCTTTTGAATGACTAAAGTCTTTCGGCGTTCCCAAATGGTGGTGAAAACCTCCTGAACAATTTCTTCAGAAACAGGAACCGATTTCATTCGCGCATATACAAAGCGAACCAACAGATCCCGATACCGAAAATACAATTCATCAAATGCTTTGTCTTTGCCTTGTTTTAATAACTCGACAAGTTGTTCATCAGTAAACGCTTTATACATAATACAGCTTTTTTGTACTTTTTAGCGAAAGAACGATGATGGCTAAAGCTTCAATTCTGATTCTTTTTTTGCGATGTATCCTTAATTTTAAAAATGACATATACTACACTGTTTTGTTTTATAATATGTCTCCAAAATTAGAAATGTGGGTAGGTCGATAAGGTTACGTTTACATTAATAAAACAGCAGGATTATGAAACATTGTATTAACATTTAGCAGGCTCATGTTATCAGGATATTTGGAATATCATTTTCCGATTACAAAAATGACAGCTGGTCATCAGGAAATTGGCTACTTTTATTGCCAACCTCATCAAAGCCATCATGATCGTTATTGGGTTTCTTTTTATGTTTCGTGTTATTGGTCTTACCGGAGTGGCGCAAAGTATTTTGTCTGGTGCCGTATTGGGTTAAAACAGACTTAAAAGTTACAGATGGCAAACATCGTTCTGAAATTGTAATTAAAGTGGCCGAAATATTGCACGAAAATGGATTTACGGTCAAGTAAAACAAAAAGATAACTTGCTGATAATAATGAAATTATTTAAGTTAATATTATAATATAACCATTGCTGTAATGTCTAAATTTGTTGGTATCATTTATACCGGATAATTATGACTACTTCAAATCACAAAAACAATATATCAAGTGCGAGAACTTCAGAGAAAAAATCTCAGCTAAAAGTTTCATCGTCAAGAGGCAACGAAAAATCTACTATTGAAATAAAGAAAACAGTAAAAAAATAAGCACTAAAACAAAATGTATTAGTGCTTATTTTTTTTTTTGTAGTTGAGCTACTGACCGGTTTCTTTATGCGGTGCATCAACAGGCTTAGATTGTGATGAGCCCATTTGACGCAAAAAATTGAAAAGATAACAATAGCAAAAACCGAGAGAAATTCGCTTTGCCAGTTTTGAAAAGATTCAAACCAAAATCTTGAATCGCCTATATAGTCAGATGCTTTTTCTAACGGCATTCCCTTTAAGGACAATTGCTCGTTCTCGTCTTTTAAACTTCCGTAGAAATGAGCAACAAACGAAAGCAAAAACAACAACAGCAAAGCAATCGTTAAGGAATGTTTGTAGAGCGCTAAGATCAATCCTCCTTTTTTAACAGGCCAGGGCGCATCTTTTCTATTCGCCGAAGGTTCTCTGTCGACTTCCTCCTCTTTGTCAAAATCTTTAGATTCCGAAGAGCCTTTTTGCTGTAGAAAAATGGTTAGCACCACCAGAAGTCCCATTTGTAAAAACTCACTTTCCCAATTTTCAAAAGTAGATTCCAGAAAATGGCCTGTGGTAAAATAAGATGCCATGGTAATAGGCGAAATGCCATTTTCTACCAATTCTTTGTTATGCTCTTCAAATCCAAAAATAATTTGTCCTCCAAATGCACCCATAAATAACAAGAAGAAACAAATCGAAAGCCCGTTGTTGCGTATAAAAGTTTTCATAATTCATTTTCATTTTTAAATACATCATTTCTCAATGCAGTGCAGCTTATTTTATAGCATACCACTTTACTGTTTGTCTGCCAACGAAAGTTGTGATTCCATAAATTTTCCTGTCACAATAGTGCCTTCTTCATCTTCCCATTGGGTTAAGACATTCTCTATCAAATCGGGCTCAAAGCCTATAACTTTCATTACCTGATTGCCAAATTCCTGTTGCACTTTCTGCCCTTTCTTAAACATCGCTTTCATCATAATTATTTTTAAGGTGATTTTATTCTGTTCCTGATAACCACAATAAAATTAGGGTAAGCCTGATCCAAAAATTTTACATAATTATATTGCTTTCATTATATGATTAAAGCATTCAGGATCAGTAATATTGTTATGCTTTTCAGAAGTATTTATTATCGGCACCCGGTAATGAAAATTTTATAAGGCTGCTGGATTATTCTATAAAAAATCTCCAAAAAAAATAACGTCCTTTATAGTAATTTTCGTCATCTTAACCCTAGTAATTATGAGTGATATCGCCCGTAGATTTCCTGAAAACCCCCTTTTAATGCCAAAAGATTTAAAAGCCAGTACGACTGATTTACAAGTTATAAGCCTTTTAAATCCGGGCGTTTTTGTATTTGAACAAAAGACCTGGCTTTTGGTAAGGGTTGCCGAATCGATTACCCAAAAAGAAGGTGTTATTTTCTTTCCTGTAATTAATGCCTTGGGAAAAGTCGAAATTATAGAAATACCTTTAAATGATCCTGATCTTATTGCTACAGATCCAAGGGTTATAAACTACAAAGGCCTTGATTATCTTACGACCTTATCTCACCTGCGCTTGCTTTGCAGTGATGATGGAATACATTTTTATGAACCGGAAGATTCTTCCATTTTAATGGGTTCAGGAATATTAGAACAATTCGGGATCGAAGATTGCCGGGTTTCTAAAATAGAAAATACTTTTTATCTCACGTATACGGCAGTTTCAGAAAATGGTGTTGGTGTAGGATTACGTACCACAAAAGACTGGAAAAATTTTGAATCAAAAGGTATGATTTTACCTCCTCATAATAAAGATTGCGCCATTTTTGAAGAAAAGATTAACGGAAAATTTTACGCACTACACCGACCGTCCAGCCCGCAACTTGGAGGAAATTTTATTTGGCTTGCCGAATCACCTGACGGAATTCATTGGGGAAACCACAAATGCATTATCAAAACACGAATAGGATTATGGGACAGCGCACGGGTTGGTGCTGGTGCCGCACCAATTAAAACAGATCAGGGCTGGCTGGAAATATATCATGGAGCAAACGCGGAACATCAATATTGTCTGGGTGCTTTTTTGATGGATCCTGAAGACCCTTCAATAGTAATTGCCCGAACAGTAGCCCCTATCATGATGCCAAAGGAAAATTATGAACTTAGTGGCTTTTTTGGTTATGTTGTTTTTACAAACGGTCATGTGGTTGAAGGCGATAAACTTACCATTTATTATGGTGCGGCAGATGAATTTGTTTGTGGCGCACATTTTTCAATCAGCGAAATTTTACGGGCACTGCAGCCTTTAGACAACAAAAACGACACACTCGCCTTCCCTAAATTAAAATAACAAAAACCTAAACTGTAAACTATTGTATTACAACTACATGTTATACTGAAAATTGTGTAATGTAAGAATTGTAATCGTGTAAGCTAAATTATTGTAGTAGAGGTACATTTGAAATGCCTGAAAAATATAAGAGATCATCTTCATAACCGGAAGCTGATCTTATAGGAACTTTTGATTCAGGTTTTTATTTGTAACCCATAATACTGCACTTTATGAAAAATTTTCAAGATGAAAAGCAGAGAGATCTGTCTATCAACAAATCTGACGGCACCAATAAATTTCTAACCACAGATCAGGGTGTCAGAATTAATGACGATAACAATTCCTTAAAAGCGGGCGAAAGAGGCCCTTCGTTATTAGAGGATTTTATTTTAAGGGAAAAAATTACACATTTTGACCATGAAAGAATTCCGGAAAGAATTGTACACGCCAGAGGTTCCGGAGCACATGGTTTTTTTGAAGTAACCAATCCGATACCGGAATTAACCAAAGCTGGTTTTCTACAGGAAAAAGGGCTTAAAACCCCTGTCTTTACCCGATTTTCTACCGTAGCAGGTTCACGCGGTTCTACAGATTTAGCACGCGATGTTCGCGGATTTTCGGTTAAATTTTATACTCAGGAAGGAATTTACGATCTGGTAGGGAATAATGTCCCTGTATTTTTTATTCAGGATGCCTCCAAATTTCCTGATCTTATACATGCCGTAAAACCCGAACCCCATAATGAAATTCCGCAGGCCGCTTCGGCACACGATACTTTTTGGGATTTTATTTCCCTTATGCCGGAATCCATGCACATGATTATGTGGGTAATGTCTGATCGTGCTCTTCCAAGGAGTTTGCGCATGATGGAAGGTTTTGGTGTTCATACTTTCAGATTAATTAATGAAGCCGGGGATTCAACTTTTGTTAAATTTCACTGGAAACCTAAATTAGGAACACACGCGGTTGCCTGGGATGAAGCGCAAAAAATTTCAGGAAAAAATTCCGATTTTCACAGACAGGATCTTTGGGAAGCTATCGAAACGGGAAACTTTCCGGAATGGGAATTAGGCGTGCAAATCATACCGGCAGCAGATGAAAACAAATACGAATTTGATTTGCTGGATCCCACAAAACTGGTTCCGGAAGAACTTGTACCGGTAACTATTGTGGGAAGAATGGTATTGAACAGAAATCCTGATAATTTCTTTGCAGAAACAGAACAGATCGCTTTTCATCCCGGACATGTTGTGCCCGGAATTGATTTTTCGAACGATCCGCTATTGCAGGGACGTTTGTTTTCTTATACCGATACGCAGCTCTCAAGACTGGGAAGCCCTAATTTTCATGAAATCCCGATTAACCGAAGTGTCGCTCCGGTAAACAACAATCAGCGTGACGGACACATGCGTCAGGAAATCAATACAGGCCGTGTGAGTTACCACCCCAATTCGCTTGGTAGCGGATGTCCTTATCAGGCAAAAATCAGCGAAGGCGGATTCTCCAGTTTCAACGAAAGAATTGATGCACATAAAATAAGAGAAAGAAGTGAAAGTTTTTCAGATCATTTCGGACAGGCAAAATTATTCTTTAACAGTCAGACGCCTACAGAAAAAAGCCATATTGTTAAGGCATTGCGTTTTGAACTTGGTAAGGTTGAAACGACAGCCATCAGGCTAAGAATGCTGGGGCTTTTGTCTCAGGTTGACCAACAATTGGCCGAGAAAGTAGCTATCGGGCTTGGAGCGACAGTTCCGCCTGTTCTGGAAACTCCGCTTAATCATGGTGTTTCTCCTGAAAACGAAAATGGCAAACACGAACCAAAAACAGTGGAGCAATCCGTAAAATCGTCTGATGCATTAACGATGCTCAACAATCCGACCAACTCCCCTACTATTGCTTCACGAAAAGTAGCTATAATCTGTGCCGATGGTGTTTCTGAAGCTGCTGTAAAAAACATCAAAGGAGCATTATTACAAGAAGATGCAAAAGGCTTTATCATAGCGCCGCATTTAGGATCTGTAATTACGGATACCGATGGGGAAATTCATGCCGATTTCAGTTTCCTTACCGCATCATCCGTATTATTTGATGCTGTTTACATTCCGGACGGATTGGGCCTAAGCATCCTGACAGATAGTGATGATGTCAATGAATTTTTAAATGATGCCTACAAACACTGTAAAGTTATTGGTGCCGACGGAAGAGCCGAAGCGGTTTTGAGTGCAGCACCTTTTGCATCAAAACTAACAAATGATGACCAGGGACTTATCGTGACCAGTGAAATAGCAAGCGAAAGATTCGCCAAAGACTTTATCGCGGCCATGGGCAAACACAGATTCTGGGAACGCGAAACCAACTTATACAATTAACCTTTAAAATATAATCTTATGAAAAATTCAGAAAAACCAAACGATATAAAAACGGCTAATAACAACAAAGAAGCAATTGTTAAACCTGTTAATGGTGCCGCTTCAGCACTAAGGGAATTGTTTATTGACAGCCTTAAAGACATTTACTGGGCAGAAAATGCCTTAGTAAATGCTTTACCTAAAATGGTCGCCAATGCAACATCTGCAAGTTTGGCATCGGCTATTAAAGAACATCATGCCATAACAAAAAATCAGGTAACACGCCTGGAAAAGGTTTTTAAAATTGTGGGTGAAAAGGCCGAAGGAAAAAAATGTGAAGCCATGGCAGGACTCTTAAAAGAAGGAGACAGTATCCTGGAAGAAACAGAGCCGGGAGCTGTAAGAGACGCCGGAATCATTGCGGCTTCACAAAAAATCGAGCACTATGAAATTGCCACTTACGGAACGCTTGTGGCTTTTGCCAAAACACTTGGCGAAAATGATGCGGCAAAGTTATTAACCCAAACACTGGCCGAAGAAAAAGAAGCTGATTGTTTGCTAAATGATGTTGCATTAAACGCCGTAAACATTGTAGCGGCCGAATAAAGACATTTAATTCTTTTCATGTGTAAAAAAAAATCTGCAATACCTGCAGATTTTTTTTTGAATCGTTTTAGAATTACCTTACCCTGTTTCTTTCGTCTTCATTACCAGAATCTCTTTGTTTTGATTTTAAATTGGCGTTTCCGAATTTATAACTTAATTTACCCCAATAAATATTGCTTTTGACGGGTTTAAGGTAAAATCATTACTACTCTGAAAATAGCCATTATAACCCTCAACTGATTCGGTAAAATGAGTCTTAGATTTTACATTTTGATAGTTTACATTAAATGCTGTAAAACTATTCCAGTATGAAAATTTATTAAGATTATAATCGTCGAAAATCCAATTTGATCTGTGTCCGCATAATTTAAAGGCGTACTTCTGGTAGGTGGAACGTCTTTTCCCATAGGTGAAACCTAGCGAAAATTAGTAAGCAAATGGTTCAGTTAAAATAAGTTATTTTATATTCCAAATGTAAGATCTCATGATCAAAATTCCTTTCGATCGCGGGATCTTTTTTAATGCCATTTAGGTATTTCTCATAATATAAAACAATATTTCTTCTTCTAATTCTTTTGATAAATTCTCGCATTCTAATTGGTTCCTAAAATTTTTTTCATACTTTTTTTTATAGTTTTTAGCCTCTGTAATACTGGTACAGTAATCGTCACAAATGGTTTTAAACCGATCGTCTAACTGATACATCGATCTCATAGACTCAAAATACTCAGCAAATTTTACATTATATAATTCATCCGGTAGCGACATAGACATCAAGTTTAGAATAGTTTAATCGACCAATATTTTTAAATTCTGTTCCCTTTTGCATTTTGATTAAGCAGGCAAAATTTCAGAAAAACAACTGCAGCTTTTTTAGAAACGGATAAGAGATTGTCACTTTGAATATAACATCTAAATTAGGATGATATTGAATCTTATCCTGTTAAATAATTTGGTATTTACGTTTCATATTATAAAATGAAACCAAGTTGTAATATGAACATTATTTTAACTTTCAGTAAACCGGGAATAAATCATTCTTAAAAATCTAAAAGCAGTACCATCAAAAAACAAGACAAAAAAAAGATACCTTTATGAGGTATCTTTTTGATTTAATAGCTAAAGCGCTTTTTTTGATTTTTTCAGAGGCTTATACGCTAACCAATATTCTATAATGGTCCTGATTACTCCTTTAAATTTTGTATAGTCATAAGGCTTGATAAAATAGCTCTGCGTGGGTATAGAATACGGATCAATTATAAAGCTTTGTTCAAACAATGTGGTAAAAAAGAGATAGGGACAATTGAACATCATGTCTGCCTTATCCGGATTCGATTCTACTATTTTATAATTCATAACATTCAGTAACACAATATCCGAGAATACCAGAAAAGGCTTTATTTCATGCCTAAGGAGGTACTTCGCCGCTGTATCGGCCTCATTAAAGTAAATAATCTGATTCGCATAATTTAATTCCAAAAAAACTTCTATAAATAACTTGCGATCTTCCTGCTTATTTTCTATTACGATAATAGGTCCTTTTTTATTCATAATCAGTTTATTTTAAATTTATACGTTTTAGAATTTCAGATCTGTAATTGGAGTATTACTTTATAAAATCCTATACAAATATTTAAAAATTATTAAATAAAAAACTTACAAAATCATTCTTTGAGATTATATAATTTTCATTTCGGCACTTTATAAATAAATCAATGCACCGGGTTGCTGCTGTTTTTTTATTTTATTATTTATAACAAAATTTTTAATTCTCTGATAATTATATAATTAGAAAGTAAAATTCTATAATCGCATTGACCTCTTTTAAAAGTAATTTTGAATGAAAACCCTCATAAACTCAAAAGGAGTTAAATCTAACCACTTTAAAATTCTTTATGATGAACACTTTTAGCCAGCACCACAGTAAAAGCATTTATAATGACATTCAGGAAACTGAAGAAAATGAAAGCTACGTCAATCAATATCAGGAGGAACATGAAGAGCAAAATACTCAGGAAAATGAAGATGAAAATAATCTGGACCTGAATTTTTCTAATGCTCTGGAAAGGGACACTTTTGAAAATGAAGATCCTGAAGAAGAAGATCCTGACGATGATTTTGAGGAAGACCTGGATGAAAATGACCTGGATGATGATCTCATAGAAGATTACGACGAAAACGATCGTGAAATAGACAATTACACTCCGGATCAATTAAAAAATGAAAGTTCAGAGCAGGTTTTTGATATTGATCAGGATCTTGAAGAAGTAGATCCCGTAAATCATCCCCGGGAATTTGACTTTTAAGCTTGTTTAAAAAATCAATCCATTATTATTTAAATTTTAAAAATTAGAAATCATGTCTCTATTTAATCCAAAAACTAAGGAAAACACAGGATACGGTGTAAAAGAAGAAATTACACCAATTTCGCCCAACAAACTCATAATTGCCGCCAGCGGATCACTTATTGTGGGAGGCGTCCTTAAAATCGCAGGAAAACGCACAGCCGCTTCTTTAATTGGAAAACTGGCATTGCCTTTATTAGCATTAGGGTGTTATCGAAAATTCACCTCTTCTTCTGAAGTCTAAAGAAATAAGAAGTAATGATGTAAAAAATTGTTTTCCGGTATTTTTTTTCTGATCATCACATTTAAATCTATAAAAAAAGCACTTCACTATGGATTTTTATACTTTCATTCAGCTTTTAGTAGTTTCTATCACAGCAACCTCAGCAATGACAGCCTTTAGTTATGCAGCATCCAGAAAATTCAGGGAACTTTACAAAGAGCCTGTTTTACTGTCCTATATGCTCAAAATATTTAAAGTAAAACTGGCCAAACAATCCGAAACCACCTGGGGCTGGATATTGCATTACCTGATTGGTTTTCTCTTTGTGATTATTTACCATTGGCTCTGGACAAAGGATATTTTACCCTTGTCCTTTTTAAGTGCCTTATTATTGGGCGCAGTGAGCGGAATTATTGGTATTATAGGCTGGATGATCATTTTTAACATTAGCCATCATAAGCCTGATATCGATTTCAAAGGCTATTATATCCAGCTCTTTATTGCCCATGTCATTTTTGGAATCGTCGCCGCTGCGATTTACTTTATTTCTTTAACCATATTACTATTAGCAAAAACGTATGTCACTGTCTAAATACAATCAAAAAAGAGATTTTAAACAAACTCAGGAACCCAAAGGAAAAATGGGAAAATCTGAAAACGAGCTGATTTTTGTGGTACAGAAACATGCCGCATCGCATTTGCATTATGATTTCAGATTAGAGATGGATGGCGTCCTGAAAAGCTGGGCGGTACCCAAAGGGCCTTCAATGGATCCTGAACTAAAGCGTCTTGCCATGATGGTTGAAGATCATCCGTACAGTTATAAAGACTTTGAAGGAACTATTCCAACCGGAAATTACGGTGCAGGAAATGTGATTGTATGGGACAACGGAACTTATACATCCGATGAACCAACAGAAAACCCGGAGAAAAAATTACTGGACGATTTAAAAAAAGGGCATTTGAGTTTTATCTTAAAAGGAGATAAACTTAAAGGAGAATTTTCATTGGTAAAACTAAAGGGCAAACAGGAAAATGCCTGGCTTTTGATTAAGAAAAAGGATCAAGATGCAACCGAAACTGATATTTTGGGGCAAAACAAATCCGTGCTTTCCAGACGAACTTTGGAAGAACTGGAAGAAAAGTCCAAAAAAGTAATTCCAAATGAAACTACTAAACCAGCAATAAAAAGAAACGCTAAAACTTCACCAGCATCAGCATCGTTTATCAAACCCATGCTGGCTGACACGAAAGCCGATTCATTTGACGATTCAGATTGGGTTTTCGAAAATAAATACGATGGTTACCGTGCCATTGCAGTTATTAATCCTGATGATGTAGCTTTATTCAGCAGGAACAAAATCTCTTTTAATGTACCTTTTAAACCTATTGCAGACGAGTTACAAAAGATAGATCATGCTGCAGTTCTGGACGGTGAAATTGTAGTGGAGGACGAAAACGGAAAAGCCAGTTTTTGATTTGTTGAATTTAGACGGAAACGATACTACTAATTTGTCTTTGCTGGACAGAAAACAATTGCTGAGGATCCTGTTCAATAAATACGATTTTACCAATATTTTCTACTCGGAGCATATTTTGGAAAAAGGAATTAAACAATTTGAACTGGCCAGAAAAAATAAAGAGGAAGGTATCATCGCTAAAAAAGCAGACAGCTCGTATGTATCTGATAAACGAAGTAAAGACTGGCTTAAAATTAAAATTTCAAACGAAGAAGAGGCCATAATCATTGGGATTACCGAACCTAAAAAATCCCGAAAATATTTTGGCGCTTTATTACTGGGTCAGTATTATGGAAAAAGACTGCAATATATTGGCAAATGCGGGACTGGCTTTTCTGATGTTGCTTTAAAGGAACTTTATACGCAATTACAACCTTATTTTGTTACCGAATCTCCGCTTAGCGAAAAAATTACTTTGCGCGATGAAATTCAATGGATTAAGCCAAAATTGGTCTGCCAGGTAAAATTTTCAGAATGGACACAGGATAAAAACCTGAGACATCCTGTATATCTGGGTTTGCGAATTGACAAAAAGGCTGCTGAAGTTTTCGTACCCTCTACCCTTAAAAATACAATTGCATTAAAAGAAACACCTATGAAAACCCACACTACATCAAAAAATGAAAAGGAGAATGATTATGATTTGAAAATTGGCAAGACCACCTTACATCTTACTAATCAAAATAAAATATATTATCCCAAAGACGGCATTACCAAAGGGGATCTTATAAATTATTACAATGAAGCAGCCCCGCTTATTTTGCCTTATCTTAAAAATCGTCCGGAATCAATGAACCGCTTTCCAAACGGAATAGATGAGCCTGGTTTTTATCAAAAAGATGTAGATGTCGAAAAAGTTCCTTCCTGGCTTAAAACAAAAAAAATATTCTCAGAATCGACTAATGAAGATATTCATTACCTGATTTGCAACAATAGAGAAACACTGCTGTACATGGTCAATTTGGGGTGTATCGAAATGAATCCATGGAATTCTACGGTTCAGCATATCGAAAATCCGGATTGGCTGGTAATTGATATTGATCCCGATAAAGACGATTTTAAGGAAGTTGTTGAAACTGCATTAGTGGTTAAAGAAATTCTGGACGAACTGGAAACTGATTGTTGTTGTAAGACTTCAGGAGCTTCAGGACTGCACGTTTATATTCCGTTGGGCGCAAAATACGATTACGACTCCATAAAAATCCTTGCCGAATTACTGGCAACAGAAGTTCAATCCCGTTTACCGCAGACCACCTCACTGGAACGCAGCATTAAAAAACGAAATCATAAAATCTACATTGATTACCTGCAAAACCGCAGAGGCCAGACACTTGCTGCGCCTTATTCAGTAAGACCAAAACCTGGCGCAACAGTCTCCACACCTTTAGAATGGAGCGAAGTAAACGATAAACTCCATCCTTCTCAATTTACCATCAAAAATGTCCTGACCCGTTTTGAAAAGAAAGGCGATTTATGGGCGCCCGTTTTATCGAAAGGTGCCAATATCAGGAAAATTATCGGAAAGTTAGAAGAGAAACAAAATCACTAAGATGATTTTTTCTTTTCTAAACTCGCTTTCAGCATACTCATTAAGTCGTCGCTTTGTTTATGAACTACCTTTAATTTAGTCGGTTTTTGAACTTTTCCTTTGGCTTTCTTTTTAATAATATCTAAAAGCTTGGCCGTATATTCATCTTTAAAACTGCTGATATCAAATTTCTCTGTCAGCTGTTCGATTAGTTTATTCGCCATATCGATTTCTTTTGTTTTTACCTTAGACGCCGGCGGCAATTTTAATTCCTCTGTTTTCCGAATTTCCTGTTCAAACCGAATCCGGTTTAAAACAATTACATTTTTATAAGGTTTTAAAATTGCCAGACCTTCTTTATTACGCATTACAAAACGCGTTACGCCTACTTTTCCGGAAGCTTGCAACGAATCTCTCAGCAAGGCATACGCATTCATGGCACCTTTATCCGGTTCCAGGTAATACGGCTGTTCATAGTAGATGCTTTCAATTTCTTTTTCGAAAGCAAAACTCTCAATGTCAATCGTTTTGGTTTTTTCGGCATCCGCGGCTTCAAAATCAGAATCGTCCAGGATCACATATTTGTCATCGAGTTTATAGCCTTTTACAATATTAGAAAATGCTACCTCTTTACCTGTGCTTTCGTTGACACGTTTAAATTGGATATTGGCATGATCTTTCTCGTCCAGCATATCCATATCAAGGCTGCTTTCCTGTACTGCCGAAAATAACTTAACCGGAATATTAATTAAACCAAAACTAATAGACCCTGTCCATATTGCTCTCATAATAAATCATTTAAAGATTACTTAAAAGTAAACTATAAGGGCCATCTGAGCTTTATAAGATCCTGAGATTATGTTACAAAATAAGAATATTTTATCTGTAATAAAGAGGCGTTTCTTCAATCAGGGACTGCATTAATTCTTTGGCTTTAGTATGTTTGAGAATGGGGGAAATCTGTCCGCCCCAAAATAAAATCATGTCCCATTTTTCCTGATCGATAGCCGCTTTTCGCAAAGGTGCAATAAAAGTGGTTTGTAAAGGAAATGGCAGGATATTTTCTTCTTTTCCCAGAATCTCTGTTGCCAGACGGCTCGTCAGGCCACGTCCGAGCTTACCTGTAAAAGCACGGGACAAAGTTGTATATTTTGCTGCATCAGAAAATAGCATTTCCTTGTGAATGGGTAAAGCATTTGACTCGTCACAGACTAAAAATGCGGTACCCACCTGAGCAGCATCGGCACCCAGCGTAAGCGCTGCGGCAATACCTTTTCCCGTGGCAATTCCGCCTGCTGCGATAATGGGTGTTTTTACTTTTTCTTTCAGTAATTGCAATAAAACAAAAGTTCCGGTTAATGAAGATTCCGAATCTTTTAAAAATGAAGGCCGGTGTCCTCCCGCTTCAAACCCTGATGCGATAATCATATCTACACCTTTACTTTCCAGAAAAACAGCTTCGTCTAAAGTAGTTGCAGCGCCAACTGTAGCAATTCCCAATCTGCGGCATTGCTCCAGAACATCATCTGAGGGAACACCAAACATAAAGCTGAACACCTTTGGTTTTACGTCTAAAATAACTTGCAGCTGATTCTCAAATCTTGACTGAAAAGACGCTGGTTTTTCCGGTAACGGAATACCAACCTCATCAAAATAAGGTTTAAAAACAGCTCTGGCTTTATTAAATTGTACATCTGTTAAACCCGCTTCGGGAATATCATGATCTGATACCCAAAGGTTAATATTATACGGTTTATCGGTCGCCGCTTTTATTTGTTTGTCTACGTCAAAAATTTCCTGCGGACTCATTGCATATGCCCCGTAACCGCCTAATCCGCCCGCATTAGAAACTGCTGCGGTAAGTTCTACCGTTGATAAATTTCCCGCAAAAGGTCCTTGTAAAATTGGATATTGAATCCCTAATAGATCCTTAGCTTTTGTATTATACCACATTACTTCAAAAAATTAAAATTATTCGCTTATATCAGTTAACATTTTATTGACGATCAGCCAGGTTCCGTTAATCTTATGAAAAGATAAGAAATCCCTGTAATAAAAGTCATACATTTTAACATTTAATTCCGCGACAGCAATAGAATTAACAACTCGAATGCTCAAGATTTCTCCCTTAAAAGGTTTGCCAGAATCTTTAGGGCTTTGCCTGTTTTTTACACCATCAAGATATAAATCGATCGTTTTAAAATACTGCTGCCCTTTTACGTCTCCAAAAAGCAGCGATCCTTCATAAAATATACTCCCTAAAAGCATTTCATCTCCTTCATAAATACCTTTAAAATAATAGTTTTCTATTTGTTTTGTAATGGCTTTAACTTCCGTTTGATTTTCCATCTTTATAGTGTTTTGAGCTTTAAGTCCTGCTGTTACACAGGACATAAAAGCTAGTATTACAAGCGTTTTCAATTTAATTTAAATTATGTCCTGCTCCTTTACCGCCATCAACATTGATGATAGAACCGGTAATAAAAGTGCTTTTGGCAACCGTATAGACCATTTCGGCAACATCATCGATTTCGCCTACTTTGTTTAGCAAATGCAAACCGGCACTCTGATCCGCACTATCGCCATGCATAGGGGTACGAATTACGCCAGGAGCAACGGTATTAACGCGAATATTTTGTTTTCCAAACTCTGCTGCCAACTGAATTGTTAAGGCATGAATCGCACCTTTGCTCGCAATGGGTGCCGAAGCCGGCCATCCGCCCAAACCGTGATTGACAAGTGGGGTCCCGATATTGATGACAACACCATCCTGCTGTTTCAGCATTTGCGGAATTACAGATTGTGTCGTGAAATACGTTCCTTTTAGGTTCGTTTTTAAAAATGTATCTAAATACGCTTCATCTACTTCTAAGAAGGGTTTGCTGGCGAAGATTCCGGCATTATTGACTAATACATCAACAGAACCAAATTTTTCTAAAGCAATTTTTACCAATTGTTCGCCTGTTTTTTTATCGCTTACATCGCCGGCAAACATCGCCAGCTGATTTCCCGCGCCCAATTCATTAAAAGTATTTTCTAAAGAAGCAGGCGTAACTGAATTGATAACTACGTTATCTCCTCTGTCCAGAAAATATTTAGCAATACCTTTTCCTATTCCGGAGGCAGCTCCGGTAACTATTATCGTTTGTTTTTTCATGATTTTTATTTTTTATCGGCAGTAATGCCTTTTTCTCTTAATACGGACACCTGTTCTCCTGCGTAACCCCAATCGTCCAGTTCGACTTCCTGAATCACGACATGGGTCAAATGCGGATCTTTATTTAAGACTTCGGTAATCAGATTAGTGATTCTGCTAATTAATTCCTGTTTTTGCCCGCGTGTTACACCTTCGCGGGTCAATTCGATTTTTACGTAAGGCATGGTTTTAGTTTTTAGATTGTCCTGAAAATGATGTTTCGGCCGTGATATTAAAATCTAAATCAAAATCGTTGTAGATTAAAGTATCACCCAAATCTTTGAAGAAGTTTCCTGAGCGAAATTTGATATCGAATTTAGTACGATCAATTACCAGTTTTCCTGTAAGTGTAATGGCGTTTTTATGATGGGCTATTGCAGCTTCAAAACTAACAAGATGAGTAATATCTTTTATAGTCAGGTTTCCCTCCAGCCCGTAATTAGTATTTGATCGTTCTTTTACACTTAGAACATCAAATGTAGCCGTTGGGAATTTTTCGATAGCAAAAAAATCATCCGAAGCAAGATGTCCTGCAAACTGATCATTTGTAGCGGGATCTGTTACATCCAGTATTTTAATCGAAGCGGTATTGATAACAACACTTCCGCCAGTTATTTTTCCTTCCTTAAAGATAAAATAACCTTCTTTGATACCAATTGTACCATTATGAGCACCGGTCACTTTTCTGCCGGTCCAGTCGATTTGGCTTTTTGTGCCTACGATTTCAAAATTTATTGTTTCCATTTTTATCGTATTTAAAAGTACAATACAAAGGAACGGCGACTATCAAAATGGGTTACGTGATGTAGGTCACATTCTGATTTTGTGTCAGATTTACGAAGTTTTAACGGATTGTTTCATGCAGATTTTTCAGATTGAGCCTGTTTTATCAATTGCAAAATGATCTGCATTTATCTGCTAAAATCATTTTAAAATCTGTGTGAAACAAAATTATGTGACTTTATGAATTATAAAGACGGCTTAAGGTTTCTCTTGAAACACCTAAGTATGCAGCAATTAAATGCTTGGGCACCAGGTTGTATAATTGGGGATATAAGGCCAAAAGCTCTTCGTAACGTATTTTTACATTATTATTCATAAACGATAAAAGTCTTTTTTGTGAAGCAATGTAGCCTTTATTGGTTCTCCAGCGAAAGAAATGTTCTACCTCATGAAATTCTTTACAAAGCTTCTCACGATCGCTGTTAGACAGGCAAAGCACTTCGGCATCTGTAATACAATCAACGTTTATAGCTGCCGGAATGTGGTTGTAAAGTGCATTATAATCAGATGTCCACCAGGTAGGCATCGCAAACTGCAAAATATACATTCTGATTTCATCATTAATGTAAAAAGCTTTCAAACAGCCCGAAATAACAAAATACTCACAATCGACTTTGTCACCTGCGCTAATTACGGTTTGCCCTTTTTTAAAAGATAACTGTTTAAAATGCGAAAAGAAATAATCAAACTGTTCTGTTGTCAGTGAGGCTGTTTTGGTAATGTGTTCGTGTAAAAGTGCTTTGGCTTCCATTTTTAAATTTGAATATTTTAGGTTCAGGAGTCTTCTGTAAAGTTATAAAATCAAATGAACTTACAGATTGTCTATCTGAGATTTCAATTTGTCCGTTTCACCAAAATTTGAATATGAAACCAATCTTCATTGACGCAATTTTGTCCTGTTTAACAACTTAAAATTTTAAAATCATGAATGCAAAAACAACAAAAATTATGTACTGGACAGGAATTATTTTAACTTCTTTATGGTTTGGTGCCAGCGGTTTTTTTGAACTTACCACAAACAAACTCGTTTGGGAAATTACACAGCAATTGGGTTATCCCGCACATTTTATTTACATTCTTGGTGTAATGAAAATTTCAGGAGTAATTACATTATTAATACCAGACAAGTTATTACGGTTAAAAGAATGGGTATTTGCGGGCGTATTTTTCGACATTATCTTTGCTTTCTTTTCAAAATTGGCTGTCTTAGGATTTCCTGCTACAATCGATGCTATTATTGCCTTTATCATGGTTAGCGTAACATACATCATGTTTAGAAAATTATATGGGGCAACTTATACGATTAGAACTTAGTTTTTTAATCACAGATTTCAATTGATGGAAGCAAAACTTTGTCAAAGCTTAAACTTTGACAAAGTTCTCTGTTATACTCTAATACCTTATAGTATTTACTCCGGATTCATATAGTGTTTACTCTGCATTTTAATCCATTCATTATCCATCCAGGAATCTAAAATCCCAATTCCAAAAATCCTAGAATCTAAAATTTACCTATTCTCCAGCCAGCTCAAAAAAGCTGTTGCTTTCTCTTTTCCAACCAGTAATTTTTCTTCTGTTGGAATGGTTAATTTGATAATTAGTTTTCTTGAAAAATAATGCTCTGCTTCCCTTATTGCCGAAAAATTGAGCAAATATTGTCTGTTAATCCTAAAAAACTGAATTGGCGATAACAGCTTATGAACTTCATCAAGCGATTGTGTAATCTGATATTCTGCTTTGTCAAGAGTTACGATTGTAGGCGTTTCATTTTTAATGTAAAAAAAGGCAATATTCTCCGTTAAAATCGTTTGGTATTTATTGTTTTTGAAAACCAGAAAACTACTTTTTCCTTTATTTTCGCCCGTTCTTGTTAAGAGATAATCGAAATCAGGCATCATTTTTTTATTTCTTTGGAAGAAGTTTTTCAGTTCACCTGCTTTTTTAATTGCCTGTGAAATACTTTCTCTAGAAAAAGGTTTCAGGACATAATCAATTCCGTTTGATTTAAAGGCTTCGATCGCATAATCATCAAAGGCGGTACAAAAAATGACCGGGGATAAAACCTCAACACTTTTAAAAATTTCAAAACATAAACCATCTGCCAGCTGAATATCCATAAAAATCAAATCGGGCTGATCGTTTTCTAAAAGATAACTCACAGCACCATCTATACTTTGAATATACGACAAAATTTGAGCATCGGGCCTGATACTCAAAATGAGCTGACCAAGTGCTTTGGCCGTTTTTATTTCATCTTCAATTATTATGATAGTCATAAATCAGTGGTATTTTTACTTTAAAAATCGTTTCAGTTTTATCAATTTCAATTTCTTTGTGAACCAAATGCATAAAACGCTGATTGATATTGTCTAATCCGACTCCGGTAGACAAAATGCCCCGTTTAAGCTGAATGGGATTTTCGACTACCAGGAACTCATTTTCAGTATACAATCTAATTTTCAAAGGTTTATCAAGTGAAACTACATTGTGTTTAATGCAATTTTCAATTAATAATTGCAAAGAAAATGGCGGAATTGCCGAATCGTATTGTTTTTGATCGATTTCATTTACAACTTCAAATCCATCTTCAAAACGGGCTTTTAGCAGATATATATACGAATCTAAAATCTGGATTTCTTCTCTTAACGGAATCAAATCCATTTTCCTGCTTTCTAAGGTAAATCGATAAAAATCAGATAATTTTAAAATAAAATCAGAAGAATGCGGATCCTTCATATCGACCATCGATTTTAAAGTATTCAGGCTATTGAACAAAAAATGCGGGTTAACCTGTTGCTTCAATAGTTCGTATTGTGCCCCAAGATTTACAGCTTTGGTGCGTTCTAACTCCACTCCCATTTGCTGTGTCTGATAATTCTGAAAAAGCAAATGTAAAAACATGTACACAATCAAATTGATCAAAATGCCACGCAGTTCAAACATAATAGGCGCATCCATTTTAGAAACCTGAAAAAGTTCCTGATGTGCAATTACCAGTATCACCATCAGTAAAATCCCCATGACAACACTTAGTAAAAGTTTCCAGTTAAAGAGGCTTTTATTCGTACGCTGCGCTGAAAATTTCGGTAAACTGTAAATGTTATAGTACCATATAAAAATGGAAAACATCAGGGTAATCGAAGAGTTGATGATAATGTCTCCAGGAGTCGAACCGGTATCAAATAATTTGGGAACCGAAGCCAGAATTGCAAGTGCAATCGAACTTCCCCAAATAACTTTGAGTGAAACCTGAAAACGTTTTACTTTTGCCATAATTGCGTGCGTTTTTTTATCCTGTTGGTCAAAGATAAGTTTATTTTCAGAAGATTGAAATTGGATTTTTTAGCCTCTGTAAACATCGTTTATGTGGGTATCTAAAGCTATTTCAATTTTTTGAAAAAAGTATAGCCGTTTAGGTTTTTTATGCAGATTTAAAGAAATAAAGGCGGATAAACGCAAATTCTTTTTCCTTTGATCCGCCTGAATCCCCCTTAATGGTATGGGTGTTCCTCAAAAAAATCACCCTCTTTTTATGCCTAAAATAGCACCGGAATTCATATCCTGAACAAATCCGATGATTTCAAAATCCTGTGAGTTGTAGTTTTTAGGAAGACGAATTGCTGTGGTTCCTTTTTTGTTTTTATTTAAATCAACCGAATACAAATGACGGACGATTTGATAATGTGATAAAACCCGATTGGCATTCTCTCCTCTTTTTACATTGGTTTTAGCTTCTTTTTGAACGACAGCAAAAAATATGCGACTGTTTTTTGAAGTGCCTTCAACAGCATAATTCACAGAAAGATTTTCTCCATTTTGGGTGCTTTCTAAATTTAGACTGGCCAAAGCAGGCTTTGAAAGTGCAGATTTGATTCCGTTTCGCAAACTTGTTTCCTGCGATCCGATATAGTCAATTTTTCCATTGATGACAACTTGCGGTGTATAAACAGGATCTTTGCCCATATATTTTGCGTAATCGTATTGTCTTTTGGTATAATCGGCATCGCTAAAAATATCTTTCCAGCCTTGCTTGTCCCAATAATCAACGTGATAGGATAAAACATATACATGGTTTTCCAATTGTTCTTTTTGAATTTTTCCCAGTAATTCATCTGCAGGCGGACAACTTGAACAACCTTCGGAAGTATACAATTCTAAAAGGGCGAAACCCTTTTTATCCTGATTGCTTTGACTGAAAATGGTGTTTCCAATTAAAAGAAACAGCATCGAAAAAGCTGTTAGTAATTTTTTCATCTTCTTGAAGTTATAAGTTATAAGTTATGTTTTATGAGTAAAGAGTAAAATACTGAAAGTAAATCGTCGAATGACAAATAACATCTAACCTATAACTCTTTACTCATAAGGTATAACTTTTTACATAATATTAATTTCAACGTTTATATTTCCTTTTGTTGCTTTTGAATACGGACATGTTTGATGTGCCTGAGCAGCCAAAGTCTCTGCAGTTTTGCGATCGATACCCGGAAGACTGATGTTCAGACGCGCCTGCAAAGAATATTCTCCTTCACTAACGCACAAATCCACCTCGGCATCTACAGCAGTATCAGCCGGAAGTTTAATACTTTGTTTTGAAGCTGCAATTCCTAATGCACCTATAAAACAAGCCGACCATCCTGCAGCAAACAGCTGCTCCGGATTTGTTCCAGGACGCGGGGTTCCCGGCGAACTTAATTTGATATTCAATTGATCATCTGAACTTTGTGAAATCCCTTCACGACCACCAGTGGTGTGTGTTTTTCCTGTGTATAATACTGTTGTTTTCATGTTTTTTTTATTGTTTTTTTAAGTTGTGAAATGTGTCAATGTAATTTTAAAATTCAGTATTAAAATTTATTTCATTCCGTCTACATCTATAATTGCCTGTGCAAATGCTTTCGGATCTTCTTGCGGAACGTTGTGTCCGATACCTTTTAGAATTCGGTGTGCATATTTTCCGGTGAATTTGCTTGCGTATGCTTTTCCATCTGCAAAAGCGCCGTCAAAATCGCTACCAATTGTAATCGTGGGTACTTTTATTTCCGGTCTTACAGCCAGGCGTTTTTCTAAACTATCGTATTTAGGTTCTCCAGCTTCCAGCGATTGTCTCCATCTGTAATTGTGAATCACGATTGCTGCATGGTCCGGATTATCAAACGATTGTGCCGTTTGATCGTAGGTTTCTTTGTCGAAATTCCATAACGGAGAAGCTATTTTCCAGATCAGTTTATTGAAATCGTAAGTATTTTGGCTGTAGCCAAGTTTCCCCCGTTCGGTTGCAAAATAATATTGGTACCACCATCCTAATTCTGCTGTTGGAGACAATGGTTTTAAGTTGGCTTCAAGATTAACTACCAAATAACCACTTACTGAGACGAGACCTTTTACCCGTTCCGGCCAAAGTGCCGCTGTAACTACTGCTGTTCTTGCACCCCAATCGAAACCGCCAATAACGGCTTTATCAATTTTCAGGGCATCCATAAAGGCTATAAGATCGCTTGCTAATGCTGCTTGTTGTCCGTTTCTGAACGTCTCTCTTGCCAGAAAGGTGGTAGTACCAAATCCTCTTAAATAAGGCGTAAAAACATGATAGCCTTTTGAAACTAAAACAGGCACAACTTCATTATAGCTGTGAATGTCATAAGGCCAGCCGTGAAGCAAGATTACCGCAGTTCCTGTTGGCGGACCAGCTTCAGCATACCCAACATTTAATAAACCTGCGTTGATTTGTTTTAAAGTTCCAAGTGAATTATTTTGTTTTTCTGTTTGTGCATTAATTGCTATTGCATTTACTGAAAAAAAGGCAATTAAAACAAATGCATTTGTAAAACTGTTTTTGATTTTTACTATCGTTTTCATATTTTTTTGATTTTTGTTAGTTGATTATCAGTTAATTTCTTCCTCAAAGGTATCCTTAGACCTCTCTTTTTACAATCAGAAAACAGGTCAAATGGACGAAGTAAAGGGTGAAACGGACAGTAGGTACGTTGTGAATTATGAGATGTATCACGTTATTACTTTTACCTGAAACCTGAGCTTACTTTTTCATAACCAAAACCGGCTTCCCTTTTTCAACTATATAAGTTGCCAGTTCTGAAGCTTTTACATTTGTGTTATTTTTAGCCGAATGGATTTTTCCTGCCGGAATAAAAAGTACTTCTCCTGCTTTTAAAGTAACTGGTTTTTCGCCTTCCAATTCATACTCAAGTGTTCCTTCCAGTACATAAATAATCTCTTCTCCCGGATGTAAATGTTTCCCGAAAGCAGTATGTCCGTCAAAATCAATTCGCGCCTGAACAGTTTCTTTTCCCGGAATACTCAGATCCTGTTTTTGCAGATCAGTTCGTTTTATACCGTTTTGTGCAGCAATCTGATTTGGAATTAAAAAGGCGATGATACCTAAAATGATAATAGCGATTATGACCCATTTTTTCTGTTTTTTAGTTTCCATAACTTTGTTTTTAATGGTTAGTGAAGGGTTATCCTGACAGGTTTCGAAAATCTGTCAGGCATTATTTATTAGTTTATTATTTCCTCAATGATTTAAAAGCAGCACGAAGTTCAACTGAAAACAATTGTGGTTCTTCCCAGGAAGCAAAGTGACCTCCTTTGTTTACTTCATTAAAATAAATCAGGTTTTTGTATGCTTTTTCAGCCCATGTTTTTGGTGCCTGATATATTTCTCCCGGAAATACGGTTATGGCAACCGGGATCTTGATTTCTGCCGTTCTTTGTTCCAGAGCATTGAAATTGTTAGTGTTGTTTTCCCAATATAAATTAGCCGACGAGTTGGCTGTATTTGTTAACCAGTACAAAGAGATATCGTCGAGCATTTCTTCTTTTGTGAGTGATTTTTCAGCGTTTCCTCCACTATAGGTCCATTCGTTGAATTTATCCAGGAAAAACGAAGCCAGACCAACCGGAGAATCCGTAAGTCCATAGCCTAAAGTCTGCGGACGTGTTACCATCATTCCCGCATAACCGCCACCTTTTGTATACAATTTATTAAGCGAATTAAAAGCTGCGTTTTCTTTACCCGATAATCCTGAAGGCGCAGGATCCCCGTCTTTAAGAGCTTTTGCCACATCTGCCGGAACCGTTGCCGGCATATTTACGTGAATTCCTAATAAACCCTGCGGAGCCTGACGTGCCATGGCATCTGCAATTACCGAACCCCAGTCACCACCTTGAGAAACATACTGTTTGTATCCCAGACGTTTCATTAAAATATCCCAGGCATTTCCAATTTTTTCCGGTCCCCAGCCTGTTCCTGTTGGCTTTTCAGAAAAACCATAACCCGGCATTGACGGAATAACCAAATCAAAAGCATCTTCGGCTTTTCCTCCATAAGCTGTAGGATCTGTCAAGGGCCCGATGACTTTCAAAAGTTCGAAGAATGATCCCGGCCAGCCATGCGTAATGATTAAGGGCAAAGCGTTTTTATGTTTGGATTTGATATGAATGAACTGAATATCTAAACCGTCAATATGAGTCACAAACTGAGGTAAGGCATTTAATTTGGCTTCGGTTTTACGCCAGTCATAATCAGTCCCCCAATATTTTACCAGACTTTGAATTTGCTGTAATTTTACGCCCTGCGACTGATCTGCAACGGTTTCCTTATCCGGCCATCTTGTTGCATTTATTCGGGTACGAAGGTTTGTTAAGGATTCTTGTGAGATACTAATATGATAAGGACGAATTGCCTCTGCATTTGTTTTAGTGTTTCCCTGATTTTTTTGTGCAAAACCTGTAGCTGCGAGCAGCATAAAGGTTCCCGCAGCGATTATATGACCGAAACTGCGATTGTTTTTTTGAAGTGATTTCATTGCTTTTGATTTTTAAATTATTTGAATATCAGTTAATTTCTATGTCAAAAGTATTTCGATCCCCCTTCTTACGGAATTGGAAAACAGTCCAAACGGACGAAGTTGCGGGTGAAATGGACAATCCCTGAGTTAAAAGTTGTGGAATATGAAATGTGAATACTAAATACTTTTCTATTTTACCACAAAAAGTGTTAAGCTTTTTTTTGCAGTACTTTATAAAACGGAAAGATCGCAAAGCTATGTGTTTCATAACTTTGCGACCTGCTAAACCTTAGTGCTCTTTGCTGTTAAACGCTTTACTTTTTAAGCTAAAAAAAATTAAGCTAATACCATTCCTCCATCCATTATAATATCGGCACCGGTGATGAACACAGCAGCATCACTGCTTAAATATGAAACCATTTTGGCAACATCTGCCGAAGCTCCCATTTGTTTTAGCGGAACTTTAGCTACGACTACATCCATAATACTTTTTACGGTAGCTTCGTTTAAACCTACTTTTTTCATGACTTCCGTTTCTGTTGGTCCCGGGCTAACTGAATTCACTCTTATTTTTCTTGGTGCTAATTCTAATGCTGCCGATCTCATCACTGAATTCAATGCAGTTTTACTCGACGAATAAATAGAAGATCCGGGCCCCGGCATACTTGCAGTATTAGAAGAAAGAAACACCACCGAAGCACCTTCTTTTAAAATGGGGATAAAACGACTTAAAGTAAAATAAGCACCTTTAAAATTGACATCGATAATACTGTCGAATAATGCTTCTGTGGCTTGTTCGATATTACCTAAACCGGCAATTCCGGCGTTGATAAAAAGGATATCAACTGTTCCAAAATCCTCTTTTACTTTTGAAACCAGCTTCTCGATCTCCAAAACTTGTGACTGATCTGCTGTAATCGCCGTAACACCCAATTCCAGTGCTGCTTTCTCTATTGCTTCTTTTCTTCTTCCGGTAATAATAACCTCAGCTCCCTGCTCTTTTAATTGTTTTGCTGTAGCATAACCAATGCCACTGTTTCCTCCTGTAATTACCGCCACTTTATTTTTTAAATCATCCATTTTTTTATGTGTTTTTAAATTAATGGGACAAATTTAAACCGGAAAAGGTATTGGTTTCCTGGCGGTATCATAGAGTATACCTGATTAGGGGTTTTGAAGATAATTTTGTTTCGGAATATTTTATATCTAATTATAATCGAAGGTTAGACGTATGCTATACTGGTTTTATTATTTATATGCTATAAATGTGATTCACTATAGCATTACAGACAACATTATTCCTTGCCCCAAATCCTGGTATTCAAATCTAATTCATGAACAATGTCATGCATAAACTGAACAATCGAGAGGTCTTCGGTAAGTAAATCAGGAGTTAAGAGCGATTCGTGAATCGGAGCTTCGAAGTAATTACTGCTTAACGGAAAAGCAATATACATTTTAGAATTAAGGAACGAGAGCGAAATCGTCTCATTGGATTTATTGTTCAGGTTTAAGATTCTTTCCATCATTGCAGGTGTCAAAATATATCTTGCTTCGATTTGATTTCTGGAATAGGTCACAAACTGATTGTCAAAAGCTGTATTTTCTAACTGTACAATTTCATCGTTTCCAAAACTGAACACGTTTTTAGAAAACCACGCTCCCACCGCATTTCCAAAACTTTTTGGCCGGACAATGGTCGAAACATTAAAGTTTTTATTGAAATCGGCAACAAAAATAATTCCTTTAAAAATAGTATGCCATTCGGTACGCGTTCCGTTTTTTGTTTGCCTTTCCGTTTTGTATTCGGCGTGGACTTCGGCAAACCAAAAAGAAGTTTTTTCGACCGTACCGTTTATTAAATCTTCCGTTTTATAACGGTCCGGTTCTGTCGTAAAAAGTTCTGAACTTATAAATTCATATTCCGGAAGCCCGCTTTTAGGGGTCAGCGTTAAAGTATCGTTTATTTTTTTTAAAGCAGACCCTAATATCTTTGTTTTAAAAGCTATTTTGTATTGACGCGCATCATCATCAATCCTGAAATACATTACAATACCTACAATGGCGGGAACCAAACCTGCCAGCACAGCAACAATAGCAAATCCTATAAGTAAACCGGCGACTATAATTAATAATGCCAGTCCAAATAAAATGTAACAAGTGGTATAGGTTGAGGCTATTTTTTTGCGTTGCTCTTCTAATGTGTTCAAAACCTCCTGCAAGGCGGTATCGTGGTTTATTTCTGAATCCATTAACTATTAAAAAGTTCTTTTGCACGAATATTTTTACGCTCTTCTTCTGCTGCGGCCAAAACTTCAATTGGGCTGTAATTTAGCATACCGGCAAATAAATTCCCGGGAAACATCATAATACCATTATTGAAATCCGTAACGGAGGCATTATAAGTTCTTCTGGCAGCGGCAATTTGTTCTTCGCTTTCTGTCCAGGTCGTTTGCAGATTGGTAAAACTGGCATTTGCCTTTAAATCAGGATAGTTTTCTACGTTTACCATCAAACCTTTTACAGCGCTACTTAACTGAGTATCCAGATTCGCTTTTTCGGTATCACTGATCGGTCCTGAGATTGCTCTTGAACGAAGCTCAACAATTTTGCTTAAAGTACTTTGTTCGTAATCTGTGTATTGTTTTACGATTTCAACAAGATTAGGAATCAGGTCAAAGCGTTTTTTCAGCATGACATCAATTGCCGAGAAAGCATTGGTTACCTGATTTCTTTTTCCGATAAGGGAATTGTAATACACAATTCCAAAAAACAATAGGAAAACAACAATTCCGAGTACTATAAGCATAACTATAATTTTAAATGGTTTCAAAACAAATATAATAGAAAAGGAAACAAGTTTTATTCTTTTATTTTGAAGAATTTATGAGAAATAAAAAAATAAAACTTCATTAAGGCCCAAGTTCATACACAAAGATTAAAAAAAATCAAAATTTATTAAACACTCCTCCCGCCCTATCCTCTTTACTCGATCCTCTTTACTCTTTACTCTATCCTCTTTACTCTTTCCTCTTTCCTCTATCCTCTATCCTCTATCCTCTATCCTCTATCCTCTATCCTCTATCCTCTATCCCGCATCTTCACAACATTATAAATTATTTTTATAAACACACAAAATTATTAATTTGATTAATAACAACTACCGCCCTAAATTTGTCTCATCAAAATCAAACAACTGATTTGAGAATTAAAAAATAACTTTAAAAAATAGAAATCATGAAATTTACAAGAAGAGCAAACGCAAACTGGAAAGGTACAGGAATGGAAGGAAAAGGAACTATCAGTACACAAAGTACCACCTTAAACGAAGCACAATTATCTTTTAAAACCCGTTTTGATCAGGGTGTAGGAACCAACCCTGAAGAATTGATTGCTGCAGCACATTCAGGCTGTTTTACCATGCAGTTGAGTTTTTTACTTTCGGAAGCAGGTTTTGTACCCGAAGATTTGGATACCGTTGCCAAAGTAACTTTTGAAGACGGAACTATTACCTTAATCCAGTTAGAACTTACCGGAAAAGTACCCGGAATCTCAACAGAAGATTTTGAGAAAGCAGCACAAAAAGCCAAAGAAATTTGTCCAATTTCAAAATTATTAAATACTGAAATTACTTTGGCAATCACTTTAAACTAAATAAATTTTAATTGCAATTTCAAAAATCAATTACAATTTTTAAAATCTAAAATTTAAATTCTATAATAATGAGAACACAATATTTAAAAGAACAATTGAATCGTTATTTCATGTTCGCAGCACTGATTTTTAGTTTCTTATTTGCAACAGCAAATGCTAATGCGCAAACAGCAGCAAATGCTGCTCCTGTTAAAAATGTGGTATTGGTACACGGTGCCTTTGCAGATGGTTCAGGATGGAAAGCTTTATACCAGATTTTGACCAAAAAAGGCTATAATGTTACGATTGTTCAAAATCCGTTAAGCTCCCTTGAAGATGATGTTAAAGCAACAAATGTAGTTTTAGACAAACAAGACGGGCCCACTGTTTTGGTAGGTCATTCCTGGGGCGGAACTGTGATTACAGAAGCCGGAAACCATCCAAAAGTAGCGGCATTGGTTTATGTGGCAGCTTTTCAGCCTGATAATGGCGAAAATACGGTACAATGGCTTATGACTGCTCCTCCGGCTCCTGAAAACGGTGTATTGAATCCGGATGACAAAGGAATTGTATATTATGATAAAGCTAAATTTCATGCCGGTTTTGCTGCCGATATCAGTAAAGAAGATGCTGATTTTATGTATGCTTCGCAAGGTGCTTTTTACGCCAAAGGATTTGGAACTCCGGTTACTAAAGCAGCCTGGAGAGATAAACCGGCTTACGGAATTGTAGCTACCGAAGATAAAAGTATTGCTCCTGAAATTGAGCGCGCCATGTACAAACGTTCTAAAACAAAAGTGACAGAAATCAAAGGAAGTCACGTGGTTTTTATGTCACAACCCGAAGCTGTTGCTAAAGTAATTATTGCAGCTTCTAAAAAACAATAATTAATTTACCCCGTTGCTATTTCAATCATATAAAAAAGCCTGATATATTCATTATCAGGCTTTTCTATTACATAAACTTACTTACTGATTTGACGAAATAAGGCGAATCGTTCCAGCGTATTTTTCGATAAGCAAAATCTTTTTTAAGGGAATCCGGAAGGCAATTCCAGATTGCTTCATTCATTTTTTCGAGCAGTAATTTCTTAGAAAACGAATCTGAAACTACCAGACTGATTTCACGAACGGGTATAGGTTCTTTAAAAGGTTTGAAAAGTCCCGAGGAACCTTCGTTCAAAATAGAAAGCTGCGGAATAATCGCAAATCCTAACTGTGCCCTAACCAAATTTTTTAAAGTTTCGATCGAACTGATATCGTACGTAAATTGCTCTTTTATTTTATCCGAAGTTTTTAGTCCGCAGATATCCAGAAGTTGTGCATTGTAACAAAATTCATGGTGCAGCAATAATAATTCGGTTTTATCACCGGGTTGCAGTTCATAAAACTCATCATTCGCCATAGGGTGCAATTCATTCAGATAAGCCACAAAAGGTTCTTTGAAAATAGGGTGTTCAATTAAATTCGGGTTTCCGGTTGGAGTTGCCATAATAACAACATCAAGCGTTCCGGTTTCTAAATCCTTCATTAATTGTCCGGTATTGGCTTCTCTGATAATGAAATGTACTTTTGGGGCCACTTCTTTCATGGCTTTAATAAACAACGGAATCAGATAAGGTGATAAAGTTGAAATAATACCCAGTTTTAATTCCCCTTCTAACAGATTTTTTTCATTAACCACAAAATCCCGAATATCATCGGCTTCCCGAAGAATCTTTTTTGCACGTTTTATAATCTCAGCTCCAAGGATTGTAGGCGTTAATGGCACTTTATTTCGGTCAAAAATTTTAATACCAATTTCTTCTTCCAGATTTTTGAGCTGGATAGTAAGTCCGGGTTGTGTTACCATACAAACTTCTGCTGCTCTTGCAAAGTGGCGCTCTTCATCCAGAGCTGCAATATATTTTAATTGCTGAATGGTCATGATTATAAATTTATTTTATAAAGATAACTAAATATCAATTTCATTTATAATGCAACAAGTGAACAATGCAAAACTTTTGTTAAATGTGCTAAAATCCAAATCTAAAAAGTAAAACTTATCGTACGTTTAAAAGACGGTACTTGGGAATGCGGTAAATTCAAATGGTATTGGTTTTTGGAGCATGTTGAACTTTATCACATTCCTGATTATCGTCTTTTTTTATTCTTTGTAGCAATTTAAAATCAAAGCCCGATTTTCCCTTCGGCCCAATACGGCTGTGTATAAATATTTTTGTTTGATACGCCCTTTTCTTTCAGTGCTTTTCTAAATGCCTGGATCGATTTTGCATTTCCCAACAGGTAAAAATAACCGTTTTGCCACAAGTTCCAGATTTCAGCATCCAGTTGATGAAGCGCTTTTATAGCAAATTCGGCTTTGTTAAGTGATTTTGGCACTATATCTACATTGATGCCTAATTTTTCCGGAACCTCAACAGAAGGCTTATCTAATTCCAGAATTCCTAAATAGTTATTTTCGGTACGATTAATTTCATCTTTCATACTTTTAAAAACACTCATACAGGTTTCATCTCCAAAAAAGAAATGATATTTTGCTTCTTTGTTAAATACTTTAAAACCTCTTGGCAAACCAACGGTTATCTGATCGTTTAATTTTAATTTTTTTATACATTCACTTCCCGGGCCGTTATTGTGAATGTGAAAGATGACTTCAAAAGTTCCCGCTTCGCTATCCCATTTGCTGGGTGTATAATTGCGATAATTGGTTTCATCAATTCTGATCACTATCGCGTGTCCTATTTTAAATTTAACCTGAGGAAAAACACCTTTAAATGTCACTATTTTTATGTTGGGAGCTGGCATTTGTATGGTTGTAACACTTACTTTGCAAATTTTATTGCTAAAGGCTAATTCCATAAAATCACCAATAATTTTTGGCATAGAATTCATAATATATCGTTTTAAAATTCAATTCAAAATTGAAAATAAAACCATAAAAGGGCATTGAATAATAAATGGCGATGATTGGACTATTCGCGGAATTTTTTGCGGAATGCAAGAGGTGTCTGATTAGTGATTTTTTTAAATAACCTTGAAAAATAAGTATGATCTTCAAATCCCAGCATAAAAGCAATTTCTTTTACTTCACTATCGGTATAATAAAGCAACCTTTGTGCTTCGGTAATCATAGCATTTTGTAGCCAGTACGTCACTGATTTACCGGTTGAAGCATTGACACAATCATTTAAATGAGAAGTACTGATATTTAATTTCTTCGCAAAATAAGAAGGACTTTCTAAAAAAGTATGTTCTGAAATTAGTTTTTTAAAATTCGCACAAATTATCCCCGACTGATGCCTAAATTGCCGGACCGCATTTTTGGATTCCGAAAACATATTGGTAAAATGATACACCAGGGCATTAAAAAGACCATTAATAATCTGTGCCCTATTGGGGTTTGAACTTTTAAAAGAGCGATGTAATAAAGAAATAGTATCTAAAACTTCTTCCTGTTCTGCCGGATCAATTTTACTGAGCTGTGCTGAAATTTTTAAATCCTGAAAAATTTCGATACAATTATTCGGAATAAGAAATGGGGCAACACCTATATAATATCCCATTGCATCCGTAGAAACCTTTTTTCCATAATGAACCTGAAAAGGTTTGACCATCATAATATTGTTTGCCTGTATTTCGACATCGGTCATATCACATGTAATAATTGCCTGTCCTTCTGTTAAAACAAAAAATATAAAAAAATCATCGCGATGGGCTTCCAGTTTTTTGTCTACATTTTCTAAGCCCGTAACAGAATGATGGGCAATAAAAATGCCTCCTACTGCTTCCGGGCTCTGATTGTATATTGGTATTTTCTTCAATGATCTATTACTAAATTTATGGGCAAAAAGTAAGTCTTACAGATTTATTGCATAAAGATAAATAAAATACTCCTTTTGCCTGTATACCGAATACATTTTAAACTTGCTCTATTGCTTTTGAGAATTAAAATAATTTTCAAACAAAGCCAATTGGGCGGACAACGATTTGTTCCAATATTTCGGGTCATGCCCCCCAGGCGATTCGATGTAAAAATGTTCTATTTTTTCATTGCTCAGCAAGTGATGAAAATCCCGGTTCATATCGATCATCTGAGTATCATCTGTACCACAATCCAGAATATAAAGCTGATCCGATGAAGCCATTTCTTTTGTTTTATCAAATGTGAAATACTGTTTGGGCAAACTTTTAAAATCTCCTAAAACTTTATCTACCTGATAATGATGAAAATTTTTACCAAAACGGTTAAAATCGAGTGCCCCGCAGGAACTGCCTACAACAGCAAAAGTATTTTGATAAAAAACTCCGATATTCAATGCGCCATATCCTCCCATACTCCAACCCAGAATTCCCCTAAATTTTCGGTTTTGTGTCGTTGGGTAACTGGCATCAATATACTCTACCAATTCTTTTCCTATAAAGGTTTGGTATTGAGATGATGCATCCACTGGACTATCAACATACCAGCTATTAAAGTTTCCATCGGGCAATATGTAGATGGTATTGTATTTTTGAGATTTACTGACAAGATCCGGAATGTCTTCTTTGTAAGTCCTGTCAGGATTTCCGCTGTAGCCGTGAAGGATATAAATCGTTTTATAGGTTTTTCCGTCTACTAGTTTGGGAGTAATAATTACAGTTGGAATCTCCTTGTTCATTTTTTTACTGAATACTTTTTTGTGAATAATATGCTGTGCAGAAACGGACAGTGATACTGCCAAAAGCATCAAAGTGGTAAATAATGTTTTCATCTTTTTTATTTTTAATGATGATGCAAAATTCAATCATAAAAAAGATGAAAACATTTACATGTGTTGAGGAATTACAACTTTCTTTCTGTATGTGTACGGGCAAATTGACATTATAATAACGTGTTATCCCTTAATAATCTAACAAATTAATTTCCTAAATCTCCCTGGCTTAAGAAATCAAAATCTAAAAATAAGCACTATTTCTTGCCTTAATTCTGATAAAAATCTTTAAATTTATGTTCTAAAATCTTATTTTATGAAAAATTACGTATTAGTATTCGTCGCTATTTTAGCCTTATCTTTTAATTCCTGTACCTCAATGAAAGACACTTCAAAAACTGCCGATCTTTATAATACAACCTGGGAGCTTGAGTATATTTCAGGGCCGCGTATTGCTTTTGAAGGTCTGTTCCCTGATAAAAAACCGTTTATTAAATTTGATGAAGCTACAAAACAAGTATCTGGAAATGCAGGTTGTAATGGCTACAGTGCTCCATTTACCTTAAAAGGAAAATCACTTACTTTTGGAGAACAAGGTCCGGCTACATTAATGTATTGTGAAGGTGGCGGAGAACAAGTTTTTACAAAAACGATTAAAAATATTGATAGTTATGCTATTGATAAAGATGGCAAACTAAATTTAATCATGAAGGACATTCCAATGATGAGATTCAAAAAAGTGACTAAATAAGTTCAATTGCTTTACCTTAAAAGCACTTGTCAAAATCCCTCCATTTTTAAATGTTGAGGGATTTTTTTATTGAACTATATCTCAGTTAAATTCCGCTGAAAAAAGGTCCTGACCAAAAAAGATCGTCACAAAACAAGCGACTTGTTCCGTCTCAGACTATTGGCATTGCATAGTTCGTATTGTTACATTAAAATATTTTTTTAAAAGAGAATATTTTTTTGAAACATAGTACATATTGAGTCTAAATAAACATAAATTTGTAGCAGAATTTTACAAAAAGCAAGCCGTTCTATTGTACAATAACAATTTACAGTTCAGTGCTATCTGACTGATCAAAGCATTTATGAAGAAAACATTAAAAAAAAATATTGGCCTGTTACATTTATGGCTGGGACTTGGTTCTGGTTTAATTGTTTTTATTGCTGCCTTAACCGGCAGTATTTTGGTTTTTGAGAAAGAAATTGACAAAGCTGTACATCCTGAATATTATAATGTCGCTACAATAGGAACAACAAAAAAGCCTATTGACTATTGTACGGATATGCTTGAGAAACACTATTCGATAAAAAAGATTACCCGTATCTATACCTTTAATGATCCTTCGCGTACAATGCAAATTTTAGCAAAGGATTCAGATAAAAAAGCCCAATTTTTTTCTATTGATCCTTACACCGGAAAAGTACTGGCCTCAACACCGCAGGAAAGACGGTTTTTTGTTGTCGTTTTGGCGATTCACAGGCAATTGCTTCTGGGTGATTTTGGAGAAATACTAACAGGAACTTCCTGTTTAATTTTTGTTTTTATGCTCATTTCCGGTATTGTTTTATGGTGGCCCAAAAAGATCAAAAATCTAAAACAACGATTAACCGTTAAATGGGGTGCTTCTTTTAAAAGAGTCAATTGGGATTTTCATTCGACATTTGGTTTCTATAGTTTTTTAATTTTGCTGCTTATCTCATTAACCGGATTAAGCTTTGCCTTTAACTGGTTTCAAAACGGCATTTATTTCTTGGCTGACGGAACGACAACAAAACCTTCTGCCAAAGTAGAAAACCCAACCAAAACAGACCCTAAACTCAATCATACTGCCTTTTACCAAAGTATCTATAATGCCACAGACAGTATTTTTCCGTATAAAGGAAATATTCAGATCAGAATGCCTTCTGATACCATCAATAGTATTTTGGTCTTAAAAGAATATTCAGAAAAAACAATTCCCAATCAATCCAGTGCTGCTTATTTTGACAAATATACAGCCGAAGAAATTGAGGCAAGACCTTATGAAGCTTTTTCAAAAGGAGATAAAATAAGACGTCTCAACTACCCTATTCATACTGGAAGCATTTACGGACTGCCAACTAAGATTCTTGCATTTATAGTATCTCTTTTTGCCTTAACCTTACCTATTACGGGATTATTAATCTGGTTAGGAAAAAAGAAAAAAACAGCTGTAAAATAAGATCTCGTTTTCGCATTGAACTAATGGAATAACCATAAAAAAGGATTTAAAATATGAATATTTTAAATCCTTTTTACTTATAATTTTATTTTGGAATTAATCAGGAATTAAGTTGGTCGAAAGACCAATTCTATTTCAGGCATTAATCGTAATAATAGCCAAAATTTCTTTTTCATCTATTGAGGCGAAACCAATTCTCAGGGCATTTTCAGACATCTTCACTAAATTTATTTTCTTATCGAAAGTGGCCCAAACGGCAAGTCCGCCTTCCGGAATTTCAAATTCAATTACATCTTTAAAATCAGATTGAAGAATATCGCAGAAAAGATTCCTGCGTTGGTTATAGGATAAAAAAGAATTTTCCTAAAGAGTAAACGTCACCATAATTTCTGTGCCTGCTCCTATTTTTGATTTTATCTCAAGATGACCTTTTAACGAATTTATCCTTTCTTTAATATTCGAAAGACCAATTCCCTTTTTTACAGCGTTAACATCAAAACCCACGCCATCATCAATAATTGATAATTTCAGAATGCCGTTTTCAACCAATTGAATTTTTACATCGACTTTTTGGGCATTAGCATGTTTGTGAATGTTTTGAAGAGTTTCCTGAATTATGCGGTAAAGATTTATTTTATAGATGTTCTGAATATTTTCCCAGTCAAATCCTTCCTCAATTATGTAGTTAAATACTGTTGTGCTTAAGTCTTTTTGATCTTTAACCAAATTAGAAAGTAAAATAGTAAAATCACTGTTTTCTAAAAAAGAATCCCGACTTAAATCGTGTGAAATTGTCCTGATTTCATTTTCGATTTTTTCTAATTCAAAAATATATTCTTTCCTTTTTTCAATTGTTTTTTCATCGATCTTAGCGTTAAAAAAACCAAGGTTCATTCTTACCCCATAAATCCTGTTCATAACGCCATCATGTAATTCTTTGGCAATTTTATTTTTCTCGTTTTCCTTTGCCGTATTTATCTTTTCCTGCTGCTCACTTAGAAGCTGGTATATTTCATCACTATCATCTTTTTGCTGTTTTGCAAACTTCAGTTCTTTGTTTTTATAACGTAGATAAATGAAAACAAAAATGGCAGAGAGAACCAAAAAAAGACCAAAAGAAAAAATTAAAATGTAAAAATTTTTCCTGGTCAGGACCTGATTCTCATTTTCGACATTTGCCGTTTCATATTCAATTCTTGCATATTTATTAGCGGTCCTGCTTTGAAGACCATTTATACTATCGCTAATGGCTATATAACGATTTGCATACAGCATTTTTTTCTTCTGGTCTACTGTCGAAAGTAACTTTAAAGTTGTTAAAATTTCATTCGTATAATTCATTTTAACAGCAGTATTATAAGCCTCTTGTAAAATCTTTAAAGAACTTAAAGTATCCTTTTGAGTCAGGTAGAACTCTCCCAAATGAATCTTTTTGTAAATCACATCAGTAGTATATCCCAGACTGTCTACAATTTTTAAAGATTTTAAAAACATAAACTCTACTTTTTTATACTGTCCGCTTTTCATTTTCGAATAAGCTAAATTCGATAGTACAGTAGCATACAAACGAGGCAATTTGTTTTCCAGATCTTTGGTTAACAATGGGCTTAGTTCTTTGACTGATCTTTCGAAATCACCTTTTGCATCATATAAATTGCAAATATTAACGACAGATGATACATTATAATTATTAATCTGATCAATATCTTTATTGTCTTTCTTTAATGCTTTTAAATTTCCCAAAGCCAATTGGTGGTATTTTAACGCCTGATCATACATCAAAAGCTTTTCCAGGCAATTTCCCATTATAGTATTACAGGAATACAAAAGTTTTGCATTCTTTGACCCCTTTAAAGATTTCAGTGCTTTTATTAGCTCAACTTCACATTCCACGAACCTTCCATCATAAAATAAAACGTAGGCTTTATTAAAATACATACGTCCTAAATGGTCATAATCATGAATTTTTTTATAAATTTTCTGAGCCTGCAAATAATAAAAATAGGCGCTATCACTTTTTGTTTCATAACAATCACCAATATAATACAGAGATTTAGCAATCCCGGAACTGTCATTTTCTTTTTTTGCTAGTCTTAACGCCAATAAACTGGATGAATATGACTTTTTAATAGTATTTAGATAATAGTATTCTTCGCCGGTCTTTAAATATAAATTTCTAACGATGGAATCATTTTTCTTCCCCTTTAACTTTACAACGATCGAATCCAGGTATTTTTCTTTTTGAGAACCCGAAATAGTATCAAAATGCTTCTGATTAAACCTGATATCTCCTTTAGCTGTACTTACAGATTGCCTGCTATTCCATAACAAGTATAAAGTAATCAGGATTAAAACAATTATGGGCAGAAAAAGTTTAGAGCTAAATTTCAAAATTAGTATTTGTTAGTTTGATCCAAATATATAAATTAAAGAAGATTATTAATACCGTATTGATGACATAAAGCCCTAAAAAACCGCTTTATATCAAATTAAAAAAAAGTTTATTTTTGATACTGAAAAACATTTATAAAAATTTACTTTTACATAAATTCTAACCAGATGCCATTTAATATTTTGATTGTTGATGATCATCCAATGACAGTAGATAGTTATGTTAACCTTCTGTCTGATGAGAGTTTTAGTGCTGTTGAGCCATTGTTTATCAAAAGTTACAATTGCGAAACCGCGTACAAAGAAATACGATCACTTAAAAAGCAAAACATACCAATTGATTTTGCGATACTGGATGTTAGTTTACCCGCTTATCAGCAACAAAATATTTCTAACGGTATTGATTTAGCCACTTTAATTAAAGAAACTCATCCCGGATGCAAAATCCTATTGTTAACCATGCATACAGAAATTTTTATTGTCAACAGGGTTATAGAAGAAATATGCCCTCAGGGATTTATTTCTAAAAGTGAAGTCAATTTTGAATCATTCCCTGCCATTTGCAAAAAGATTCTATCAGGTAAAATCATCTATAGTGATGAGATAATAAAATCTCAAAAAAAATTAGCCCAAAGAAATTTTGATTGGGGCGAATATGACAGTCAGATTCTGAACCTGCTTTCCCAAGGTATTAAAATGATAGATATTCCAAATCATATACCGCTATCATTGAGTTCAATAGAAAAACGAAAGGCTATTATTAAAAACCATTTTTTATTAGAAAAAGGAGGAGATATAGAACTAATTAATAAAATAAAGCAATTGGGTTTTCTCTAGAAAATAATAAAATCCGGGATTTAATGATGAAAGCCACCTCAATAAAATATTCAAAAAACACAGAGTACTACTCTGTCAGCTTTCAGGAAAAAACCTTTGAAACTTTAAAATCCGGTAAAGAAAGTAACGCTACTATTTTATCCGATTTCGGAAAAAGCCTTAGAACTTTTGGAACTTCCCTGCTTTTACAAACTAATTTTCACTTTTTAACTGCATAGCGCGTTGTAAAAAACTCTGATGCATTATTTTGTTTTCGGCTTCATTAATCGCCTGAAGCAAATTGTTCTGATTATCTGTAATCTCATTAAGTACACTCGACATTACATCCCAGACCGGCTTCATTTTTTCAATGAGCTCCTGCCCTTTTGCCGTAAGCCGGATCAGTCTTTTTCGCTCGTCGATTTTATCTTTTTTAGAACGAATCAGCTTTTGTTTTTCCAGTTCTTTTAAAAGGCTAATAGTTGACGGGTGCGTGTATCCAATCTCATTTGCAATTTCGACAACACTCAAAACTTCTTTATGGTGCAAGGTATAAATAACCGGAAACCATTTGGGCTCAAAGTCAATTCCGTAGGACTTATAAAATAGTGCACCATCTTTTCGCAATTGTTCACTAAGACGTTGTAATCGTGTTGAAAGGGCTAAAATTCCGGATTCATCTATAATATTCATCTTTATTTTTTTAAGGTTAAATGACAAAATACATTGTCTGCACTCATCAACGGAAACGGGTCCGGAAGCCATTCTTTTTCGATACGTATAAAATGGTTTCTTTCATAAAAACGTAAAGCAGCTTCTAATACCGATATAGTTCCCAAATATAAATTATCAATTTCATTTGCTAAACAATAATCCATTAAAGTATTTAATAATTTTTGTGCGATTGCAAACTCTTTTCCGCGATATTCCTTCTTTACAAACATTTTTCGTATTGCAGCTTCTGTCTTACTAAATTTCACTAAAGCAATTGTTCCTACTAATTCATCATCTATAAAAGCACCCCAAAAATGACCTCCGTCAGCATAATAAAAATTGTTGATATCGAGCAAATCCGGCTGATCTTTTATTGTAATTGCAATATTGAATTCATTTTGCTGAATGCTTAAAATTAAATCAACAATAGCGCTTTCGTATTGATTTTCAATGGGAATTATAAGTGGTTTCATATCATTTAAATTTTATGTAACAAAACTACGTAGTTAAATACATAAATAAAAATATTTTATTGTAATTATGATTTATTTGCCATTAAGTCTTGTTTTCAGTTTTAATTTGTTTTCATACTTTTGTTTAATAGATGAAGCACACAATATTTTTTGGTCTGTAAAAAATGATGCAGATTTAAGTCAATACTTCCACTCCTTTAAATCGGTATTTTTTAAAAAGAAAATTTTGTTGCCTATATCCTTTATCTAAACTTAAATTGCCTTATAGGGTAAAAAAATAAATGTTTATGGAAAGAAATCAGAAAGAGGAATTTCAGGCACTTCAGGATACTATATATGTTTTAGGAGGGAAATGGAAACTACCTATAATCAATTCGATCTGTAACGGAAATAACCGATTTAAAGAAATTCAGCAAAGTATCCCGGGCATTACGTCACGAATGTTATCAAAGGAATTAAAAGATATGGAACTGAATAACCTGGTAAAGAGAACGGAAGACCACGATGCCAAAGTGCCCATTTTATATGAGTCTACCCCGTACTGCAAATCATTTGGCCCAATCATTTCTGAAATGATTCAATGGGGATTATCGCACAGACAGCATATTAAGGAAAATGAAAAGACAAAGTAAAAGAAATAAGAACTGAAGTGTGAAACTTATCTTAAAAAAACTAGGCTGACTTGCATATATGACCAATCGGTCATATATTTGTACCTGTAAATGAATAAGATCATGACAAAAGGAGAAGAAACCAAACAATTCATCATAGAAAAAGCAGCACCTATTTTTAATACAAAAGGAATTGCCGCTACTGCTATGAGTGATATTATGGAGGCTACCAAATTGTCTAAAGGAAGTATGTATGTTCATTTTGAAAATAAAGATGTCTTGGCCTGCGCTGCTGTTGATCATAATATTAAAGTACTGGGTGATAAGCTTCTGCTTAAAGTCAGTAAAAGCAAAACAGCCAAAGAAGAGCTTTTTACTTATATCGATTTCTTTAGTAATGCTGTAAACCCACCTCTTACAGGCGGTTGCCCATTATTGAATTTTGGCACAGAGGCTGATGACACCAATCCTGTTGTAAAGGAGAAAATAAATAAAGGCTGTAACGCTAATCAACAATTATTGGCTAATAGTGTCCATAAAGGAATTGCTAACGGAGAGTTTAAACCGGAATGGAATGCTGAAGAGTTTGCAATCGTTATGTTTGCCATGATGGAAGGCGGTCAGCTCATATCCAGAATGTCAGGCAGTAATGATAAAATGAAAGTCATAATTAAAACCTTAAAAAAAATAATAGAGGAAAACACACTCTAATTTTTTTTGCTAAAAAAATGACCGATCAGTCATATTTATAAAAATCAGAATAAACAATAAACAATAAACAATAAACAATAAACAATAAATAATAAATAATTTAATATCATGTCAAAAACAATTTTAATTTCAGGAGCATCAAAAGGATTTGGAAAAGCCTGGACAGAAGCATTTTTAGAAAAAGGATACAATGTAGCTGCAACAGCCAGAAATATCGACACTCTGGCCGACTTAAAAGCGAAATATGGTGATGCCATCTTACCGCTAACTTTAGATGTCAACAATCGCGAAGATTCGTTTGCAGCAGTAAAAAAAGTACAAGAACATTTCGGGAAAATTGATATCCTGATCAATAATGCAGGTTATGCTTTAAACGGTGCTGTTGAAGAAGCAAGCGAAAAAGAGGCCAGAGCCCAATTCGAAACTAACTTTTTTGGTACGCTTTGGTTAACTCAGGCAGTTTTGCCAATTATGAGAAATCAAAAAAGGGGTCATATTATTCAGGTTTCTTCTATTTTAGGAATTGCAACTTTGCCTAATTTAGGACTTTATAATGCCTCTAAATTTGCTGTCGAAGGTCTTACAGAAACACTGTCTCAGGAGGTAAAACAATTTGGGATCAACGTTACTTTGGTAGAACCAAACGGTTATGTTACAGATATCTGGGGTAACGGGTTCAACAGCGAGCCTATTGATGCTTATGACGGAATCAAAAAAGCTATTGCAGAACAAGAAAATGCTGATTCTTTTGGAAAAACAAGCGCTACTGTACCCGCAATCATAAAATTAGCAGAAGCAGAAAATCCTCCTTTACGCCTATTCTTAGGAAAAGTAGCTCTGCCATTTGCCAAACAAACTTACGAGCAAAAACTGGCCACGTGGGAAGAATGGGCTGATGTTTCTGTAGCGGCTCACGGTTAATCAAAAAAGCTTTTATTAAAGTAAAAACCTCCAAAATCAAATGACTTTGGAGGCTTTACATTTTATATTTTACTCATATTTAAGGTATTTCAAAACATCAATTTTGGTAACCTGATACGCTTTTGCCAAAACGATGGTCAAGGTCAGGAACATCAATAAGGTAAGTGCTAAACCAAAAGGTAACAAAGGAATACGAATACGGAAAGCAAAATTTTCCAGCCATTTTTGCAATAAAAGATAAGCTGGGATTATACCGATCATAAAACCAATCAAACAGAATACAACATATTGCTTAGACAAATCTTTGAGTAAAACATTGGTGTCAGCCCCTAATGTTTTCCTGATCGCAATTTCCCGTAACCTTCTTTCCATAGAAAAAGAAGCCAAAGCAAATAATCCAAAAATGGCAATTAGAATAACAATTCCGTTTAAGAACGAAAATAGCTGACTTTGATTTTGGTAATCTTTATAGGTACGGGCAAAATTTCTATCCACAAAATTGTATTCAAAGGGATATTCACCATCAACTTTTGTTCTCCAGAGTTTATCTATGGCGCTAATCGTTTTAGGCATTTCCTCCGGTGCAATTTTAACCGAAATATTATGCAAATCTTTTTCCATCCATTCGAAAGCTTTGATATGCATAAAAATCATTGGCGAAATACGGTTTTGAAGTCCAAAATAATTGAAGTCTTTTACAATCCCTACTACTTTTAATTTTTTATTTTCCCAGATAATTTCTTTATTAATGGGATCTTTTTCCTGTAATGTTTTAGCGGCAGCTTCATTTAGCAAAACGTTGCTGATAGTATCAGAGGCAAATTTATTTGCTAAATCCCTTCCTTTAATTATCCGTATGCCTAAAAGATCCAACATTCCAAAATCAATTGGCATTTGCTGTGTTATAACTTCTTTATTGTCTTTATAATGCAGACCGGACCACGAATTAACATCGTTTCCAATAGAAAATACTCCAGCCGAAACAGCCTGAACACCTTTGATTTTTAAAAGCTCCTGTTGTATTGTTTTGTATCGTTCAAATTGGCTTTTTCCCTTTTTAGGCTTAAAAGAAATATCCATTACCTGAGCCCCTTTAAAACCTAAGTCTTTATTTGCCATGTACTGTACCTGCTGATATGCAATAAAGGAACCAATGATAAAAAAAGTGGCAATGGCAAATTGTAAAACTAACATTCCGTTTCTGAGCCATATTCCGTTTTTGCTTCGGGAAAAATTTCTTTTCAAAACCTTTAAAGGCTCAAAATTAGACACATAAATAGCCGGTAAAACTCCCGAAACCAAAATGACAATTATAAAAATGAATATTAACTGCACATAAAACTGAGAACTTTCAAGAATTAGATTTTTGCTTAAGAGTGAGTTATAAAAAGGCAATGAAAGTTCGACAATAACCAAGGCTAACAAAAGTGAAAAAAGCGCCATTAAGGTCGTTTCAAATACAAATTGACTAATAATTTGTGATTTTGTAGCCCCCACTATTTTTCTCACGCCAACTTCTTTAGCACGTTTTACAGCATTTGCAGTAGCGAGATTAATATAATTTACAATCGATAATAGTAATATAAGAATGGATAGCCCCATTAAAATTTTTAAAAACTGAAGATTTCCATTTCCTTCAGGAAAAGGATAATTTCCCTGATAAAGCCTTGAGCCGGAAAAAGGAAGTAATTTAGGTTTTGCCTGCTCGCCATACAATTTCAAATAGGCTTCATAGGTGATTCCTTCTGACTTTGCCTGTTTTTTAAAGTTATTTTCAATATAGATATTCGTTAAGCTTTTAAGTATGGCAGTTGTATCTTTTTGCTTTTTTAATTTCAGCATTAATCCAAAATTTAGTCCCCAGCTATCCTTCTTTTTTTCCAGATCATTCTCGATTATAGTTGTGATCGCAGCCGGCATTACCGAAGACTTTTTAGATAAACTGTATATGCCGCGAACAACAAAGAAATTTTCAGCATATTTAACCTGTTTCCCCATGGGATTTTCATTCCCGAATATTCGCAAAGCTGTTTCTTCAGAAAAAGAAATACTGTTACGGTCATGAAGGGCGCTTTTTGCGCTCCCGTGAATAAATTCAAAAGGAAAAAAAGAAAAGAAATTACCCTGTGCCGAGAAAATCTTATCTACCAATTCTATCTTACCATTATACTGTATGGTTTCCTTTTCGTAATTGCTTTCGAAATAACAATAATCCTGTAAGCCTGAAGCAGTTGATTTTAAAATTGGGCCGGGTACAGGGGAATTTACTGCCCAAATATTACCCCCGCCAATATCATTAAGAACCGTGTAAATTTTATCTTTTTCAGGATTCCACTGATCGTACGAATGTTCGTCGTTCCAATACAAAATGGCAAAAATTAAGCCTGCAATTCCAATACTCAGCCCCAAAACATTCAAAGCCGTAAAAAGCTTATTGTTTTTGATGTGATAAATAAATATGTTGGTCCAGTTCTTTAGCATCTTATTCGTATTTAAGGTATTTCAAAACATCAATTTTGGTTGCCTGATAAGCCCTTGTAAGTACCACTAATAATGTTAATGCCAGTAAAGCAGTAAACCCGATTATAAACGGATAAAGAGAAATATTAATTCTGTAAGCAAAATTCTCTAACCATTTATTTAGTAAATAATACGCCGGAAATAGTGCCATTAAAAAACCTATTATGCTAAAAATAACATATTGTTTACAAAGTTCTTTTAATAAAACATTGGTTTCGGCACCGAGTGTTTTTCGGATAGCGATTTCTTTCATTCGTCGTTCAATAGAATATGAAGCAAGAGCAAATAACCCGAATAGGGCAATTATTATAACGATGACATTCAACAAAGAAAAAAGATTTTTTTGCTTCACATAATTACTATAAGACCTTTTATATTCTTTATCGACAAAATCATATGAAAACGGATATTCTGTATCTACTTTTTTGGTCCAGAGATTTTCTATATCTGTCAAAACTTGCTGCATGTTTTTTGCGTCAGCAGTGATATAAATATTATTTAAAAATGATGTAAACCAAGGCACAGTTTTAAAATGTAAAAAAGACATAGGAGGAATAGCTTCGCCGGGATTTCGAAGATTAAAATCTTTTACAATCCCTACAATAATGACTTCTTTACCGTTCCAGTCAACTTTTTTGCCTATTGGATCTTTTTCGTTTAATAACTTTAGGGCAGTCTCGTTGATCAACATCGTATTGATGGTATCCTGAGCGAATTTTGGGTCAAAATAACGTCCTTTGACCATTTTTATTTTCAACATTTCCAACAGACCAAAATCAACAGGCACGTTATTTCCGTCAACATTTATATCTTTATAATGATACGATATAATAGATTTAGAACCATTTCCTAAAGTAAAACCGCCTCCGGAAACTTCTTTAACACCTTTTATGTGCAGTAATTGATTTTTGATTATACGGTATCGGTCAAACCGATCTTTATCAGTAACTTTTTCACCATAGATATTCTTGTATGAAATATTTATAATCTGTTTCCCGTTAAAACCTAAATCCTTTGAATTCATATAATCTATTTGCTGATAAACAATATAAGATCCAACAATGAAGAAGGCAGCCACGGCAAACTGAAATATCAGCATTGCATTTCGAAGCCAGATACCGTTTTTACTTCGCCCAAAATTCCCTTTCAAAACCTTTAACGGCTCAAAATTAGCAACATAAATAGCCGGAAATATTCCTGCCAATACAACCGTTATGAAAAATATAGCAATAAGTTGTAAGTAAAACTGACCACTTTGCAAAACAAGCATTTTATCTAAAAAAGCATTGTAGTACGGTAAAGAGATTTCGACAATAACAAGCGATATTAAAATTGAAAACAAAGAAATAATAGCCGTTTCAAAAATAAACTGTTGAATTATAGAAAATTTTGAAGCTCCAATAATTTTTCGAACCCCCACTTCTTTGGCCCTTTTTATGGCATTTGCCGTAGCAGAGTTAACATAATTTACAATAGATAATAACAGGATTAAAACCGACAACCCAACCATAATAAGTAAAAATTGAAAATTGCCTTTTGCCTCTATCAAACCACCCGCTTTTGTATGCAGGCGAACTGATGCCAAGGATTCTAAGACTGGTTTTACTTCGCCATATTTTCGAATAAACTCTTTAGGCGGAATGCCTTGTTCTTTTGCACGGCGAAACGTGAGATTTTCGAAATATAGTTTCTCTAAATTACTGGTTACCCGCTGTTGATCCTCCGGATTTTTTAATTTTAATAATAAAACAAAATCAAAATTTCCCCAAAATTCAATATTTGCATTTATTCTTTCATCCATAAAATTGACTACGCAGGAAGGATTATAAACTGATTTTTTATTGAGTTTATAAACCCCTCTAACCATCAGCACTTTATTTTTCAAAACTATTTTTTTACCTAAAGCACTTTCGTTTCCAAAAAGCTGAAAAGCGAGATCTTTCGATAAACAAATACTATTTACATCCGGTAATGCCCCTTTTTGACTGCCTTCTGTAAACTCATAAGGAAAATAATCGAAAAAGTTCTTTTGCGCTGTTACAATCCTGTCAGACTGAACTTTTTTGCCATTACAATACAATATTTCATCGTCATAGTTTCCGCTTAAATAACAAAACGATTCCACTTCAGTGCTTATAGCTTTTATTGCAGATCCTACTGATGCAGAACTCGATGACCAATAGGTTGTGGCATCCATCTTATTTGCTACTAAAAAAACGTTATCCTTATTAGGATTCCATTGGTCATACGAATGTTCCTCGTTCCAATACAAAGTGGCAAAAATTAATCCTGCAATTCCAATACTCAAACCCAAAACATTCAAAGCAGTAAAAAGCTTATTGTTTTTGATATGATAAATAAATATGTTGATCCAGTTCTTTAGCATGATTTAGTTTATTGAATTGTTTACTAAAACATCTACATTTCTATGGTTCATTTTTTCTGAAAGTATGATTCCATCTTTCATTACAATTGTTTTTTGCGAAAACGAAGCATCATAATCTGAGTGTGTAACCATCAGAATTGTGGCACCACTTGCATGAAGATCTGTCAATAATTCCATTACTTCATTACCATTTTTACTGTCCAGATTTCCGGTAGGCTCATCGGCAAGAATAATTTTCGGGTCATTGATTAAAGCTCTCGCAACGGCCACACGTTGTTGCTGACCTCCTGAAAGCTGTTGCGGATAATGTTTCAAACGATGCGAAATACCCAGTATAGTAGCTATATTTTCTACTTTTTTCTTTCTTTCTGATGACGGAACATTATTGTAAATCAACGGCAATTCGATATTATCATAAACCGATAATTCATCAATTAAATTAAAATTCTGAAAAATGAACCCAATGTTTTCTTTTCTGGCTTTTGACTTTAATTTATCCTTTAAGCCAATCATTTCCTGTCCTAACAATTCATAACTTCCACCAGAAGCACTGTCTAACAAGCCGATGATGTTTAGTAAAGTTGATTTCCCACTTCCGGATGGTCCCATAATCGAGACAAAATCGCCTTCGTTTATCGTTAATGAAATTTCGCTCAAGGCATTTGTTTCTACTTCTTCGGTTCTGAAAATTTTTGAAAGCTTTGTAATCCTGATCATAATAATTTGTTTTTGATGTTTGTTTTTCTTTCTAAGAATGGTATTGCCGAAGTAAAAAACAGATCCTAAATTAAGATAATTGATAACATAATCTATAAATATCTATTTTTGTTACATTTACCAGCAATAATGATTCTTCTATTTGATGATTTGCTAATGGTAATGTGATTTTCATGCCAAAAATTTAAAATTTGTAACTGCCTTATTTTAAATTTTTTATTATTTAAAAGAATTTAAAAGTGTCCAATAATGGACAGCTTTCGTCCAAAACCGAACAAAAATGAAAAAGACAAATGCCTCAATTTTAATCATAGACGATCAGGAAGACATTCTTTTTGCGTCGAAAGTCTACCTTAAAAAATATTTTGAAGACATTTATACCCTCAATAATCCAAAAAACATTGTTGAATTATTGTCGAAAAAAAGCATTGATGTCGTGTTGCTCGACATGAATTACCGAATAGGTTTTGAAGACGGACGAGAAGGTTTGTATTTATTAAAAGAAATAAAAACACTTTCGCCCAAAACCGTTGTGATTTTAATGACTGCTTTTGGAAAAGTCGAAACCGCTGTTGAAGGTTTAAAATCCGGTGCTTTCGATTATATCCTGAAACCCTGGGAAAACATAAAATTACTGGAATCTGTAAAACAAGCTGTTGAGAAATCCCGCAAAGAACAGAAGAAGGAAAAAAATATTGAAATTGAAAATGACTTTTTTACAGGTACTTCTGAAATTATAAAAAAAGCATATTCATTAGCCGATAAAGTCGCCAAAACCGATGCGAACGTTTTGATTCTGGGTGAAAACGGAACCGGAAAATTTGTTCTGGCACATCATATTTTTAAGCAATCCGAAAGGAAAAACAATCCATTTGTCGCCGTTGATTTAGGTGCTTTAAATTCTAATATTTTCGAAAGTGAATTGTTCGGATATGCGAAAGGTGCTTTTACTGACGCCAAAACAGATACTCCGGGACGTTTTGAAATGGCACAGAACGGCACTATCTTTTTAGATGAAATTGGAAATGTTCCGCTTCATTTGCAATCTAAATTGCTACAGGTTATTCAAACCAAAACAGTAACCCGATTAGGCGAAACAAAAGCAAGGCCATTAAATGTTCGTATTATTACCGCAACCAACCTAAACCTGAAATTAGAAGTTGCCGATAAAAATTTCAGGGAAGATTTATATTACCGTATCAATACCATGGAGATTGTTTTGCCTCCGTTAAGAGAACGTCATGAAGACAAAATTCCTTTGGCCCAATACCTTTTGGATAAAATGACCGAAAAATACGGAAGAAACGAAATTGCTTTTGATAAAAAAGTGCCGGAGCAAATTGAAAAACACGCCTGGAACGGAAACATCCGGGAAATGGAAAACAAAATCGAACGTGCCGTTATTCTTTGCGAAAACAATCAGATTACGATTGCTGATTTAGATTTGGAAACCATAACGGCTTATGAAGAACACACAGATGATATTCAGCTTTCTTCGGTTGAAAAAGCTACAGTCGAAAAGGCATTGCTTAAAAACAACAATAATATCAGTAAAACTGCCGAAGAACTGGGCTTATCAAGAGGTTCTTTGTACCGTCGTTTAGAAAAATATAACATCAGCATCCATTAATATGTTTCAATCCTTTAAAACCTACAAACTTCTGTTTCTCAGATTAATTATAATCGTCCTGGCGATTGAGATTTCTCTTTTTTTCTTTAAAAAAGGGTTACTTTTTACAGGTGTATTCGGGATTTTTATCGTTCTTATCCTCCTGCGCGAAATGTATTTTTATATTCGGAATTTTGTCTTGCTCTACAATAAAACGATCGCTTCGATCTTGCAAAATGATTTTAGTTCTGATTTTTCAAAACATAAATTCAATAAAAATTACCATGATTTATTTCATTTATACGACACTTTAAAAAACAAACAAAACGAGCAGATTTCAAGGGATATCATCTACCGTTCTATTTTGAACAATATTGAAACCGGAATTATTATTCTTCAAAAGCAGGATAACGACTGGAATATATTTTTAATGAATGATTACTTTTCGACGCATTTTAATGTGCCGAAAGTATCGAAATGGAAATACCTGAAAAACCAATTGCCCGCATTATGCGAGATTATCGAACAGGACAATTTTCAGGAAGTAAAAACGTCAATAGAGATTAGTGTTAATGAACAAAATACACAAACCTTTGTTTTGCAGGCTTCGAGAACAGAAATTTTTGAATTGGATTATTTTATCGTCTTGCTAGATTCGATTCAGAATGTAGTAGAGAAAAAAGAGAAAGAAGCCTGGGTAAATTTGATGAAAGTCATCTCGCATGAACTTTTAAATTCGATAACCCCCATTCGTTCTATTTGCCAGAATCTGCAGGATTTAGTCGAACAGGATGTTATGTCCTCAGAAGATTTAGAAGATGTCAAAAATAGCGTCGAAACCATGTTAAGGCGAAGTGATCATTTGCAAAAATTTGTCGAAGGGTATCGAAAACTTGCCATGTTGCCTTCTCCTAAAAAAGAAAAAACAGAATTGCAGCAATTGATCGATAATGGTCTTCAGATTATGAACCCTTTATTGAAACAAAAAAATATTGAGATCGTCAATACAATACATTTCAAAAGATACATTCATGTGGATCCCCAACAAATAGAGCAAGTATTCATTAATCTTTTAACCAATTCTATGTATGCGTTGAAAGACAGCTTGCAAAAGCAGATTTTTATTTCGGCAGAAACCAAAGAAAACAGGATCTTTATTAGAATTGCCGATACCGGAAAGGGCATCGAAAAAGAAATTGAAAACAAAATATTCCTTCCGTTTTTTACCACCAGGACAGAAGGAGCAGGAATTGGACTGACATTGTGTAAAAGCATTATTGAAGCTCATGGAGGTTACATCAACCATAAAAGTGAGGACCAAAAAACAGTTTTTGAGATTTGTCTGGTTGAGGAATAAATATTCATATTATGTAACATCTGTCTAAAATTATATAACTCTCATTTACTGCTTTTAAAATAATTTCATGGAATGAAAAATACCGTAATTTTATTAGTAGATGATGACGAGGATGACTGCGAACTTTTTATTGCAGCAATCGCTTCATTAAACAAAGATATTCTCACAACAATTTCCAATAATTCACTAGAAGCCTTAAACAATTTAAAGACAGCAACCGTTTTGCCTGACTTTATATTTCTGGACATGCAGATGCCGTATTTAAGCGGAGCAGAATTTATAACCGAATTGCAGCAGGTTCCTGAATTGAGTAAAATTCAGGTAGTTGTTTATTCTTCTCATTCGCATGAAACCCTAAAAAAATTAACCAACGAATTTAATTCGGTGCAGATTTTCACAAAACCCAATAATTTTCATGAACTCGTAAGTACCTTAGATGCCATACTTTAATTCGAAATCATATAACATTTTAGGAAAATAGTATAAATTCAAAAAGCAATACTTCTAGTACCTTTGAATCAGGATTTTACCATTAATCCCTTAATTATTATGTTACTACAATTGATTTCAAAATTATTCGAAACCGAAGAATCTGATTATAATGACTATACTATTGTAATCCAGATTAATGATAAAGTCTTGCCGGAAGATAAAAGAAACCAGTACGTTTTACCATTACATGATTTCCTGACAGAAAACAATTATGGTGAAATTTGTGGTGGCGGAATCCTGAAAGAAGAACCAGGAGAAATTATATTTTGTGATATCCATATCAAACTTTATAATGATGAAATCACTGAAAGCCTGCTAAATCATATTAAGAATTATCTTGAAGATTGCGGTGCTCCCAAAGGTTCAAAAATCATTATAGAAAAAACGCATCAGGAAATTCCTTTTGGAATAAATGAAGGGATTGCCCTATATCTCGATGGAGAAAACACTGCAAAAAAAGATCAGGACACTTATAATATAGAATTTGTTCAGTCTGAAATTTCAAAATTAACCAATACTTCTCAGGAAAGATACTGGAAAGGAAACACTACAACCGGTTTGTATTTTTACGGACAATCATTCGAAAAAATGAAAGACAACATATCTGATTTCATGCAAACCTATCCCTTATATAAGAGCGCACGAATTGCTCAGATCGCTTAAACATAAAAAAGCGCCAAATCAACAGACTTGGCGCTTTTTTGTATCGCTAAATGTTTCGTTATTGTATTACCAGCCTTTTACAGCTCCGCCTTTAAACTCGCGAATCGCTGCCTGCTCCACTTCTGCAGATTGAAAAGCCTGTAAAAATTGTTTCACTTTTTCTTCGTTTTTATTATCCTCACGACTGACCACTAAGTTTACATAAGGAGAATCTTTATCTTCAACAAACAAAGCATCACGCGAAGGAATTAATCCGGCTTGTGAAGCAAAAGTATTATTGATTATGGCAATCGATACATTTTCATCATCAAGGGATCTTGGCAATTGAGGTGCTTCTAATTCTAGTATTTTTAGATTTTTAGGATTACTCACAATATCCGTTACTTTTGGCAATAATCCAACTCCGTCTTTTAGTTTTATCACACCGTTTTTCTCTAAAAGCAATAACGAACGGCCTCCGTTTGTTGGATCATTAGGAATGATAATAGTGCTCTCATTTTTCAATTCCGAAAGGTTTTTGATCTTTTTAGAATAAGCCGCAATCGGATAAATAAATGTTTTTCCAATGATGGCCAGTTTGTACCCGCGTTGTTTAGATTGTTCGTCTAAATAAGGTTTATGCTGAAAAGCATTCACATCAATATCCCCCTGACTTAAAGCTTCGTTAGGAATTACATAATCGTTGAAAGAAATCAATTCTACTTCAAGTCCGTATTTTTCTTTTGCTACTTTTTTAGCTGCTTCTGCAACTTTATATTCCGGTCCGGTGGCCACTCCAACTTTGATGTGGTGCGGATCGTTTTCTTTACTTTTTCCGCAATTTGCCACAACAAGTGATAAAACAATAATTCCGGCTGTTTTAAAAAAATTCTTCTTATTTATCATCTTTCTAATTTTTAATTTCAATCGTTAACCCTAACTTCTAACTCTTAACTCTTAAATCTTAACTTCTAACCTTTATCGATGGTCAAATCGTTTTGATAAAGCATCTCCGGCAAACTGAATTAAGAATACCAAAATAACCAGTAAACCCAGTACTGAATTCATGGTTACGGCATCATAACCAATGTAACCATATTGATAACCCACCTGTCCTAAACCACCTGCTCCAACAGCTCCGCCCATTGCAGAATATCCCACAAGTGTGATCAAGGTGATCGATGCAGCATTGATCAAAGATGGTAAAGCTTCCGGAAGCAGCACTTTGTATACAATTTGAAAAGGTGTTGCGCCCAAAGCTCTTGCCGCTTCGATTAATCCTGAAGGTAACCCTAAAAGACTATTCTCTACAAGTCTTGCAATAAATGGTGCTGCGCCAATACTTAACGGAACCAATGCGGCGCTAACGCCAATCGAAGTTCCTACCAAAGCACGCGTAAACGGAATCATCCAGACAATTAAAATAATGAATGGAATAGAACGAAAAATATTAACCAAAACCGATAAAATCCTGTTTAAAACCGGTTGTTCTAATATTTGATTTTTTCGGGTAAGGAAAAGTAAAATACCTGTTGGAAGCCCTAGTACAAAGCCGAAAAAGCCTGACACAAATGTCATTACTATCGTTTCCCAGGTTCCTTTTAATAATAAGTCAATAATGGATTCAGACATAACCTATAATTTCTGTTTTAATGTGTTTCGAAATAAAATATTGTATTGCAGCTTCGTAATTTTCGCGTTTACCCGACAATTCGATTAACATTACGCCAAAATTCACGTCGCCTGCCTGATCCATTTGGGCGCTTACAATTTTAAAATTCGTATCGAACAATCTTGAAACTTCAGAAATTACGGGTTCATTTACAGATTTTCCGGTCATTTCCAATCGCAACAACGGGCTCAAACCTTCGCCATCTTCTTTTTGCAGTCTTTCCTGGTATACTCTCGGAATATCAAGATGCAATGACGAAGCAATAAATTCTTTTGTCAGTTCGTGCTTCGGATCTGCAAAAATTTCACCTACACTTCCCTGCTCTATTAATTTTCCGTGGCTGATTACTGCTACCTCATCACAAATCGATTTCACGACTTCCATTTGGTGCGTAATCAATAGAATCGTGATGTTTAGACGACGATTTATATCTTTCAGTAAGTTTAAAATAGATCGTGTTGTCGCAGGATCAAGCGCACTTGTCGCTTCATCGCACAACAATACTTTTGGGTTATTGGCCAAAGTTCTCGCAATCGCAACCCTTTGTTTCTGCCCCCCTGAAAGACTCGCCGGATAATCGTTTGCTTTTTCTTTTAAGCCTACTAAATCCAGTAGTTGTGCAACACGGATTTGTATATCTGATTTTGAAATTCCAACAAGTTCCAGCGGAAAAGCCACATTCTCAAAAACAGTTCGGGACGAAAGCAGGTTAAAATGCTGAAAAATCATGCCTATTTGTCTTCTTTCGATCGCCAGTTGTGCATTTGATAACTGCATTAACCATTTTCCATCTACGATAATCTCTCCAAAAGTAGGTCTTTCCAGTAAATTCACACATCGGATCAAGGTGCTTTTACCTGCACCCGAAGTTCCAATTACCCCAAAGATTTTCCCCGGCGGAACCTTAAGCGAAACATCTGACAAAGCAGTAACAATCCTGTCTTTCTGATGAAAAGTTTTAGTAACATTCTTTAATTCAATCATTCCGTAATTCAAGTTTAAAAACAAAAAAGCCCTTCAGTTAAGTATGAAAGGCTCTTTGAAATAAATAGTATCATTTTATAAATAAGCCAGCTCCATACATCTCATTACAGGATTGCAGCACATCATCATGTTGCAGCTGTCATAATTTGTATTCTGGTCATCGTTTCTCATTGTTGCGGCAAATTTAATGAGATATTTTTAATTTTAGCACAAAAAACAGCAAAACTTTTATTAACCTATCAATATAATAGACTAATACTGAAAATCAGGAGCTGTTTCCAGCTATACGCTTGTATCTTTATCTGCTTAAAGAAAGCAAATAAAGGATACCGCTACTATCTGGGCTAAGACACTCCTTTTCAGAAGGCTTTTTGTCAAATTAAATATCACCCGGGGCGAAGTCGAAATGCACCACTTAATTCAACGGATTAATGCATCACAGGCAATCAGGACCGACAATCTTTGTCGAATTACTACTGTGATCCTTCCTTGGTCAGGATGACAAGAAAAAAAATCTGCACAAATCTGTGTTATCGCGATAGCGAACCCGTGTCATCAGCGTACCATTAAGTTCTAAGTTTCAACAGAGCCTGAAAATAACTACTTCTCTTTTCCGGCATCGAGTAAAATAGCCAATTGAATACACGGCGAATCAGACCGATTGCTCCACGCATGGTTTGTTCCTCTTTGCACTACAATATCTCCGGCCTGCAACAGCGTTTCGCCTTCATCAACAATTAGCCAAATCTCTCCGGACAAAATCACAATATAATCCAGCGTATCGGTTTGGTGCATCAGCGGATGTGGCTGACCTTCAGGCGCCACAATACCCAACTCGGCATCCGGTGGAATCTGAACGTACCTAAAATAACTTCCGTTTTTGGGAGTATGGGGAAAAGCAGTATTTTCGATCACTTTTTCTTCTTCCAGTTGAACCGGCATGCGATCCGTCGACCAGATATCGGATATAATCAAACCCGGAAAATGCTCTGAAACATTAGAAACGATCTCATCCTTTTCAATTATTGATTTTCCATTTCGTAAACCTGTAACGATCCTTCTTGGAATTGTTTTCATAAAACTATTGTATTTGCATGATTAATTTCTTGCCATTTGTTTTGTTCCCGCGAAGTATGGCATGTGCTTTTAAAACTGTATCAACTTCCAGATTGCCTATAATTTCAATATCCGGCGGCGTAATCAATTGCTGTTTTAGTAAAGAAGCTATTTCTGCCAGTCCGTTTTTATAATAATCATATTTCTTTTCCAGGCCATAAGCATAATTCGAAATATTAAGAATCGTTGCGCCTCTGCTAAAAAGAACTTCACGGGAATCTGATGTTAAAAAATTGGTTACATCTGCATAAGTTCCGTTTGTTTTTAAAAGTCTGGCTGCCGCAGCAGCGATTTCATTCCCCACCAAATCCACAACAAAATCAAAACGTTCATTATTATTTAGCGCCAAAGCTGTCTTGTACACATCATCGTTTCTGTAGTTGATTATCTGGTTGTTTTGTATGCCAATACTATGCAGAGATGCGATACTATTTTCGTTTCCGGCGGTAACCGTAAGATATTGATATCCCTTTGCCTGCAACAATTTAAGAAGCATATTCCCTACTCCTCCGGCTGCACCGGTTATAAAGATTTTGTCATTTACATTCGCTTTCATTCTGTTAATACACTGTAGCGCTGTTAATCCAACAGAAGGAATTGCTGCGGCCTGATCTAACGAAATATTCTCCGGTACATGCATTACAATCGCTGCCGGAACACAAATATATTCGGTATAAGTACCATTTGATCCCATGCTTCCGGAACCACAAAATACGGCATCACCAATTTTAAAATCGGTAATATTATTTCCAACTTCGGAAACAATTCCCGAAAATTCCCGGCCCAATATTGGCGAATGCAACAACTTGCGTTCCATTGCATTTTCTGTCATCTGATAATCGATCGGATTAAAACCTGCCGCGCTTATTTTTATCTGAACCTGATCACTTTCAGGTTGAGGTGTTTTTACCTCTTCGGGATAAAACCCTCCATTTTGATGTAAAACGATTGCTTTCATTTTTATTCTTTTATACGAAATTAGAATAGAAATCCCTTATTTTTGCTATGGGTTAACCCGAGGTAACCGGTTACCCAAGAGAAACTAGTATGGCAAAAATTAACGATAACGGAACGCTTAGAGAAGCCAATTGTTCAGAAGAATTAATGGCAATGCGTGATAGCCTGGATGTTTTGGGCGGAAAATGGAAACTGATGATTTTACGTTTCCTGACCAACAGAACGCATCAGATTATTAATTTTAAAAAAATGCAACGCGAAATCGATGGCATTTCTGCCAAGATGTTAAGCAAGGAATTAAAAGAATTAGAAATCAATTTGCTTATTTCCAGAACAGAACAGCAAACACGACCAATTACGGTAGTATATGCTATTACTGAATATGGAAAATCAGTGCTTCCGGTTACAGAAACATTAGTACAATGGGGTTTAAGCCATCGCGAAAAAATCATTGAAACAATTGGTAAATAACTACTGAACTGACTTTCTAAAATAAATCAGTTTTGGGTCGGATTCATTTGCAAGAGGTTCTTCAAAACTAAATTCTTCATAATGCAGCGATTGTAATACTTCGATTAAGACAGTGTCAATCTCTAATACTTTTACCCAGATCAAATCGTGTTTTCTTTGCAGCGCTACCTGTTGGGCACGATTAAAAAGCACTGTTATATCATCAGGACTGGAATAAACTACATGTTCTGCTCCAATAGCTTTGTTGGCACCCAGGTTTTGATTGGACAATCTGGAAGAATTCAGCTTCATAAATGACAATGGATTGTCTCCCTCATACGCCATCAGCATTTCGACCGAAAAATCGTTTTGTATCCTGAATAGTTTTTGATGCGAAAGATTTTCGGCAACAAACTTTTCACCTAATTCCTTTTGTCCCAATAAATCCGAATAGAATTCAAGGGCTTTCTTTTCCATCCAAACCACATTATCGTTAATGATCACTACAAATTGTGCAACTTTAGTCATGTTTACTTTTTTTAAACAAAATTGCACAGATTAGCTTTAAAAGAAAAGAGCAAAATGTCAGCTCTTTTGTTCAATAAGTCGCTTATTGCCGTAGATTCAAAAAAAATTTTCTAATTTAAAGCAAACAAAGTAAAAACAGAATTAGTGATATTCAATAATCTTGTATTTACCAATAAATCAGCCCCATAATTCATAACGCTCAGCATTTCTTACGATATTCCAAAGGCGAAATGCCCACATGAGTTTTAAAAAACCGTCCAAAAACCGACTGATTCGAAAAGTTTAATACATCACTAATCTGATTAATAGTCAAATCTTTGTTTTGCAGCAATACTTTAGCTTCCAGGATTACCATATCGTCAATCCAGTTACCGGCTGTTTTTCCGCTATTCTTTTTGACAACTTCTGAGAGATACTTACGGGTAATGTGTAATGAATTGGCATAATGCTGAACAGATCGCTGACTTAAAAAATCCTTAAACAGGATTTCTTTGAATTTTTCGAAAATTGGATTTTGTACTGTGTCTTCAGCATTGCTTTTTTGAATATTGTCAATTTCATAAATCAGTATATAGAGATAGCTCCTTAAAATAACAGCCTGATTTTCATAATTGCCTTCAAACGTCTGACTGATCAAATTAAAGATCTGTTCAAATTTATTCTTATCTTCTTCTTCCAGTTTAAACACATGATGATCCTCAAAAAACTTATATTGTAACAGAAAAAAAACATTCGTTTGTGTCTCGAGAAAAAATTGGGGCTTAAAAAAAATAATATCAATTAGAATTTCATTGCTGTCCTGTGCAAAACTTCGTATCACTGATGGGCTTAAGGCAATAATAGCGGGAGCATGAATTACAACTTTATCAAGTCGGGTTTGCATGACAATACTCCCTTTTCTAAGAAACTCAATCGCATAACTTTCTGCCCGATAAGGTTCACTAATATAAGGATGGTCTTTCGCCTGTATATAAAAGTAATCGTTTTTATTTTCGGTATTTGTAAACAAACTCTTGTGATGTTCCAGCGAATATGTTGTAATCTTATTGTTCAATTGTTTTGCTTTAATCGATATTCAAATATAGTCAATGCTAATTTTATATGCCGCAACAAAAAACAAATAGCCTATAATAAAAAATGGCGCCCTATAGCGCCATTGTTCGTAATATATCAAGCTGACCATAATTATGGTTTCTTGTCAATTTTATATAATCTTCCTCCATCCGTAACAGCATATAAAGCGCCATCAGCTCCTTGTGTAACATCTCTAAACCTTTGGTTTTCTGATGCCAGCAGTCTTTCTTCTCCTACTACTTTATTATTTTCGATCGCAAGACGTACAATATGCATTCCGCTTAAAGCGCCAATAAAAAGATTGTTTTGCCATTCCGGAACGCGATTACCGGTATAGAAAGTCATTCCGCTTGGCGATACAACCGGATCCCAGTAATAAACAGGTTGTTCCATACCTTCCTGTTGCTGAATTCCTGCCCCAATTTTTTCTCCGCTGTATTCAATACCGTATGTTATCGTTGGCCATCCGTAATTTGAACCTGCTTTTAAACGATTGATCTCGTCACCGCCACGTGGTCCGTGTTCCGCCAGCCAGATTTCCCCGTTGTTGGGATTAAGCGCCAAACCTTGCGGGTTTCTGTGTCCGTAAGTATATAATTCAGGTAATGCCCCTGTTACGCTAAAAGCTGGATTTCCCGTTGCCGGTTGCCCGTCTTTTGTGATTCGCACCACTTTCCCTAAACCGGAAGTAAGCGATTGCGCTAATGGTCTTGTCTGAAGTACAGAACGTTCTCCGGTACTTACTACAAGATTTCCAGTTTTATCAAAAAGGATACGTCCACCATAATGTAAAGTACTCGCATTGGCAGGAGTTGCACGATAAATTACAGTTGCTCCTTCTATTGTTTTTTCATCTGCTGATAATTTTCCTTTTGCAACAGCCGTATTATTTCCACCGCCAACAGCTTCAGAAAAAACCCAGTAAATCATGCGATTCGATGCAAATTCCGGATCTAATACCAAGCCTAACAACCCGCCCTGATCTGCTGAATTAACAGCAGGAGCTCCTGTAATTGGTGCACTTACAACACCAGCGGTTGTAACAATACGAAAAGTACCTGTTTTTTGCGTCACTAACAATCTGCCATCGGGAAGGCTTTTTACACCCCACGGAGCTGTTAACGCACTAGTAATAACATTGGCCTCATACGGTGTATTGGTAATAACACCATTAATACGGGTTTGTCCCGCAAAAGCAGGTTTATAAGTAGTGTTAGCAGCATTTCCTTCTACAGGATTGGTAACAGTACCAGGATTGGTATCCACGTCTTTGTCATTCGAGCAGCTCAAAAAGGTAAATAAAAGGCTCGAAAGCATCGTAATAGGTTTTAAATTTCTCATGTTGCGAATAATTTTAAGTTATATGTAAATAATTTGGGTAGAGATCAAATTTCAACAATTAGAATGAGAACTATTTATATAATTCATCCGAAAATTTATACAATTAACAGGCATTATATTATAATTCAACGTTATTAATACTATTCATGAGTCAAAAACATAGAAAAAAATTATGTTTTATAAAATTAATTTTTACATTTGCAATCATCAGATGATATGACAAATGAAAACATTAATCCAAAAAAAATCTCTTGCGCAGGAAGTAGCTTCTAAAATAGAAGAGCAAATAGCATTAGGGCATTATAAAATCAATGACAAATTACCTATTGAAGCAGAGCTTATGAAAAGCTTTGGTGTGGGACGTTCCTCGATTAGGGAAGCAATGAAGATTCTGGCAAATTCGGGCTTACTTCGTATTCAGCAAGGTGTGGGTACCTTTGTAGAGCAAATTAACAGTACGCGTGAACCTATGGATCAGCGCTTAATGCGTGCCAATGCTCAGGATTTAGATGAGGTGAGACAATTATTAGAAATGAAAATTGCTGAAAAAGCCGCCCTCAACAGAACTGAAGATGATATCGAGGCAATGAAACAGCATTTAGCCACCAGAATGATTGCCGCCAATGAAAATAATCTCGAAGAATGTGTTGAAGCTGACATACAATTTCATGTTGCAATTGCCGAAGCATCAAAAAATGAAATCCTCGCCGATCTCTATAAATCAGCCTCTGTACATCTTAAAAAAGGATTTCTGCACCTGTATCCTGACACTCAGATATTCAAAGATACCTCTGCGATTCATGAGCAGCTTTTAGAAAGTATTATTGCAAAAGATTCTAAAAAAGCCTGGAATACAGTTGCAAAAATTATAGGACATATTAATTACTAATTTTTATCCAAATTCATCAGATGATCTGATTTTTAATTTAACTATGGAAACAAACACCAATTCTACAAACACCATTAGCAATTCTAAGCAGTTGGCGCAGCAAACTGTTTTCTCTATTTTATTTACCATTAGCTTTACGCATTTTCTTAATGATATGCTTCAGGCTGTTGTTCCAGCTGTATACCCTATAATTAAGGATAAGTTTCATTTATCTTTTACTGATATTGGATTAATTACTTTAACCTACCAGCTTACCGCATCTATACTCCAGCCATTCATTGGATTTTATACTGATAAAAAACCGCGTCCGTATTCGTTAGCCATTGGAATGACTTTTACCTTACTTGGTTTAATTGCAGTTTCTGTCGCTTCCAGTTTTCTCAACATTCTGCTTGCCGTTAGTTTAATCGGGATTGGTTCTTCTATATTCCACCCGGAATCATCAAGGGTTGCGCATTTGGCCTCAGGCGGAAAAAGAGGTCTTGCTCAATCTATTTTTCAATTAGGAGGAAATGCAGGAAGCGCTGTGGGGCCTTTGCTTGCCGCAATAATTGTAGTGCCTTATGGTCAGTTTTATATTATCTGGTTTAGTATTGCTGCCATAATTGGTATTGTGATACTTTCCGGTATTGCCAAATGGTATCAGGAACATTTAAACCTAAGAGCTTTAAATAAATCGGCAGCTACAGAAGAAATTCATCATTCGCTTTCCAAACAAAAAGTTATATTTTCTTTAGGTATTTTATTGGTTTTGATCTTTTCGAAATATTTCTATATGGCAAGCATGACCAGTTACTACACTTTCTATCTTATTGATAAATTCAACTTAACAGTACAGCAGTCCCAGGTTTACCTTTTCGCTTTTCTTGGTGCAGTCGCTGCAGGCACTTTGTTTGGCGGGCCATTAGGAGACCGTTTTGGCAGAAAATATATTATCTGGATTTCGATCTTAGGAGTGGCACCTTTTACCTTATTATTACCTTATGCTAATCTTTTCTGGACTGGTATATTGTCTGTTATTATTGGCTTAATCATATCATCGGCTTTTTCAGCAATTTTAGTGTACGCAACTGAACTTGTTCCCGGAAAAGTAGGTTTGATAGCGGGACTTTTCTTTGGACTGGCATTTGGTATGGGTGGATTAGGTTCTGCAATCCTGGGTAAAATAGCCGATGCCACCACTATTGAATATGTTTTTAAAATTTGTGCCTTTTTACCTCTAATTGGAGTGTTGACAGGTTTGCTTCCGAATATTGAAGGGAAGAAAAAAACGGTAAAAAATTAAACTAAGAAAAATTATTTTTTACTGTGAAAGCCTGATATGAGAATTACGATTAAAAGAATTTTCATATCAGGCTTTTGTATACCTGTATTCCATTCTTTGAGATGAATAAAAATAAAAGATTATTGTTCCTGAAAAAGCTTTATACCAAAGCACAAGCGTGACTTTTGTCCCAATATTAAAATTACATTAGAAATGGAGTTTTCTTCCCTAAATAAACTTGATTTACTAATATTAATTTTTACATTTGCGTTATTTTTAATTATTCTAAATAGAACACTGTTTTAGAAACCATAATTCGTTTAGAACTGAATCTCAAACTAATTTAAAATAATAAATATCCCAATATGAAAAAGAATATCTTTATCTCTTTTGCATTAGTCGCTACTTTATTTGTTAGTGCTCAACAAAAAAACACCTTATTAGAGCAGTCTTTCTGGAAGACGGCTCCAGATGTTGCTGCAGTTAAGGCTGAAATAGCCAAAGGAAATAATCCGGCTGAAGCCAATGCCAATGCTTTTGACGTAACTACTGTAGCCATAAACAACGATGCGCCTTTGGCAAGCATTAAATTTTTACTGGAGCAACCCGGAAATCCGGTAAACAAATCAACACACGATAATCGTATTTATTTACATTGGGCTGCGTACAGAGGAAACACCGAATTGGTAGAATATCTTATTTCTAAAGGTTCTGATGTTAATTTTGAAGACAGCCATGGTACTACTCCTATCGCTTTTGCTGCTGTTAACGGCCTACTGAATCAAAGTGTTTCAGAAGCCTTTTTTAAAGCAGGAATTGATCCTAAGAAAAAATACTCAGATGGTGCAAACCTGTTACTTTTAAGTATTCCGTTTGATAAAGACCTGGCACTTACGGATTATCTTATTACCAAAGGATTGTCTTTAAAAGATACCGATAAAAACGGAGCCACTGCTTTTGATTATGCAGCCAGAATTGGAAATGTAGCCCTTTTGAAAAAGATCGCTGCAAAAGGAATTAAAGCTACAGACAACGCCCTTTTTATTGCCACACAAGGAGCGCGCAGAGAAACAACCCCGCTTGAAACCTATAAATATTTGGTTGAAGAAGTAAAAATTAAACCTACTGCTGCAAATAAATCAGGAGAAAATGTACTGCATCTTCTTGCCGGAAAACAAAACCAGGCAGAAATAATTACTTATTTCTTATCAAAAGGTGTTGATGCCAACAAAGTAAATAATGACGGAAATACACCGTTAATGATTGCTGCCGGAAGAGAAATTACGGTAGTCGAAAAACTATTACCGGTTACCAAAAACATCAACTTACAGAATTCAAAAGGAGAATCAGCTTTGACTTTTGCGGTTAGATCAGGAAATCCTGAATCAGTTGCTCTTCTTTTAGATAAAGGCGCAGATGTAAATGTAAAAGATAAAGACGGAAATAATTTAGGCATCTATTTAGTACAATCATACCGACCAGCCGGGCGCGGTGAAGCCAATGCAGCAAAAGATCCCTTCGAGGCTAAAGTAAAATTACTTCAGGATAAAGGCCTAAACTTAGCTGCTGCCCAAAAAGACGGAAGTACCTTATATCACTTTGCCATTGCCAAAAATGATTTAGCTTTGCTTAAAAAATTAGCAGCTTTAAATATTGATGTAAATGCGAAAAACAAAGATGGTATGACAGCCTTGCATAAAGCTGCAATGGTAGCAAAAGATGATAACATTTTAAAATACCTAATTTCGATTGGTGCCAAAAAAGATATTAAAACTGAATTTGATGAAAGTGTATATGCATTAGCAAAAGAAAATGAATCACTGACGAAAAATAACGTTTCAATTGATTTTTTGAAGTAGGTTAAAAGTTAAAGGTCATACTTTAAATATAATTCATAGCTCATAATTCATAACCCGTAATAATTCACAATTAGAATGAAATCTATAGTAAAAATAGCGCTAACAAGCGCACTAATTTGTTTAATCTCCTTTCAGTCAAATGCTCAGGCAGGCAAATACAAATGTATGTTGCAAATGTCAAATTACATGGGAGAAGGTGCTTATATCGTCGTTTCACTTATCAATCCTGCCGGAGGATATGAAAAAACGCTTTACGTAATGGGTGACGATAAAAAATGGTACAAATCATTAAAGGAGTGGAATAAATTTCATGCTCAAAAATCTGAAGATATCAGCGCCAGGACAGGAGCTTCAGTAACAGGTGGAGATCGTAGCATTACGACTATCGAAATTGAGGATTCTAAAATCAATAAAGGATATAAATTAAGATTTGAATCGGCTGTTGAAGATCAGAAATATTACGTAAGCGATCTTGAGATTCCTTTAACAACGGAAGGACTTGCTGATAAAACAGAAGGAAAAGGTTATATCAGATACGTACGATTAAACAAGATTTAATAGTATCGCTTAAAAATAAAATTGCCACAGATTAAAAAAGATTCTTTTTCTGTAAAGTGAAAAAATCAGTGTAAATTCGTTTCATCTGTGGCAAAAAATTCTCAATTACATTAGATTACACTCAATGACTCTTTCTTTCTGGCGTTATACACACTTGGCTCTGGCTTTATTTTCTTCTTTGTTTTTAATACTAGCAGCAACAACAGGAATTATTCTGGCAGTTGATGCCATGCAGGAAAAAACACTTTCGTACCGGGTAGAAAATTTTGATCAGATAACGCTGGGAGAAACATTAACTGTTTTAAAAAAAGAATATTCTGAAATTACAGAACTCAGTGTAGATCATAATCAATTTGTAACCCTTCAGGCAATCGATCAGGATGGCAACGACATCAACTCCTATATTGATCCTAAAACAGGCAAAAAGCTTGGAACTCCAATAAAAAAAAGCGAGTTTATTCAATGGGTTACCGGTTTTCATCGTTCTTTGTTTCTTCATGAAACGGGACGATTTTTTGTTGGCGTTATTTCCTTTTTATTGCTGCTAATTGCGATTTCAGGTTTTGCACTTGTCCTGAACAGACAAAGGGGCATTCGCAATTTTTTCTCGAAAGTAGTCAAAGAATATTTTGCTCAATATTATCATGTCGTTTTAGGCCGTTTAGCTTTAATTCCAATTTTGATTATTGCCCTTACCGGAACGTATTTATCGCTGCAAAGATTTAACTTTTTCATGGGTAAAGAGAAAAATGAAAAAGAAAAGACAGCAATTATTGCAGCTCCAAAAGGCAAGACTACATCAGTATTTACCACTACCCTTTTAGCCGATGTCAATAAAATCGAATTTCCGTTTACAGATGATCCGGAAGAATATTACATCATCCAGTTGAAAGATCGTGAAATTGAAGTCAATCAGGTTACAGGTGCTGTTGTGAGCGAAAAACGTTCTCCGATGACTACACAACTGTCTGATTTAAGCCTTAATCTTCATACCGGAAAAACCAATGCCATCTGGGCATTTATATTGGCCATTGCCAGTATTAACATTCTCTTTTTCATCTACTCCGGTTTTGCCATTACCTTAAAACGAAGATCAAGCCGCATTAAAAACAAATTCAAAGCGAACGAAAGTAAATTCATATTATTAGCAGGTTCTGAAAATGGAAGCTCATTGCGATTTGCCAATGCCATTCTCAAACAATTAATTGCACACGGAGAAAAAGCTTTTATTACCGAATTGAATAGCTTTTCTGTTTTCCCGAAAGCCGAACATATTATCGTATTCTCCTCAACTCACGGATTGGGAGATGCACCTTCTAACGCAAACAAATTTTTATCGCTTTTAAAGAAACATGCACCGGAACAAAAGATCCGTTATTCTGTAGTTGGTTTTGGATCGAAAGCCTATCCTGATTTTTGTGGATTTGCCTTTGAAATTGACAAACAGTTACAAAATCAAGATTGGGCAGAACGCTTCTTAGAAGTTCAAACGGTTAACGATAAATCAGCAACCGAATTTGTAGAATGGATCAGATTATGGAGTGCCAAAACAGGAATTCCGTTAGCCACTACCCCATCTTTATACAATCACGTTCCAAAAGGTCTGCAAAAATTAATGGTTTTGGATAAAACTCCCATCTCAGAAACCGAACATACTTTTATATTGACTTTACGTGCCAATAGCAGATCAAAATTTGCTTCTGGTGATTTATTGGCTATATATCCTGCCAACGATTCGAGAGAACGTCTTTACTCTATTGGAAACCACTCCGGAAATGTACAATTGGTCGTAAAACTACATCCCAACGGATTGGGATCCGGCTTTTTAAATAATCTGGAACCGGGAAATACGATCAAAGCCAGAATTATCAATAATAAAGCTTTTCATTTTCCTAATAAAGCACCAAAAGTCGCTTTTATCTCCAACGGAACCGGAATTGCGCCTTTCTTAGGTATGATCGAACAAAATAAAACCAGGAAAGAGATACATCTTTATAGCGGGTTTAGAATGGAAACGCCAACACTTCTAGCTTATAAAAAGTTTGCCGGAATTATGGTAGAAAAAGAACATCTTGATCATTTTCATGTGGCCTTATCACGCGAAGCTCAACATATTTATGTAATGGATTTAATCAAAAGAGATGAAACCTTTTTTATTAATTTATTAAAACAAGGCGGCGTGATTATGATTTGCGGATCGCTTGCCATGCAACAGGATGTTGAAATCATTCTGAATCAATTGTGCCTGAAAAATGGAACAAAAAGTTTATCCGAATATAAAGACAACGGACAATTATTAACAGATTGTTATTAGGATCTGTTTTTTAGATTAAAATAAAAATCTGCCGGATCTCTGTGAAAAAACAATTATGGGCTGCGAATCGATTGCGGGTATAATTATAAAGAATCGCTTTTTATCCGTTGAAACTTTTAAGAAAATTATATGTCAATTCAAAAGTCACTTTACCGTTTTCTGTTTCTTTCTGTCATAGTGTGCAGCTTTTCTGTTAATGCACAAATACTGAGAAAAAGAACCACACTGCTTATGGGCGGACGTTTTGATATCACAATTGTTGCCAAAGACTCACTTTCGGCAGAGCAAAATATCGATGAGATTATCGCAGAAATTACCCGAATCGAAAATCTAATTTCAGACTGGAAATCTACTTCTCAGGTATCTGAAGTCAATCAAAATGCCGGAATCAAACCCGTAAAAGTCGACCGGGAAGTTTTTGAATTAACGCAAAGAGCGATACAATTTTCTAAAGCCACAAAAGGCGGATTTGATGTAAGTTTTGCCGCAATGGACAGAATCTGGAAATTTGACGGATCTATGACCGAAATGCCTTCGGCGGAAGCCATAAAAAAATCAGTCGAAAAAGTAGGTTATAAAAATATCATTTTAGATTCCGTTCAATCGACTGTATTCTTAAAATTAAAAGGCATGAAAATTGGTTTTGGCGCTTTAGGCGAAGGATATGCGACAGATAAATGCCGAAATATGATGCTGGCAAAAGGCATCAAAGCCGGAATCGTAAACGGATCCGGTGATATGACCGCATGGGGAAAACAACCCAATGGCAAAGACTGGAACATTGGTATGACTAACCCTTTTCATCCCGATACTTTATTTGCAGTAGTTCCGCTAAACAATGGCGCTGTTACCACTTCGGGAAGCTATGAAAAGTTTGTAGTTTTTAACGGAAAACGTTATTCTCACATTATAAATCCTGCAACAGGTTATCCCGCAACCGGTTTATGCAGCGTGTCTGTTTTTGGTCCAAATGCAGAAACCGCAAATGGCCTAAGCACTTCTTTAATGGTTTTGGGGCAAAAAGAAGGCCTTCTTCTTCTAAAAAAATACCCGGAATACAGTTGCATAATGATCACAGACAACGGTAAACTTGTAAAATCTAAAAACTTCAAAATCAAAAAGTTTAAGGCCAAGTTGTGAAGTTATGGTCTGTCAGTCCAAGCTAAAAAATCAGCTAAAATCCCACACCGTTTTATCATCCTGAGGCACGAAGGATCGCACCAATAATTCGCCAAAGATTGGAGACTTGCTGTACATAGCTTCTTATGTGATCTTTCATACCTCAGCATGACATGATTGAGATAAAAAATAAAGTAAAATACCCGCCCCGTTTTGTCATCCTGAGGAACGAAGGATCGCACCAATAATTCGCCAAAGATTGAAGACTTGCCGTACATAGCTTTTTGTGTAATCCTTCGTTCCTCAGCATGAAAAGATTGAGATAAAAAATAAAGTAAAATACCCACCCCGTTTTGTCATCCTGAGGAACGAAGGATCGCACCAGTAATTCGCCAAAGATTGAAGACTTGCCGGGCATAGCTTCCTATGTGATCTTTCATACCTCAGCATGACATGATTGAGATAAAAAATAAAGTAAAATACCCACACCGTTTTGTCATCCTGAGGAACGAAGGATCGCGCCAGTAATTCGCCAAAGATTGAAGACTTGCCGTACATAGCTTTTTTGTGTGATCCTTCGTACCTCAGCATGACATTTCTTACTTCTTCCCTCAAATCCCCAACATTAAAATTTCTAATGCAATTCTAACAATCTTCTAATTCCTTTATTTAGATTAAATATAAACAATAGTATAGTTTTGCGATCGTATTGATAAGTAAAATTAATTATGAGGTTTCTATTCTTTGTTCTTTTGATTCTTAACGTCTCCGCTTATTCTCAAACTGGTAAAATTGCAGGAAAAGTAACTTTTGAAAATTCTGAATCAGCATTTGGAGCTACCATAATGATTTTAGGAACACAAAAATTCGTTATTGCAGACCGTGATGGAAAATTTGAATTCAAAGGATTAGCATACGGAAATTATACTTTAGAAATTTCATTTCCTGAAGCCAAAACAAAAACGGTCAGTCTACATTTAAAACAACTTTCACATGCTATCCATATTTCATTAGCAAAAACAAATAATGCGAAATCGCTTAAGGAAGTAATTATTCAGAAAACGACCGCCAAAAAAGAAATTATGGAAAAAGGTTTTGCTGTAAACGTAATTGAAACACAGGAAGCCGCCAAAAGAAACCTTCAGACAAATGATTTGCTTGACCGCTCCGGAGGTGTCCGGATCAGACAAAACGGAGGTTTAGGATCAACCGTTGATTATAACATTAATGGAATGTCAGGAAATGCAATTAGGATTTTTATTGATGGTGTCCCGATTCAAACCTATGGAGCGTCATTCAGTTTAAATAGTATTCCGCCAGCGCTGATCGAACGCATTGAGGTGTATAAAGGCGTTGTTCCTGCTTATTTAGCTGATGATTCACTTGGAGGGGCCATTAACGTGGTTTTGAGAAAAGGTGCAAAAAATTCCCTAAATGCTTCTGTTTCTTATGGCTCATTTAATACCGTTCAATCTAATTTTAATACTTCTTACCGAAACAAAGATGGTTTTACAATAAAGGCCAATGCTTTTCAGAACTACTCTGATAATGATTATGAAGTTTGGGGAAGATTTGTTTATAATATCGCACCAAACGGACGTTACGAATACATCAGGGCTAAAAGATTTGAAAGTATGTACAGATCGTACGGAGGAAGGCTGGAAGCAGGTTATACGAATGTAGGCTGGGCAGACAGCTTCCTGATTAGTTATAATGGTTCACAGGATTATAATCAGATTCAGCATGGTCAATATATGACCAAACCCTACAAAGGACGTTTTAGCGAAGCTGCTGCAAATGTTTTCAGCCTGAATTATAACAAGAAAGATTTCCTGATTAAAGACCTTGATTTTTCTGTAATTGCTGTTTATAGCCATAGAAATGATGTAATCAATGATACTGTAAAATGGAACTATAACTGGAATGGCGAAAAAGCTCTTGGTTTATACGGAGATCCTATACGTTCTAATACAGGCGCACAGCAGGGACCTGCAACAATCAATCACATGACCTCGGATATTTTTAACACACGGGCAAGCCTAAGTTATGCGATCACTGAAAATCATAAAATTTTAGTGAGCACTATGACCTACATTCTCGACCGAAATGATTTTGATGAAATGAAACCTGAATTAGTTCGAAATTTTGACGTTACCCGCGATTTGAATAAAACCGTTTCATCATTTGCTTACGAAATGTCTGCATTTGAATCACGCCTGCGAACCAATCTATTTTTTAAGAATTATAATCTCAAAAATGAACAACGGGATCCACAAATTGTAAACGAAAATGGCCAAAATGCCGTACGCGAAATTATTACTTCTAAAAAAACAAATTTTTCGGGATACGGTATTGCCGCTTCCTATTCTGTTACACCAAAAGTAATGCTGATGGTTTCTGCCGAAAAAGCAATCCGGTTGCCATCTGAAAACGAAATCTTTGGAAACCCGGGAGAAAACATTTTAAGCAATTCTAATCTTGGCCCTGAACAGAGTAATAATTTCAATGCAGGTTTACGCTTTGGCCCTTATCAGATCAACAATCATAAAATTACACTTTCCGGAAATGCATTTTGGAGAAATACCGAGGATAAAATTGTTCGTGCCATCAGTGACCGTTTAAATGAAGCAGTTCAGGCATCGCCTTTTATAAACTTAGGAAAAGCACAATCAGTTGGTTTTGAAGCTTCTTTTCAATATTCTTATAACAACAGATTTTTTGCCGGTATGAATCTTTCAAAATTTAACTCTCTTTACAAAGACAAATACGACGCTAACAATAATATTCTTCCTTATTACAACAAACAATTACCCAATGAGCCGTATTTTAATATTAACGGAAATCTTCAGTACAATTTTAAAAATTTAATTCAGTCCAAATCAGAACTAAACATCTATTACTATTGTGGTTATGTCGCTCCTTTTTATAATTCGTGGCTTGAAATTGACAGAACTACAGCACAATTCCCACACGACTTAGGATTGAGTTATGTTTTTCCAAACAAACAATTCATTGTAAGCTTTGATGCCAAAAACATTACAGACGAACAACTTTACGACAATTTTGCGGCACAAAAACCCGGAAGAGCTTTTTACGTGAAGCTAAATTATACAATCAACAAGTTTTAATCTCAAATTAATTAATTTTTAATGCTATAAATATGAAAAAAAGTACATTTAAATTACTTGCATGTGGTTTGTTTTTCACCACATTTGCCTTAACAACAAGCTGCAGCAGTGATGATAACAAAAATGAAACACCTGTTAATCCGGAAACCGAAGGCCGATGGATCACACTTGCAGGTGCATTAATGCAGACAGAGCCTGGTGATGGAAACGGCGGAACAAAAGTATTTTCTGTAAGTAAAGAAAATGCCAAAGACCCTAATTTTTCTATTAATGTTTATGATAACGGATCACCTGTACAATCCAGCAGAACAGCTCGTCTACAATCATCTGTAGATGGAAGTACGCTTTTCAACATTACCTATACAGGTGCAAACGGCGGTGAATTTATGACATATAAAGTAAACGGCGCTGCTAATTTTGCACAATCCGGAACTACAGTTAATATCTCACAATATGCCGGAACATCTCCAAGATGGGTAAAACTTTTTGACGGAGATAAAACAGGTGTTGCCGTAAATGTAACGACTCCTGTTATTGTTACTAATGCCGACAAAAGCTACAAGCATACAAGAGGAACGGCGACTGTTTTATCATTGAACATGCAGCAAACTTTAATTTCAGCATTCAAACAATACGAAATTGCTTTATCTGCTCAGGAAGAAGCACAAGGACATCACATTTTTCGATTAGATGCCCCAACGCTTAACAAAGCCGGAAATAAATTGATTATTGGTACCTGGATGCGCAAAACAAATCCTGCAACCGGACAAAACGAAGCTACATTTGACCGTTTAGGTTCTAAATCTGTAGTGGTAGATTATCCTTCATTAGAGAACCCACAAGTAATTACTTCAACAGTTACTTTTGGGGATACCAGCGGATACCGTAGTTTCAACAGTTTTGTAGGTACAGATGGAAACATTTATCAAGCTACTCAAAGAGATACAAAAAATGGTTCATACATCTTAAGAATCAACCAAAGCAATCAATATGATAATGCTTATGCATTTAGTTTAGATACTGCTCTTGGGGTAAAGGGTTCTTATATTGACGCCTGGAGATATGCGGGTAACGGAATAGCGTATGCTGTTTATACTCATAATGACACTAACGGTCAGGGTTTTGTGGCAAGAATTGACCTAAATGCAAAAACAGCTAAAAAAGTAGATGGTATCGCTTACGATGCTGATTTAGACTTTGGACAATATCAGGGATTTGTGGTTGATGGAAACGATCTGTACATCGCAGTTACACCGGTTGGAAAAGACGGAAACCTTTACATTATTGACATTCCTACAGGAGCTGTTGCGAAAGGGGCTAAACTAATCAACAAGCCCGGAAACCACTATATCGGTGTATTCTAAAAATTTACAGCAGCAAAACAGCGAACTGTAACTATTGCTATTACTTGAGTTTTTTTTTTAATTAGAACATTCCGCTTCAGACTTTTGGAGCGGAATGTTTGTTTTAAATCTGAAAATTTTGTCCTGATAGCCAATGCACCTCAAAAAACAGTTACAAGCTTTTCATTCTCAGGAACAAAGAATCATGCGCGTTGAGCACCTACGGTTGTGAAATACCGGAGAAATTTCTTTTTCCTCAAAATTGACAAAAATATAACTGTTCATTCTAACGATAAATAGGTATTGAAACTAATCCACTTTTATTTCAATTGCAGAAACTGGAATCCCCTTTCCCGTCGAAGCTTTTAATTGAATATTTTCTTTCTTCCCATTCGACTGAATAATTACAATACATTTGCCATTAAACAATTTACAGGAACTGGCTTTAAAAGAATCCAAATTGGCCTGATAACCATTATCAACTCCAACCAGTTTTCCTCCACCCAAGACTTCAAAATCAATTAAATCATTAGCGTTTGGAAGCAGATTCCCATCCTTGTCTACAATAGAAACCGTTACGTAAACCAAGTCGTAAGTATCATTTTTGATCGTGGTTTTATCTGCTTTTAAATCAATTTTGGAAGCTTCACCCGCAGTATGAATTGCTGCCTCTAAAACTACTTTTCCGTTTTTTCTCGAAATAGCTTTTAATGTTCCCGGTTCGAATTTTACACGCCATGAAATATGTAAATCATCATTTTGTTTTGCTTTCTTTCCAAGTGATTTTCCGTTAAGGAATAGTTCAACTTCATCCGCATTATTGTAATACGCCCAAACCTCTACTTCCTGACCTGCTTTCCAGTTCCAGTGCGGGAAAATATGAAGAACAGGTTTTGTTGTCCATTCGCTTTGGTACATATAATACACATCTTTTGGAAGTCCGGCTAAATCAATAATCCCGAAATAGGAACTTCTTGCCGGATACGGATATGGATCCGGTTCTCCAATATAATCAAAGCCTGTCCAGATAAAAGTACCCGCCATAAAATCCTGTTTCCTGATGGTTTTCCAATTTTCTTCATGTGTAGCTCCCCAATAGGATTTTACCTGATCGTAAGCCGAAACCGTCCAGTCTGCATTGCCGTCAAAAGGAGCACCATGTTTTGTTGGCCACGCTTTAATTCCTTCCGGTAAATCGTAATGTCCGCGCGTTTCCAACGCTGAAACACTTTCTGAAGCTAAGATTTTCTGTCCTTTAAAACGTTCCGGGAAATCTTTGTAATCTTCGTGTTTGTAATTAAAACCTAGAAGATCCAAAGCACCTGATTGATAAATAAAATTTTTCTCGATTATATTCTCCGTCAAAGCTGAAGTTACGGGACGGGTCGTATCCAGAGATTTTACAATTTTAGCCAATTCTCTTGTAATAGCAATTCCCGTGCTGTCAAATTGTTCCCTGATTTCATTACCAATACTCCACATCATCACCGAAGGATGGTTGCGGTCTCTTTTAATAAAATCTTCTAAATCCTGTTTGTGCCAGGCATCCCAGTCTTTGTGATAATCGTTGGTTACTTTTTTCTTCTTCCAGACATCAAAAGCTTCATCCTGAACGATAAATCCCATTTCATCACACAATTGCATCATTTCCAGTGAATGCGGATTATGCGACATTCTGATCGCATTCGCTCCCATTTCTTTCAGCAAAGTTAATTTCCTTCGAACCGCATGAATATTTTCTACAGCGCCCAATGCGCCATTATCATGATGCAGGCAAACCCCTAATATTTTTGTTGGTTTTCCGTTTAAAGAGAAGCCTTTCTCAGCATCAAAATTAAAAAAACGGAAACCAAGAGGGGTTTCATAATTATCAAGTAATTTCGATTTTTCATAAATTTTCGTCACCACTTTATACAAATACGGATTCTCTGTGCTCCATAATATTGGCTGATTTAAAACCAAATCATGAATCTTTTTTTCTGATGTTTTTGCTGTTATTTTTTCTGTTGAAGTAAAACTGGCCACTTCTTTATTGTCTGCATTTAAAATTGAAGTAACCAGTTTATACTCTTTTGAAGCAGCATTGTCATTATCAATCGTAACTTCTAAATGTATTTTTGATTTTTCGGCAGTCACTTCCGGCGTTGTTACAAAAGTTCCCCACTTCCCTACGTGCAGTTTTTCACTGGCCACTAAACGTACATTCCTGTAAATTCCGGAACCGGTATACCATCTTGAATTGGGCTGTGCATCGTTATCGACTTTTACAGCAATTACATTTTGCTTTTTGTCAAAATTCAGATATTTCGATAAATCGTAGCCAAAAGAAATATATCCGTTAGGACGAATTCCTAATGAATGCCCGTTAATAAATACTTCACTGTTTTTAAAAACACCGTCGAATTCTATGGCAACCGATTTATTCTTCCAATTGGCAGGAACAGTAAATACTTTACGATACCAGCCTTTTCCGGCGGGTAAAAATCCCTGTGCCTGTTTTGTTTTATTGTCTTTATCAAAAGCCCCTTCGATACTCCAATCGTGCGGTAATTGAAGCGTTCTCCAATCTGTAGTTTTAAAATCAGATTGAATTGCCGTTGGATAATCCCCTAATTTGAAGTTCCAGTTTTTATTGAAATCTTCTACAATTCTTGCTTGCTTTCCTTGTGAGAAAGCAATTGTTGAAAACAATAATATTGCTGCAATTCTAATTTTTTGTAAAATGCTTTTATGTTTAATCATAAATATGTTTTTTATTCTAATCTAATCTACACCCGTTTTTTCATTTCGACGTAAGGAGAAATCACACTCGTAACTCGACAAAGATTGGCAACATTCTGTATGGAGTTTCTAGTGTGATCCCTCGTTCCTCGGGAGGACAAAAATGAAGCGAACCTCACTTTGCGGGTCTTCGACTCCGCTCAGCCTGACAAATCAATGATGAAAGCCTCCGAGTAAACCTTACCACCCAGTTTGTCATTTCGACGTAAGGAGAAATCACACACGTAACTCGACAAAGATTGGCAACATTCTGTATGGAATTTCTAGTGTGATCCCTCGTTCCTCGGGAGGACAAAAATAACGCGAACCTCCCTTTACGGGGCTTCGACTCCGCTCAGCCTGACAAATCAATGATGAAAGCCTCCGAGTAAACCTTACCCACCCAGTTTGTCATTTCGACGTAAGGAGAAATCACACACGCAACTCGACAAAGATTGGCAACATTCTATATGGAATTTCTAGTGTGATCCCTCGTTCCTCGGGATGACAAAAATGACGCGAACCTCACTTTACAGGGCTTCGACTCCGCTCAGCCTGACAAATCAATGACGAAAGCCTCCGAGTAAACCTTACCACCCAGTTTGTCATTTCGACGTAAGGAGAAATCACACACGTAACTCGACAAAGATTGGCAACATTCTGTATGGAATTTCTAGTGTGATCCCTCGTTCCTCGGG
>NZ_JBIPCR010000015.1:0-171772 GCF_044007335.1 Flavobacterium sp. FlaQc-48 | reverse complement strand
ATGTTTATCCGGCAGGAACAACAACAATCAAATGGAATGTAAAAGATGTTAACGGAAATGATGCTGTTGAAGTAATTCAAACCATAACCGTAACCGATAATCAAATTCCTGTGATTGCTTCAAACGGAGATCAAAATGTAAATACTGATCCAGGAGTTTGCGGTGCAAACATAATTGTTTCTGCAACAGCGACAGACAATTGTACAGTTGGAACTCCAACAGGAGTAAGAAGTGATGCCAAATTACTTTCGGATGTTTATCCGGCAGGAACAACAACAATCAAATGGAATGTAAAAGATGTTAACGGAAATGATGCTGTTGAAGTAATTCAAACCATAACCGTAACCGATAATCAAATTCCTGTGATTGCTTCAAACGGCGATCAAAATGTAAATACTGATCCAGGAGTTTGCGGTGCAAACGTAATTGTTTCTGCAACAGCGACAGACAATTGTACAGTTGGAACTCCAACAGGAGTAAGAAGTGATGCTAAATTGCTTACTGATGTTTATCCTGTAGGAACAACAACAATCACCTGGAATGTAAAAGATGTTAATGGGAATGATGCTGCGGAAATCACTCAAACTGTAATAGTAGCAGACAATGCCTTGCCAACAGTCGTAACAAAAAACATTACGGTTCAGCTTGACGTAACAGGGAATGTTACAATTCAGGCTTCTGATGTAGATGATAATTCATTTGATAATTGTTCAATCCAAACCATAGCAATTGATAAAACGTCATTTACTTGTGCTAATATAGGATCAAATACAGTTCAGTTAAAAGTTACAGACAAAAATGGAAATTTTGATACTAAAAACGCCATTGTTACAATTGAAGATAAAATAGCTCCAGCTCTTGCAACAAAAAATATCACCATTCAACTTGATGCTTCTGGTAATGCAACGATTCAGGCTGCAGATGTCAATAATAATTCATCTGATAATTGTGCCATTGCAACTTTAACGGTTACGCCAAAAACATTTACATGTGCAAATGTGGGTAACAACACCGTTACACTTACTGCTACAGATGGAAGCGGAAACAGTGCTTCGCAAACGGCAATCGTAAAAGTAGAGAATAAAATTGCACCAATTGCTTTAGCAAAAAACATTATAATTCAGCTTAATGCAGCAGGAACTGCAGCAATAACAGGTTCAGATGTAAATAATGGCTCAACAGTTTCTTGTGGAACTCCAACTTTAGCAGTTTCTCCAAGCACATTTACTTGTGCTAATGTAGGAGCTAATACAGTTACGCTAACCGTTACAGATGCAAACGGAAATGTTTCCTCTAAAACTGCCACAGTAACCATTCAGGATAAAATTGCTGCCACAGTCCTTACGAAAGATGTAACCGTTCAGCTGAATGCTTCCGGAAATGCCTCAATAACAACAGCGCAAATCAATAACGGAAGTACTGATACATGCGGTATAGCTTCAATTACAGTTAGTCCGGATACCTTTAGCTGCAATAATGTTGGGGAAAATGTAGTAACGCTTACAGTGACTGATGTAAACGGTAACGTTTCTAAAGAAATCGCAATTGTTACTGTTCAGGATAATATTCTGCCAATAGCTAAAACAAAAGATTTAACAATACAACTTGATGCTTCCGGAAATGCATCCATAACAGCAGCACAAATCAATAACGGAAGTTCTGATAACTGTGGTATTGCTACGGTAAGCCTTGATAGACTTTCTTTCGATTGTACAAAAGTTGGTGTAAATACAGTGATTTTAACCGTAAAAGATAAAAATGGTAACACAGCTACGGCTACTGCAAAAGTTACTGTAGTAAATACATTTGCGGATAATGATAAAGACGGAATTCCAGATAATTGTGATAATGATGATGACAATGACGGAATTTCAGACGCATCAGACAATTGCCCAATTACCTTTAATCCGTATCAGGAAGATCGTAACCATAATGGTATTGGAGATGCTTGTGATAAAGATCAGGTAAACATCTCTCAGGCTTTTACTCCAAACGGAGATGGTATCAATGATACCTGGGTTGTTTCTAATATCGAATATTATCCTGCTTCAACAGTACGTGTTTTCAATCGTTGGGGAACAGAAGTATTTGTTGCCAGAAATTACCAAAATGACTGGGACGGACATTACAAAGGAAATTCAAGTTCGTTACCTGAGTCAAGTTCATATTACTATCAAATTGATTTAGATGGAGATGGTAAAACAGACAGAGAAGGTTGGATATACATTAACAGGTAATTGAAAAAATAAAATTTTAGAAATGAAAATAATTAAAAATATACTGGCAGGAGCATTACTACTTTTTAGTAGTATGCTTTTTGCCCAACAAGAAAGTCTTTTTACAACCTATCGTTATCACATGAATATTGTGAATCCGGCTTATGCAGGTGTAAATGGAGAAACTGTTTTAGCAAGCACCATTCGCCAGCAATGGACAGGAATTAAGGATGCGCCGCAAACACAGGCAGTATCTTTTGGTACATCAGTAGGAAGTAACCTGGGACTGGGTGTTTCGATGGTCTATGATAAAACCTTTATAGAAAAGCAAACGCAATTAGGAATTGATGTATCGTATAAAATTCAGGTAGGTGCACTTACGGATTTGTATTTAGGAATAAAAGCCGGAGGAAATTTCTATAATGTTAACACCTCAGGTCTTGAAACGTATGTGCCTCAGTCAGATCCGGCTTTGGAGACCATCAACCAGTTTAATCCAAATGTAGGTGTTGGGGCATTATTAAAAAATGATAAATTTTTCGTATCCCTTTCTGTTCCAAGAATATTGAATACTGAGCGTGCAAGAAATAAAGATGGTTATACTGCTGTTGCAACAGACAGAGCCCATGTTTATTTAAGCAGTGGTTATGATTTTGATTTTGAAACGGCAACATCATTAATCTTAAAACCATCCTTTATGATGCGTTATGTTAATGGCGCACCTCTTTCAGTAGATCTTAATTTGATGTTGCAAATAGAGAAATTTTTAGAAATAGGAGCAAGTTACAGAGTAGACAATGCCTATGCAGGAATACTGGGATTCAATATTAGTGATCGCATGACCCTGGGTTATGCTTACGAAGTAAGTACGGGTAATGTAATGGCAAGTGCTAAAAACTCAAACGAATTTTTCCTTCGTTTTAAGTTTTAAAACAATAAGAACACAATGATCTGAACTGTGTTATTTTTTATTTTTTGAGTAGGAAAAAAGAGGGCATCTGTAGGTAGATGCCCTCTTTTGATTTATACCAGTCATTGAGAATGACCATCAATATTATTCGATTTTTTTTAAAACTTCCCGGGCAACGGCTTTATAGGCTGCCGAATGATTTGCGTAATCCTTATTTAAAATAATTTTTAATTCAGGATGAATCCAGTCGTGGTAATTCCCTAAAACATATAAAGTTCTGATCGAATAGGCTTTTGTAGCCACCTTAGTATCACTGATTAACCAGTCAAAAGTGGCTTCAATACAATCCTGCAGATTAGTTTCAGAAAGTAAAATGCTGTTTTCGTTTTTTTTATAATGTGATTTTACTAAAAGCTGTACTATTTTAGCAATGGGCCGAATCGCACTTTCATCTTTTAAGGCTTTTAGGTTGCAACAGAAAAAATCAAGATGAGGCTGAAGCCAGATCAATTCTTCGTATGATACAAATTCTAAAATCCAACAGGCTTTGTGATTGTTCTTGTCTGATGGCGCAAAGCAAATTTGAACCAATTCATCAAAAAATAACGGATTTTCTAAAACATACTGAGCAACTTTAAGCCTGTTTTCTCTATAGGCACTTACGTAGTCTAGTTTCGTTTGTAATTCAGAAAGCATGTTTTGTGGTATTTTATACATCTAAAATAAGTAATTTAATGAAACGGTCCCGTAATAATTTGTAGGAAGCCCCGGATAATAATATCTCGGAGATGAGGTTCCGGCTGCAACCGCATTAGGCAAAATCAATGAAGCATATTTTTCATTCGTAGCATTATTTATACCAAAAGCTAAATTGGTGTTGAGATTAGGGATAATTTCAAAACCATATCCGGTTTTAAAATGGAGTAAGCGGTAAGAATCTGAATAAACAGAATTGGCATCATTAAGCGGAATTTTATCTGTAAACTGATAATCGGCAGAAAAATAAATGCCTGAACGGGTGTTTATGCTAATTCCTGCATTTACTTTATTGGCCGGAACACCGGTTAATTTATTTCCTGAATAATCATTTCCGTTATCTGCAAAATCTTTAAATTCATATTTACCCAAAGAAGCACTGATAAAAGAGTTTAAAGTAAAAAAAGAATTAATCACCCAGCTGTGTTTTGTCATAATTTCGATTCCTTCATGAAATGTTTTTCCGGCATTTATACCTTCATATTGATCGTCGCCGATTCTTTTTGCTACTAATAAATCCTTTATTTCCATTCGATATACGGCAAATTCAGCGTAAAGGTTTTTGTTAAAGAGATAGAATTTTCCACCACCTTCAAAATTATACCCGCTTTCAGGTTTTATATCCTTATTTATATTTCCTGTACTTGTAAGAGTTTCTTCTGTAGAAGGCAATGAAAAACCGTGGCTTACCGAGAAGTATAAAGTCTTTTCAGGATTGGGTTTAAAAAGGAAAGACAATTGTGGGGAAAAGATTCCGTTATAATTGTATTTTTCAGTTGAAGAAATAGTATTGGGGAGAAAGTTTGTTAGTTCAAAATGAGTGGCATTATAATTCAGTCCCGCCTGAATTTCGATTTGATCAGAAAGCAAAGTTCTGATTTGAGAAAAGATATTGTAAAAATGCCTTTTCTGATCCGTTTCAGTAAGTTGCATGCCTTGTAAACTACCTTTGCCATTATTGGTTTTGTAGAGATTTTCAAAAGTATTTCCGCTATAGTTATCCGTAAAATATTCAATCCCGGCAATAAACTGATTTTCGATTTGACTGATTTTAAAATTCCCAGAAAACTGCGTTCTTCCTCCTGTTCCAAAAGTATATTGGCGCAAAATGTCAAAAGGCCGTGGTTCATTACTGTCTTTGTAATTCACAAAAATGGATGTCGAATTGCTAAGATGTTCGTTTATTTTAAAATCATAAGCCAATCCAGCCAAAGTCGATTTGTATTCTTTAAATCCTTTAGATGCCACCCAGGTTGGTGCACCCAATTTCGGATTGTTATCAAACACTTCCTTACTAATAGAGCTTGGTATGTAAGCTTTCAGATAAGTGTAATTTGTAAAATAGGTAAGTTTACTGTTCTTCTTTTTGAATAATTCTCCTCCAAGTGTGATTCCTTCTCTGTCATAAGCACTGTTTTCCCGCCATCCATCTGTCTTGAGTTTGTGATAGCTGATATTTAAACTTGAAGTTTTTTCGTTTAAACTATAATTCAAACTATTTTTAAGTAATCCAAAAGAACCATAAGTGCTACTGATACTGGCATTTTCTCCTGTTGTTTTTAAAAGTTGAGGTGAAATTAAAATCGCACCGCCCAAACCTGCACCATAAATACTCGAAAGCGGGCCTTTTATAACTTCAATCTGACCGATGTTTTCCAGATCAATATCATCAATTACCGTTTCGCTGTTTCCTGAAGTCAGGGGAATACTGCCATAAAAAGCCCTGATTTTATTAGTCCCGTAAGGTGTTCTGGCACCAATACCGCGAATCGAAATCCGGGTTGTGGTAAAATTGGAAGATTGCATAAAAACTCCGGGAACCGTATTGATTACCGTGCTAATATCTGTGGCATTATTTTGAGTCAGCTCTTTTTTGGATAAAACACCAATTGCGGCGGGCGTATTTTGCAATCGGTTATTAACATGAAGAGGGCTAATGATAACTTCTTCAAGTTTCTGTGTTTTTACAGAATCAATAGTTTTGCCTTCTTTATTTTGTGCCTTTATATTCTGGAAACATAAAAGAACAAAAAAGAGAAAACAATATTTCTTTAAAATCATAAAAGGGTTTTGATGGGTTTTGACGCAGCATTTTAACACATAGAAGTATGGGGCTTAAAGGTATAAATGTGCAAAGAGATGTAATTCTTTTTTATACCCTTTCAAAAAGAGAAAACCTATATTTCTATGTGTTTAAAATATTTACTTAGAAGTTCGAAATTTATTTATTCGCAATAACCTTCCAAATTGTATTTCCGCTATCATCATTAACCAACAGCGATCCGTCCGGGGTTACTGTTACGGCAACCGGACGTCCGTAAACTTCAGCTTTATCAGCGTTTGCGACAAAACCGGTTAAAAAATCTTCAGGTTTTCCTGAGGGTTTTCCATTGGTAAAAGGAACGAAGACCACTTTATAACCTGATATTATCGCGCGATTCCAGGATCCGTGCTGGCCTACGAAAATTCCGTTTTTGTATTTTGCAGGAAATGCATTTTTAGTATAAAAAGCCAATCCTAACGAAGCCGTGTGAGCCCCAACCGGAACATCAGGAACTATCGCTTTTGCAGCGAGGTCTTTTCGCTCACCTTTCATTCTTGGATCTAAATTATTTCCGTAATAAGAATAAGGCCAGCCATAAAAACCATCTCTTTTGACACTCGTTGCATAATCAGGAACAAGATCGTCGCCCAATTCGTCACGTTCGTTCACTGCTGTCCAAAGTTCCTTGTTTACAGGATTCCAGTCCATTCCAACTGGATTTCTAATACCTGCTGCATAAATTTTTTCGCCAGTTCCGTCAGGATTAATTTCAAGGATTGCAGCACGGCGAACCTCTTTGTCCATTCCGTTTTCACCAACATTACTTCCGGACCCCACAGAAACATAAATTTTCGTTCCCTCGGGATTCGAAATTATATTTCTTGTCCAGTGATTGTTATAACCTCCGGCAGGAAGTTCAAGGATTTTAGTTCCTTTTGTTTCTAGTTTTAGCGGACTGTTTTTATAAGGATATCGGTATAAACCATCAGTGTTGGCAATGTAGAAAAAGTCTTTTAGAACCAGCATTCCAAAAGGTTTATTTAAGTCTTTTATAAAAACTTCACGGGTTTCAAATTTGCCGTCTTTATCTTTGTCACGCAAAACCGTAATTTGATTTTTACTCGTTCTTGTGCCACTTTCCACAACAAAAATATCGTTGTTTGGTGCGATATAAGTCCAACGCGGATTTTCGAAACCATCTGCAAATTTAGTAACGGTAAAACCTTCGGGAGCCGTTGGCGTTTTTCCTTCAGGCCAGCCAATAACTTTACTATTGTTCGTTTTTGATTCAGTTGCGTAAGGCGGAGGTAATGTAAGATCGCCAACAGCAGTTTTTACAATTGTGTTGGGTTGTTTAGCCAAAGCTTCTTTCTCTTCTTTTTTTACCTGTCCGTTACAGGCTGTTATTATGGTTAATAAGGATATGGAAAACAGTTGTACGGTATTTTTCATTATGATTTGAGGTTAAATATTTATAGAACAACAATTTAGTAAAATTTAAAATGTTTTTAAAGAAAAATTTGTAAATATTATGCGATATTTAACATTCTTAAAAAAATACGTCTACAGTATATTTTGATACTTACAGTTTGGTTGTAATTCTGTATCTTTGCGCATTATTTTAAACATAAAAATAATGATACAACTTCACGATAAACAATTTGTTCCGTTTATTTCGGCTAAAGAAATCGATTTTGCTTTAACTAAAATAGTAGCACAAGTGCAGGATGATTTTGGAGATGATACTCCAATTTTTATTGGCGTTTTAAATGGTGCATTTATGGTTGTTGCTGATTTTTTAAAAAAGTACAAAAGCCCTTGCGAAGTTTCATTTATCAAAATGGCATCTTATCAGGGAACTGAAACTACCAATACGGTAAAAGAATTAATTGGTATTAATCAGGATTTGTCAGGCAGATCTGTTGTCATTATTGAAGATATTATCGATACAGGAAATACGATTGAGGAATTAAAACACCTCTTTAAAGAACAAAATGTAAAACATTTTAAAGTAGCGACCTTATTCTTTAAGCCTGAAGCTTATAAAAAAGACATTAAAATAGACTACATCGGAATCAGGATTCCAAATAAATTTATCGTGGGTTACGGATTAGACTACGATGGTTTGGGACGAAATTTGTCCGAAGTATACAAATTGGCAGAATAATAATAAACACACACACACACAACTATATATTCATTTAAAACTTCTTGTAAAAAACAGAAGTAACAACACTCACTCATATTATGATTAATATTGTTTTATTTGGAAAGCCGGGAGCAGGAAAAGGAACTCAGGCAGAATTTTTAAAAGAAAAATACAAATTAACACATCTTTCAACAGGGGATATTTTTCGTTTTAATTTAAAAAATGATACAGATTTAGGTAAAAAAGCAAGAGGTTTTATGGACAATGGAGAATTGGTACCTTGCGAACTTACAACAGCAATGTTAATAGACGAGGTAAAAAAACATCCGGATACAGCAGGTTTTTTGTTCGATGGTTATCCAAGAACTTTAGATCAGGCAATAGCCCTGGATAAATTTTTACCAACAATTGGGTCAAGTGTTACTGCTACAATCGCATTAGAAGCTGATGATGAAATTTTGGTAGCCCGTTTGTTAGAAAGAGGAAAAACAAGTGGCAGGGTTGATGATCAGGACGAAGAAAAAATTCGTGTAAGATATCAGGAATACAATGAGAAAACGGCACCATTAATTGATTATTATAAAGAACAAAATAAATTTCATGCCGTAAACGGTATTGGAGAGGTTAAAGAAATTACAGAGCGATTAACGTCAGTTATAGATAATTTGTAGAAGCTTTTTCCAGCTGTACGTTACATTCCGATAGCTTTCGGGACGCTAAAAAAACTTATTTTTCATGCCATAAAAACGGGCCGCTCCCGATGCTTCGGGAGTCTACTGCTTTATGGTACGAAAAATTAGTTTTTTTAGCTTTTACTTTCATCTGGATGACAATAGATTGAGGTTACAAATTACATTAACAGGACTATTTTATAACGAATAAAACACAAATTGGAAATACTAATAATATTTTTTCTAATACTATTAAACGGAGTTTTCTCTATGTCTGAAATTGCACTTATTTCAGCAAGAAAAAACAGACTTGAAACTGCTGCAAAAAAAGGAAATAAAAGTGCTAAAATTGCGCTTGATTTAGCCAATTCGCCAAATAAATTTTTATCAACCGTGCAAATCGGAATTACCTTAATCGGAATTTTGACCGGTATTTACAGTGGGGATAAAATCACCATAGATGTAGAAACATTTGTAAGCGGATTTGCAGTTTTAAAACCCTACGCACATTCAGTTGCAGTTGGGATTGTGGTGGTAGTTTTAACATTTTTCTCATTAGTTTTAGGAGAATTGCTGCCAAAGCGAATCGGATTAAATTATCCGGAATCGATAGCAAAAATGGTGGCAATGCCAATGAAGATTATTTCGATTATCACAGCCCCTTTTATCTGGTTGCTTACCACTTCAACAGATTTTTTATTGAATGTTTTTCAAATAAAACCCACTGCCGATGGTAAAGTTACCGAGGAAGAGATTAAGGCCATTATCAAAGAAGGAACAGAAGGAGGGGAAGTTCAGGAAATTGAACAGGATATCGTAGAGCGTGTTTTTCATATCGGGGATCGTAAAGTAAACTCTTTAATGACACACAGAAAATCTGTAGACATGTTGCCTTTTAATGCCGATAAAGCCAAAATAAAAGAACTGGTTTTAATGGACCTGCATACTGTTTATCCGGTATACCGTGATAATTACGATGATATTGTTGGAATCGTGACCTTAAAAAACATATTTGCAAACATCGAAAGCGATCATTTCGATTTGGGTGCTATAATGATAGATGCGCCCTATTTAATGGAGCAGACCACTGCTTATAAAGCATTAGAGAATTTCAAAAAAACAGGTGTTCATTATGCTTTAGTTTCTGATGAATATGGTGTTTTTCAGGGCATAATTACCCTAAATGATATTTTGGAAGCATTAGTTGGTGACGCATCTGATTTTTATAAAGACGAATTTCAACTGATAGAAAGAGAAGATGGTTCATGGTTAGTAGACGGCCATTATTCATTACACGACTTTCTGACGTATTTTGAATTAGACGAATTGACAAACGATTACGAGGTAAATACCGTAAGCGGAATGATTATGACTGAACTTTCTCATATTCCAAAAGAGGGTGAAAAACTAATCTGGCAAAAATTTGTGCTGGAAGTTATCGATATGGATGGCGTAAAGATTGATAAAGTGCTCGTAAAAGCGCTTAAAGAGTAAAGAGAATTTGTTTCAGGTTTTATTATGTTTCAAGTTTCAAGTTAAGTGTGTTACGCCAACTTGAAACCTGAAACTTTAAACTTTAAACTATACATAAACAAAAAGAAAATGACAGAAGGAAATTTTGTAGATTATGTTAAGATATATGTTTCTTCCGGAAAGGGAGGAAAGGGGTCTACACATTTACATAGGGAGAAATTTATTGAAAAAGGAGGCCCGGACGGAGGTGATGGTGGTCGTGGAGGACACGTATATTTAGTTGGAAATAAAGGTCTTTGGACACTGTTTCATTTAAAGTTTGCCCGTCATATTAAGGCCGGTCACGGTGGAGACGGAGGAGGAGACCGTAGTACAGGTGCAGACGGAGATGATAAGTTTATAGAAGTGCCTTTAGGAACTGTCGTAAAAGACAAAGAAACCGGAGAAACTTTATTCGAAATTACCGAAGACGGAGAAAAAAGAATTCTTTCTAAAGGCGGAAAAGGCGGATTAGGAAACTGGCATTTTAGAAGTTCAACCAATCAGACACCAAGATATGCTCAGCCAGGTTTGCCGGGTGTAGAAATGGATGTGATTCTGGAACTTAAAGTTTTGGCAGATGTTGGATTAGTAGGTTTTCCTAATGCAGGAAAATCAACCTTATTGTCCGTATTGACTTCTGCAAAGCCTAAAATTGCCGATTATCCTTTTACCACCCTAAAACCAAATTTAGGAATTGTCGCATACAGAGATTTTCAATCGTTTGTAATTGCTGATATTCCGGGAATTATTGAAGGTGCTGCAGAAGGAAAAGGATTAGGACATTATTTCCTGCGTCATATTGAGCGTAACTCAACCTTGTTGTTTTTAGTTCCTGTTGATACACCGGACATTAAGGGAGAATATGACATTTTGGTTAACGAATTAACCAAATACAATCCTGAAATGTTAGATAAAGAACGTCTTTTAGTAATCTCAAAATGCGATATGCTGGATGACGAACTGAAAGCCGAACTGAAAACAGAATTAGATGTTGCTTTCAAAGATATTCCTTATATGTTTATCTCATCTGTTGCCCAACAGGGGTTGACTGATCTGAAAGATAAGCTTTGGAAAATGCTGAATGATTAATAAAGTATTAGTTTTATACCAAAAGGTGTTCTGGAAACAGAACACCTTTTTTATTTTTCAGAATGTTAAATTCGTAATAAAATACTAAAAATGCATGAGCATCTTTATTTTTGATAATGGTTGGAGTGATATAATTATGAAAATGAGTTATATTCGCATCACTTAAACAAAATAACATGAAAAAAATAGTTTTATTCTTGACCATGTGCCTAATGGCTTTTCCTGTAAAAGCTGATGAAGGAATGTGGTTTTTGATGTTTATCGAAAGATTGAACCATAGAGATATGGAAAAAATGGGCTTACAACTAACGTCCGAAGAAATTTACAGCATTAATCACCATAGTCTGAAAGATGCAATTGTGCAATTTAATGGAGGTTGTACTGCTGAAATCGTTTCTAAAGAAGGGTTGGTTTTAACGAACCACCATTGTGGCTATAATGCAATTGCTGAACTTTCTACAGCAGAACAAAATTATTTAAAAGACGGTTTTTGGGCAAAACAAAAAAGTGCCGAAATGAAACCAAAATCATTATACGTTCGTTTTTTCGTTCGTATGGACGATGTTTCGAAAAGAATTTTATCAAAAGTAAATGATAAAATGACAGAAACTGAAAGAAACAAAATCATTCAGCAAGAAATTAACCTGATTGAAAAAGAAAACAACGAAGGCGGAAAATATACTGTTTCTGTTCGTCCTTTTTTTCAGGGAAATGAATATTACTATTTCGTTTATCAGGATTATACGGATGTTCGTTTAGTGGGAACACCACCTGAAAGTGTTGGTAAATTTGGCGGGGATACGGATAACTGGGAGTGGCCACGTCAAACCGGGGATTTTTCTATGTTCAGAGTATATGCTGACAAAGACGGAAATCCTGCAGCTTACTCTAAAGACAATGTGCCTTTGCAGCCTAAACATTACCTGCCAGTAAGTATTAAAGGGGTTAAAGAAAATGATTTTGCTATGATTTTAGGGTATCCTGGAAGAACAAACCGTTGGATGCCTGCTGGCGGAATCGAGCAAAATATAAAATATGCTTATCCTGCATGGGTTGAAGGTGCTAAAACCGGAATGGACCAAATGAAAAAGTATATGGATAAAGATGCAACAGTTCGTTTGCAATATGCGTCTAAATATGCTTCGACAGCAAACTACTGGAAAAACCGTCAGGGTATGATCGATGCTTTAACTAAAGCGGGAACGGTAGATGTTAAAACTGCACAAGAAGATAAATTCTACGAATGGGCAACTAAACCTGCTAATAAAGAAAAGTACGAAAATGTAATTCCAACAATTAATGATTATTACAGAGAAACGAACTTAAAAGCGACTCACGATAATTATTTATCGCAACTTTTACGTACTTCAAGCTATGCAACCGGACCAGCAAATTTAGGAAACGCATTGATTGCCTACTACAATGAAAATGATGCTAAAAAAGCAGAAATGCTGCCTAAGATTACCGCTATGATCGATAATATTTATGGCGAGTTTTATGCACCACTTGAAAAAGATGTGTTGACTGCTCAGTTAAACTTATATGCTGCTAAAGCTGCTGAATATGGTTTAGCGCCGCAAATAGCTAAAATGAAATCAGAGAATAATGGAGATTTTACGGCAGATGTTACAAAAGCAACTGAAATAAGTTATTTTACCTCTAAGGAAAAAGTGCTGGCTTTTATGGCTAATCCAAAACCATTGGCGATTGTACACGATCCTTTGTATATTATTTCTAATGATTTGCTAACAAAATATCGCGCTAAAACGGATGATCAGGCAAAAGCTGATGATGGTTTTGCGACTGCTTACCGTGAATTGGTTGAAGGCTTAAGAGAATCAAAATTAAATGCGATTCAATATCCGGATGCAAACTCAACTTTGAGACTGACTTACGGAAAAGTTCGTGCATTACCTGCAGATCCTCGTAACGATGCTAAAATAAACAATTACACCACTATGGAAAGCATGGTGAAAAAGTATAAAGCCGGAGATCAGGAATTTGACTTGCCAAAACGTTTATTAGAATTAAACCAAGCAAAAGATTTTGGACAATATGCGGATAAAGCGGGTTACATGCCAGTAAACTTTTTAACGGATAATGATATTACCGGAGGAAACTCAGGTTCACCGGTTATTAACGGAAAAGGAGAATTAATTGGTATTGCTTTTGACGGAAACATTGAAGCTATGGCAGGAGATGTTATTTTCGATCCAAAATTACAAAGAACAATTAACGTAGATATTCGTTACGTACTTTGGATTATCGACAAATACGCCGGAGCTAAAAATATTATTGATGAATTGACGATTGTAAAATAATCTCATATTTACTTAAAAATTTAACCCGGCAAGTTTTGAAAATTTGCCGGGTTTGTTTTTTTTAGTCTAATTATTAATGAGACCTAACAGCTTTTAAAAAACTGTCAGGTCTTTTTTATGTCTGATATTTTATTGAATTTTTACGCGAATTCCTTTAGTATGACTTGAGAATTCCGGAGCATACATGCTTTCAATAGTAGTGATTCCGTTTGAGAATTCGCCACTATTATTTACTCTTATATCGTATTCAATTACATAAGTCCCTTTGTTTATGTGATCAAAAAAGAAATGAGTTGCCGCATCTTTTGTACTTCTGTAATATCCTAAACCGTCTTTATACTGATATTCAGAAAGTACATTTACAGGTTCAAAGCAAGAAGCTCTCATGTCTTTTAAATGAACGAATTCCATATCTTCTTTAGATTTGATAATTAACCTGACTGTAACTAAATCTCCCGTTTTCAATGGGTTTTTACTTGTAATTCTTTGTAATTGATCCTCTTTAAGCGAGTTTTTCTTTAGATATAATTCTTTTGCAACGGATAAGACAGCACCTGAATTCGTTTTAATCTTGTCTAAATCTTCAAAATACTGCCAATAAACGCCCCCAAAACCCGGAACCTTAGATTTGTTCTGAATGCTGATGGATGCCATGTCTTTTTTAACGTCATCGGCTTTCCAGTTTAGTTTGATATAACCTGTTTCAGCTTCTTTTTCATTTTCGGCTAATTTTTTGGTTAAGATTTTTTCATTTCCAATTTTGATAATGGTATTGTCTTTTACACTCAGCCAGTCGTTTCCTTGCATCCATAAAGCATAAACAGCTTCAGTGGTAGATTTTGTGGTGGGCCAGTTTTTGGTTTGTTTGTTTTTTAACAGCCAGACTTTCATCGCATCAACAGATTGAGTGTCGTGAGTTACTTCGGCGAAAGCCTCAATTAATAAAGCTTGGGTTTCTATAGGTGCCTGATACCAATACCAACCTGCTTTATTGGCAATCCAGTACATTCCCCAATCTTCATTGTTCGAAGCTGTTTCTTTTAGGCTTTCTGTAATTTTTTTAGCTGTTTCACTTTCACCAAAACGGTTTAAAGTCAAAGCAGCCAATCCTTTTTCGTAAAGTGAATAATTCAGCCAGTCTTTTTTAGTCGTTTCTAAATACAATTTAGTCGCTTTTTTTAGCGTATCTGAAAGTGGATATTTCTCTAAATAAAAACTTCTGGTGTACAAATAATGCAAATCAGAATATGGATTTACCCAGATTAGTTTACTTGTTGCTTTTAAGTCCTTAGTTTGGTTTTTGTAATAGTCTAAAAATTTATGGTCCAGAAACGGAATACCTGTTTTGGCTATGGCATCAATTTTATTAGCATTGTCTTCTGTCTTATTTAGTTTTGATAAATGACCTAAACCTGCCAGAATATGTCGGGTGATGTATTCACTTTCAGAACTTCCATCGAACCATGAAAATCCTCCTGACGGTTTTTGTTTTTGTTTTAGTTTTTCGAAAGTGGTTTCCTGCGAATTTTTCATTTTCTCCAAATCAAATAAAAGGGCGAGATTCTTTTTCTTTTCGTCTTCGCTTTCTGCATCATTTATCCAGGGCGTTTCTGCAAGAACAAGTGATTTCAATTCTTCATTTTCGTCTAATTTCGAATTTAATTTTCCGTTTTTTCTCCAATTTTCAAAAACAGTTGCAATCTTTGGATTACTCGAAATAATCTCTGAAGCCAAAGCATTCGCATAAAAACGAGCAAAAGTCTGTTCGGCACATTCATGCTCATATTCCATTAAATAAGGCAAAGACTGAATCGCGATCCAAGTAGGATTTGAAGTATACTCGAAAGTAAGCTGATGATTTTTTAAAGTTGTAGAAGTATTGTTTTTCAAATTTTGAAACGTATATTCTTTGGTCGAATTCTCACGAACCCAGATCGGAATACTTTCTGTAACCAGCATATTATTGGTTAAAACCGGAAGTATGTTTTCTTCTCCGTCTGAAAAATTACCCGATTTAGCCAGAATTTTATATTGCACACCTTGCACACCTTCAGGAATAGAAATAGTCCAACTTGCCGTTGTATTCCCAAAAGCACCTATCGTAAAGTTTCTAATGTTTTTTGCATTGAGCATTTTAGCATCAATAGGCTGCATGGTTACAGCATCAAAAAATTGTAAAATGGCGATCCCGGTTTTGGGCTGATCTGTAATATTCGAAATTTTTGCAGAGATCACAATTGTATCTTTTTCTCTCAAGAATCTTGGGAAATTAGGCAAAACCATCAACTCTTTTTGGGTGACAACACTTTTTTCTAAATATCCTGAAACAGCATCTTTATTATGTGCCAATAAACGAAGCTTCCATGCGGTTAAAGCTTCCGGAGAAGTAAAATTGAAACTTACTTTTCCGGTTGCATCTGTTCTTAAATTAGGCAAAAAGAAAGCAGTTTCAGAAAGATTTTTTCTGGCTTTTACCTGAGTTAAGGCTTCTAATGCTTTTTTGGTTGTGATGATTATGACTCCGTTTGCAGCTTTGCTTCCGTAAAGTGTCGTGGCTTTGTCTCCGGTTAAAAACTCGATGTCAAGAAGGTCGTCCGGATTTATTTTTTTGAAATTATCTTCAGAAGAAATTTCTCCATCAATTATGTATAATGTTGATGAATTAATTGCCATTGAGATAAGACCACTCATAATTTTTTTTCCAGGAACAAATTGCACTTTATTGGTTTGATAGTAATATTCTGGATTGTTTAAAGTATCCCCAGTTTTCATATAGGCAGGTTTTACAAATCTTACCTGATCGACTTTAGGTAAAGCAATTATTGATTCTGAAAGAGAAGCTCCGGCACCAACAGGCTCATCAACTGTTAAAACAGCATCTGGATCTCCTTTAATAGTTTCGGCGCCTACTTTTTTGTCTTTAATGTCTACTATTGTTATACCAAGTGAATCTCCGTATCGACTATTGTCGAAATCAAAACCAAACCAGTTTAATTGTGTTTCATCATTTTTGAATTCAGTTATTGGTAAATAATCATTTAGGTTTTGAAGAGAGGAATATGTTCGCTCAAAACCTAAGGCAGATTTAAAATTAGAAGAATTATAATGGTAATTATTTATGCTTAAGTTATTCTTCCAATCCCTTTTTGTAAATTGATCTAAAGAACTGTCGTACATCGATGCTAATACTTCTGCTTCGGTTTTTGCATTAATTGATTTTAGTTTAAACGACCAGCTTTCTTTACTTCCGGGTTCGATTTTATTTCTAAAACTTTCCACTAGTAATTCAAGTTTAGATTCTTGTGTTTTCAGTTCGATGTCTATTTGGTTATTAAAAATTTCGTTGTCGAAAATGCTTTGAAAACTTATGCCAACTGATTTTTCGAATTCTTTTTTTAGCGGAATTTTGATTGTTACTTCATTGTTTTGCAAATGATACGTATTTTCAAAATAGGTTTGATTACCGTAATTTCCTTTTGTATTGATATAAAGATCAGGAATGACAGAAGAAAGTCTAATTGCGACAAAGCCATCTTTTTTTGGGTCAGTATTTAGCTGTTCTGCCGTAAATAATCTACCCGGAGTAAATTTGTCTTTACTTTGCCTGATTTCAAAATTAGAAACAGATTCTATAGGATTATTGAAGGTGTCTTTTGCCGAAAAAACAATTTTATAATTTCCGGATTTATAATCTGAAATAAAATCCAGCGCTATTTTTTTGTCTTTTTCGGTGTCTACCTTCTTCGAGAACAATAAAATTTCGTTTGCTTTATCCGTTTTAGTTTCTATAATTTCATAAGGAAACAATCTTTCAAAATCTGATGCTGAAATGCTTTCGATTTCTGGTTTTTGCCAAACGTTTTCTTTGAATTTATTAGAAAATGGGCTAACGAAATACAATTTAATTTCACCTTTTGCAGCTAAAAATTCTCCGTTCAAGTTGGTGCTTGTAAGTGTGATTTCGTTTTTTTTCTTAGTTTCAATACTACCCGGAATACCGGCATTGATGATCAAATCATGATACCCAACTTTTACAACGGTTTCTGAGGTATGTGTTTCACCATTAATATCAGTTACATCGGCAGTTATGCTATAGCTAAAAACAGGTAATTTTTCTTTGATCGCATTTTTAGAAGGTTCGGCAATAAATTCAATAACAAATTTTCCTGAAGCATCTGTTTTGGTTTCGCCGGTTGCGATAATTTCGTTTTGTTCTTGCCCCCAATAATCACTATAATCTCTGACATAACGCGTAAATCGATTTACCCTGTAAGTTACTTTTGCATCAGAAATGTTGCTTCCGGCAAACGCTTTTGCAGTTCCGTTTACTTTAATCGATTGATTAACCTGGAAACTTTCTTTTTTAGGATCAAAATCTACTTTAAATTTTGGACGTTTGTATTCTTCGACCCTAAAGTAAGTTTGAGAGTTTTCAAGTCTTACCGTTTTCCAAAATGATGCATTTGGTTTATTTTTAAAGGAAACGTCTCCTTTTTCATAGTTATCCGGTTGAGTTGCATAAATATTAAAATCACCTGTAAGGCCACTTGTAGGCAAGGTAAATTCTCCTGAAAAAGAACCAAATTCATTGGTTATAACTTCAAATTCTTTAAAAGTTTGATAATTGGCATTTTTAACAAATAATCTAAAAGTGGTATTGGCAACAATACAGGTCTTGTTTTTTTGTTTTTTAATGGCAATTCCTTTATAGTAAACCGTTTGTCCCGGACGATAAATTGCTCTGTCAAGATAAAATTCAACCTTTCCTGTTAAATGATTGTCTTCTGTTTGATTGTAACGCTGCGTATATCCAAGGTAATTTCTTTCAGGTGAAATGGTGTCATTTGCTAATGAAAATTCTATATGCTCATCTTCATCGTCGTTATTTGGTCCGATATAAGAAGCTAATCCGTTTGAATCTGTTTTAAGCGTATAACGATTAGATTTTATGGCTACATTTTCAAGAGGTTTTCCTGTTTTTCTATCCAGAACCTGAAAGTTTTCTTTATTCTTTTCGTGAGAGGCCAGAATGCTTAGGTTTGAAACTGTGATGGTTTGATAAGACGATGCTTTCTCGTTTTTTATATCAGAATCACTTTCAAAATAAATCAAATAACTCCCTGTTTCCAGTTGTGGTAAAACAACTTCTGTAGTATATTCGAAATAATCTTTTTTGTTTAGAAGCTGATAGTCTTTTGAAGCTGTTTTAATTTGTTTTTTTGTAATAACATCTACTAAACTATCTAATTCAATATAATTATATGATTTTATAAATGATTTAAGTTTTTTTTGATCTATTTTGTAGAATGATATTTTTAAATGGTCAAGGTTTTTATAGATAATAAAAGCTCTTGTATTCTCTTTCTTGTAAGTGAATTTATTAAGCCGAATGTTCAATGATTTTGATGTAATAATTTGTTTTTGCTCTAAAGCAGTTTGTGCTGAATAGGTTTGATTATTAATTTTTATTACATCATCGTATATTTTGACCGCTTCGATATTATAGTCAGGATGTAATTCTTTTGAAGCCTGACTATGCAGGATTTCTGCTTTTTTTAGTAGAATTTTTTGAATTAGAATTGGATTGTCTGTACGTTTTTGAAATTCATTTAAAAACGTTTTTAAATCTTCATTAGGTTCCGGCATAAATTCACTGCAAAAAATAACTCTTTCAAATTGATTTTCTAATGATGGATTGTCAGATTCGAGCTTTTGATATAAAGAAAGAACTCTTTTGAAATTTGCTTCTTTTATAAAATTGAGATCAAGTTCTAAAAAGGATTCTGAATTTCCTAAAAGTTCATTTTTATAGGCTGGAATTTGACTGTTTTCAATTTCCCATCGCTCAATTTTTTCAGTAAAAAACGCGATATTTTCCTTTAGTAAATAATCATATAAGTTTTCGTTTTTTAGTTTTTCTAAAGTCAAAAAACTAAAAATTGCCTGATATTTTGTTAAACGTGTCTTTTTTAAGATTGATTCATTTTCTAATGTTTTTTCATAAAGAGCAATTACTTCTTTTTCAGATGTAAAATCAACGCTTGCACTATCATTTTCCTGTATATCAACAACCGCTGTAGTGTCTATGGCTACAGCAACAGTATCTACATCAAAACTAACAGAGTCTGACATTACCACAGCTTCATCTACTACCGCCGCTGCACTATCTACAACAGCATAAGCTTCGTCATAATTAGAGTAATTATTTAAGCATTTGGCATAAATTAAATTCAAAATTGCTTTCGATGGTATCGATACGCGGCTAATATCTGTTTTAAGATGATCTAAGATTTTAGTTTTTGCATTTTCATCGACTACCTGTAAATATTTAGATTGATAAAAAAAACATTTTATCATTTGCACTTCGTCTTTTCTTGAGACTGCTTTTTTGTAAATTTTGTCCACTATTTCATTTGCTGATTTAATTTTACCTTCGTTTTCATAAGAGGTAACTTTAGCCCAGTTTTTATCGTTTTTTTGAGCAAATAAAGCAGTAGTAAACAAGAAGAAAACAAATAATATTTTTTTCATAAGTGAGTTTTAGTATATAGAGAGCGGTTTTTTAATAAAGGTTGGCATGCGGATAAAATAAATTTCGTACAAATTACTAATTTATCTTCAAAACCAAATGTTACGTTTTATATTTCCCTATTTTTGAAACATGAAAAAGCTGCTCCTCTTTTTTTTATTTGTACCAATTTGTATTTGGTCACAGTCTAATTTTGAAAAAGCAGAAAAACTATATCATGCAAAAAAGTATGATGAAGCTCAGGTTATTTTCGAAGGAGTTTTAAAAAGCAAACCTTTAGATATAAAAACAACTGAGTATTTGGGAGAAATTGCAGCGCATCAAAAATCATGGGTAAGAGGTGCCGAATATTTCAAAAAACTGAAAGAATTAAAACCTACAGAAGCTGATTATTTCTATAAATACGGAGGCTGTCTGGCAATGCGGGCTATAGAAGTGAATAGAATAAAAGCTCTGGGAATGGTTGGTGAAATGAAAGAATCATTTGAAAAAGCTATTGTTTTAGATCCTAAACACATTCCGGCCAGATGGGCATTAATCGAAATATACTTGCAATTGCCGGGAATTTTTGGAGGAAGCGAATCAAAAGCAATTTTATATTCAAATCAGTTAGCACAATTGTCGCCGGTTGATGGTTATTTATCAAGAGGAAGAATAGATGTTTATTTTAAGAGATATGCCGCAGCCGAAAAAAACTTTATAAGGGCCCATGAAATTGGTAAATCAAAAACCACGTTTCAAAAATTATATAATTTATATTTGAATAATCTAAAAGATACTAAAAAAGCTAGAGAATTAAAACAAAAATTTGAAGCTTAATAAGATCAAAATTGAATTCCATTTGAAGATTGGAATTTAAAATTTTAAAAAATTGGAATTTAAATGAAAACACATTTCATCGCCATTGGCGGAAGTGCCATGCACAACTTAGCATTAGCATTGCATAACAAAGGATATCAGGTAACGGGTAGTGATGATGCTATTTTTGAACCATCAAAATCAAGATTAGAAAAAAAGGGAATTTTACCGGCTGAATTAGGTTGGTTTCCTGAAAAAATTACGGCTGATATTGATGCCATTATTTTAGGAATGCATGCAAAAGCTGACAATCCTGAACTGTTGAAAGCGCAGGAATTGGGATTGAAAATTTATTCTTATCCTGAGTTTTTATACGAGCAGTCTAAAAATAAAACCCGTGTTGTAATTGGAGGTTCTCATGGAAAAACCACCATCACTTCGATGATTTTGCATGTGATGCATTATCATAATATCGAAGTAGATTATATGGTAGGGGCACAGTTAGAAGGTTTTGATACGATGGTACATCTTACAGAAGAAAATGATTTTATGGTACTGGAAGGAGACGAGTACTTATCTTCTCCTATCGACAGACGTCCAAAATTTCATTTATACCAACCCAATATTGCGTTGATTTCCGGAATTGCCTGGGATCATATCAATGTGTTTCCTACGTACGAGAATTATGTGGAGCAGTTCGAAATTTTTATTGCTAAAATTACAAATGGGGGAATCTTAGTGTATAACGAAGATGATCCTGAAGTAAAACGCGTTGCCGAAGCAGCTACAAACCCAATTAGAAAACTTGCTTACACTACTCCAAAATATAGTGTTAGTGATGGTATAACATTATTAGAAACTCCGGAAGGCGATATGCCAATTGAAGTTTTTGGGGCGCACAATTTAAATAATATGGCCGGGGCAAAATGGATTTGTCAAAACATGGGGGTTGATGAAGCTGATTTCTACGAAGCAATTGCAAGTTTTAAAGGGGCGTCTAAACGTTTAGAAAAAATTGCTGAAGGAAAAGGAAAAGTGGCTTATAAAGATTTTGCACATTCTCCAAGTAAAGTGGCTGCAACTACAAAAGCGGTAAAAGAACAATATCCAAACAGAACGTTGGTAGCTTGTTTAGAATTGCATACCTATAGTAGTTTGAATGCTGAATTCTTAAAAGAATATGAAGGAGCGCTTGAATATGCAGATGTTGCTGTAGTTTTCTATTCTCCGGATGCTGTAAAAATTAAGCAATTAGAAGAAGTAACTTACGATCAGATTGCCAGTTCTTTCAATAGAAAAGATTTAATCATTTACACCAATCCTGCTGAATTTAAAGAATACCTGTTCAATTTAAATCTGGATAATTCAGCCTTATTACTGATGAGTTCAGGAAATTACGGGGGATTAAATTTTGATGAAGTGAAAGGATTGATTCATTAGATACTTGTTCCATTAGAAAATGAGATAAGGTGCCAATTGTTATTTTTCAATTGGCACTTTTTTTTGAAATTTACTTCCAGTATTTATAATGTCCGACAATTTTGTATGCAAACAAACAATCTTGTAAGACCTGTCCATTACCTACGTTGTGTACAATTAGATTTCGTTTTCCGTCGGCAGACTTTCTATTGGTAACAATACCAATGTGCGGTAATTTAGCATTAATCATCCAGGTTACAATTTCTCCTGTCTGGTACTCTTTCGGATCCTCAGATATTGCAAGTTTTTCTCCTTTTCTCTCAAAAAAAATTTCTAAATTAGGAACTCTCCGATGATCAATATTAGTGTCCGTTTTAGTCATTCCCCATTTTTGTAAATTCGGATATGCCGAAAAGTTTTCAAGCATATCTTCATGAACTTCTTTTTGTAAATCGATACCCAGTTTTCGGTAAGAGCGAATAATCACATCGGTACAAACTCCTTTGTTTTCGGGAATGTCACCATTTGGATATTTTATCGAAAAATAAGCGGGATCATAATCTATAGAAGGGTCAATAATTGAAATTGCTGCATTCGATAATTTATCTGCAAAGGTGGTATGATTGGGCAGAGAATTTTTAGCAATAGCGTTTCTTTCTTGCTTTTGATTGCAAGAATAAAAAAAGAAAATTAGGGTAAAAATAAAGAAAGGTCTCATTTGGTTTATTAAATTACAAAATCCTGAAATTGAATATTGGCATTTAAATTTAGTTAATTTTAAAATAGTAATTCTTTTTTGTGAGTGATTTTTCTTATTTTTTAAATATATTCGCTTTTTAAGATTATAGAAAATGAATTCAAGAATAAAGGTTGTAAAAACAACAAGTGAAAACCCGGACTTTATAGCATTAATAGAAGTATTCGATACCTATTTGTGGGAACGATATCCGGAGTTGAAAAGAGAGTATTGGGGAAATAATATAATAGAGTTTAATGACAATGTGATTTTAATTTATCTGGATGAAAAACCTGCTGCAAGTGGTTGTTTTAAGAAGTATGACGAAAGTACTGTAGAGTTAAAAAGAATGTTTGTTTCTCCGGAAGCCAGAGGTTTAGGTCTGGCACAACTAGTAATTAAAGAGCTTGAAAACGAAGCAAAGAACCAAGGTTTTCAAATTATGATTTTAGAAACCCTGTACAAACAAATTGAAGCAATAAGTTTATACCAGAAGGCAGGTTTTGAAATTATTGAAAACTACGAACCTTATATAGGGTTGTCGAATAGTATTTGTATGAGTCGATCTATTAATACTATACAGTAATGGAAGGTACTTATTCTCCAATTTCAGATTGGTCTAAAGAAGATCGTCCTCGTGAAAAATTAATGATTAAGGGGAAAGAAGCTTTGAGTAATGCTGAATTAATTGCTATTTTGATAGGTTCTGGGAGCAGGAATGAATCTGCGGTTGGTCTGGCTAAAAGAATTTTGCTAAGTGTAGATAGTCTAAATGCATTGGGTAAAATGTCGATTTCGCAATTAATAAAGTTTAAAGGAATAGGACAGGCTAAGGCAATTACAATTGTTGCGGCTCTAGAATTAGGCAGACGCAGAAGATTTGAAGATGCTTCTAAATTGGGTAAAATCACTTCTAGTAAAATGGTTTTTGAGATGATGCAGCCTATTATAGGCGAATTGCCTCATGAAGAATTTTGGGTGCTTTTTCTGAATAATTCTAATAAGGTAATTTCTAAATCTCAATTAAGTAAAGGTGGTATTACAGGAACAGTTGTCGATGTGCGACTTGTTTTTAAGTTAGCGTTTGAAAATAGAGCTACTGGCTTGATATTGTGTCATAATCATCCATCAGGGAATTTACGCCCCAGTGATGCCGACAAAGAAATTACGAAGAAGTTAAAGGTTGCAGGAGGGATTTTAGATGTTAAAGTTTTAGATCATTTGATCATAACTGAAACAAAATATTATAGTTTTGTAGATGAAGGAATTTTTTAGCACATGAATACCACAATTACCGATATTTTTTTTGATTTAGATCATACACTTTGGGATTTTGATAAAAATTCAGAAATGGCTTTTGATCGAATTTTCAAAAGTAAATTTCCGCATATAAAGACGGAAGATTTTATACTCAAATATGCGCCTATTAATCAGGAATGCTGGAAATTATATCAGCATGATAAAATTACACATCAGGAATTGCGTTATAACAGATTAAAGTTTTCTTTTGATGCATTAGAGCTTGAAGTTTCAGATGAGGATATTCATCAGATTGCAATAGACTATATTGATTTTTTGACTGATAACAATTACCTTTTTGATGGTGCAATTGAAGTTTTAGACTACTTAAAAGCAAAATACAGATTGCACATTATTACAAATGGCTTTGCTAACGTTCAGGATAAGAAAATAAATAATGCAGCACTTTCGGGTTATTTTAATACGATCACAAATTCTGAACTGGCAGGTGTCAAAAAGCCAAATAGTATTATCTTTGATTATGCTATAAATGTTGCCAAAGCCTCAAAAGAAAATAGTATAATGATTGGCGATTGCCTTGATGCCGATGTTAATGGAGCATTAAATGCCGGTCTTGACGCCATTTTCTTTAACGATAAAAAGATTGAAGCTCCGGATAATATTAAACAAATAAACCATTTATTAGAACTTAAAAAATATTTATAATTATGAGAATTAAATTTTTGTTGATTGCACTTCTTACATCAGTTATTGGGTTTTCGCAAACTGTTAACGATTACAAAGCGGTTATTGTACCGTTACGATATGATTTTTTGAAAACAGAAAATCAATATAGAATGTCAACAATGACAAAGGCAAATTTAAATAAGGCGGGTTTTCAGGCTTTCTACGGCAATGAGGAACTTCCGGCGGGTTTTGGTGATCGCTGCGATCTTTTGTATGTTGACGTAAAAAAGGACAATGGCTTTTTAATTACCAAGCTTTTTGTAGAATTTAAAGATTGTTACGGAAAAGTAATTTACACATCAGAAGTTGGAAAAAGTAAAGAAAAAGATTACGAAACAGCTTACAGAGAATGTCTTGATTTGGCATTTGCTTCTATAAACGCTTTACATTATAAATATAGTGGAAAAAGTGGCACTACAAGTTCTGTAAGAACAGCTGCAGTTACGGCTCCCGTAGCCTCAACAATAGCTGCTACAACGGTTGTCTCTGCTCCGGTTGCAGATATGAAAGACCCTAACTTATTATATGCCCAGCCAACTGAAAATGGATATCAATTAATTGATAAAACACCAAAAGTGGTTATGAAGTTGTTAAAAACATCACGCCCTGATTCGTTTATAGCGATCAAAGATGGTGTTCAGGGTTCATTAAACGCAAAAGACAATCAATGGTTTTTTGAGTATTACAAAAATGATCAATTAGTTTCTGAAAAAGTTTCAGTAAAATTCTAAAAATAAAATAAGGTTTTAATAACCATATTTATCCTTCCAACGGTTCTTTAAAAATTCGCGGTTGCTATTCTCTCTTGAATTGCTTCCCGGATTATAAAGAACCGTTTCTTTTACAGCGTCAGGTAAAAACTCTTGTTCGGCAAAATTATTGGCGTAATCGTGCGAATACTTATAATCGTCACCATAACCTAGTTCTTTCATTAGTTTGGTAGGAGCATTTCTTAAGTGAATAGGTACTGGCAAGTCACCGGTTTGCTTAACCAATTGCTGGGCGTTTCCAATTGCCATGTATGAGGCATTGCTTTTAGGAGAAGTTGCCAGATAAATAGCACATTGGCTTAGTATGATTCGGCTTTCAGGATATCCAATAGTTGTGACAGCCTGAAAAGTATTATTGGCCATTATAAATGCTGTTGGATTTGCATTTCCAATATCTTCACTAGATAAAATAAGCATTCTTCTGGCGATAAATTTTACGTCTTCACCTCCTTCAATCATCCTTGCCAGCCAATATACCGCCCCGTTTGGATCACTACCCCGAATTGATTTTATAAAGGCCGATACGATATCATAATGTTGTTCTCCACTTTTGTCATACAATACCGTATTTTGCTGAACCAGTTCGAAAACACGTTCGTTTGTAATGATAATTTCATCTCCGGATGAAGCATTTATGACGAGTTCAAAAATATTCAGTAATTTTCTTCCGTCTCCGCCAGAAAGTCGGAGCAGAGCTTCCGTTTCCTTTAAGGTAATGTTTTTAGATGCCAGATACGTATCTGTTTTCATGGCACGATGTAATAAAGCTTCTAAATCGGCTTTTGTAAAAGCATTTAAAATATAAACTTGACAACGTGACAATAATGCAGGGATGACTTCAAAACTTGGATTTTCTGTAGTTGCACCAATAAGAGTAATCCAGCCTTTTTCGACTGCAGCCAAAAGTGAGTCTTGTTGTGATTTGCTAAATCGATGAATCTCATCAATAAATAAAATGGGATTTTTAGCAGTGAACAATCCGCCACTTTGTTTGGCTTTTTCAATTACATCCCGTATGTCTTTAACCCCGGAGTTAATAGCGCTTAAAATATAAAAAGGACGCTTGGATTCCTGTGCTATAATTTGTGCCAAAGTCGTTTTTCCTGTTCCCGGAGGTCCCCAAAAGATCAATGACGGAATAATTCCTTTCGAAATTTGTTGCGTTAATGAACCATTTGGTCCAACCAAATGACTTTGACTAATGTAATCTTCTAATTGCTGTGGGCGAATACGCTCGGCTAAAGGTGCTTCCATTTTGTAAAATTACTATTTTCAATTTTAATTTTATGTTTTAAAGGGTTACAAATCATAACAAAGGGCATTAAGGCTTTAGCTGACAAATTATCAGTAAATTGTAATTGGATAGTTTTTTGATACCATCTTTATAACTTTATTTCCAAAAACAATGAATGATCACCACTTTAAATTTTCGAATGCCGTTATTGGTCTTCCCGTTTTTTTTGTTCTTTTTCTGTGGATTGTCTATTGGGTTCAAATCCGGTTTGATTTTGATTTTTATCAGTTTGGAATTTATCCGCGCGACTTTTCCGGTTTGCAAGGTGTGTTGTTTAGCCCTTTTATTCATGAAAACTTAAGTCACTTATATAATAACTCCATTCCGCTTTTGGTATTATTGGCTGCTTTGCAATTTTTTTATCCAAAACAATCGTTTGCTGTTATTAGTTACGGTATTGTATTTTCAGGTTTGATTACCTGGATTATTGGTCGTGAGAATTACCATATTGGTGCAAGTGGATTGATCTATGTTTTGGTGAGTTTTATTTTTTTTAAAGGAATTCAAACGCGTTATTACCGTTTAGTGGCTCTTTCATTATCTGTAATTTTGCTTTATGGAGGAATGATCTGGTATGTTTTTCCTGATGTTGACAAAACAATCTCATGGGAAGGACATTTGGCAGGGTTTATTACCGGATTTGTAATATCGCTATTGTATAAAACACCTGAATATGCAAAACCTATAGTTTACGATTGGCAAAAACCGGATTTTAAGCCGGAAGAAGATGCTTTCATGAAACACTTTGATGAAAATGGGAATTTTGTCAATACAGAAATACCAGAAGAAGAAGCGGAAGGTAATATTGCTTATTATAATTCCAATTTTTTAGTAAATTATACTGTAACTAAAACAGAATCAGATGATAAAATCTAAATTGACCATATTCGGATTAATCTAAAAAGACTATTTTTGTTTCTGTTCTAATTTCAAATCGATTTGTTATGAGAAAAGTAAGCCTGATAGTCGTTTTAGTCTTAATAAGTGCAAAACTGCATGCTCAATGCGAAATAAAGAATAGGGTACTTGCTGATGGTACTATGACGTATTATTTTGAGCCTGCGGACTTTTATAGTACAAAATCAAAGTCGTTAAAAATTAATATCGTAACAGATAAAGAACATTTCTTTATAGCACTTCAGCCTTCACCATTTCCCGCTAAAAAAGAAGGCGTTAAAATTAAGGATGATTTAGTCATTCATCTTGCTGATAAAAAAGTATACAAACTAACACATTATGATACGCAGTACAGACATAACGATTCAGTGATGCAGGTACTTTATTTAATAGATCAAAAAGATATTGATGCTTTTTCTAAGTTTGAAGCTATAGTGGCTGAAATTAATATGGAGGGAACGGAATTTGTGCGTAGTTATGATTTCAAATTGCATAAAGATGCTATTGTAAAACAGTTGGCTTGTTTTTTAAAAAAGGACGATAAATAAAAAGAGCTAATCTTCATTTGAAGCTTCGTTTTTATGGGATGATTTTTTATTCAGATTTTTAAAAAAATTATTAAAAGTAACGGTGAGTGATGCCGCATTTACAATTTGACTTTTCTCATCTCTGGGGAGGTATTCATTAGCATAGGTGAGCTCAACTTGTATGTCATCACTAAACAAATAGCCAGCCCCTATATTTAATCTGTTTCGGTCAAAAAAACTAAGGCCGGTTACTTTGGTTCCCGATTTAAAGAATAGCTCGTCAGAAGCTACACCGTAAAAAACACCTTCCCTTAGAACTTTACTGTTTATGGGTTGTATGTATTTTATTTGTTGTCTATATCGTAAAACATTATCATAGGTCCCGTCTTCACTTCGCATATGACGAAGTTCCATTCTCATTCTTGTACTTAGTGTATAACCAGTTTTATGAAAATAGTAAATGCCTTGAAGAGCAAACCTAACTTCAGGAGATTTAAATTGACCAATTTCCGGAACATCCTTGTTATAATTATAGGCTAGAAAAGTAGAGAATTTCCATCGCGGAGAAAAATAATAATGTCCCCAGGCCCTTATGGATCTTTGTGTATTTTGTTGGAAAATATTAGAAGAAGATTCTGTACTGCTGTAAACAGCCCCAAGATTTAATTCAGTCGACCACTTTTCATTAATAGTACGGGTGAATTGAATTTCATTCCAAAATTGATTATAGGTAGTCGTTTGTCCGTAGTTAATACTTGTAATCAGTAAAATTACAAGTATTAAACCAGGTTTTTTAAGTAATATGTTATAAGTAGGGCAAGACATCAATGATTATATTTATTTGCCATCTTAATTCCGCAATATTATTTAACTTCTTTGTCGAACAGTTTCATATAAAAATGCTCCACAAGCAACAGATACGTTTAAAGATCCGATTGTTCCAAACATAGGTAGCTTTGCTTTTTCGTCAACAATTTTAAGTACAGAGGGGTTAATTCCCCGGTCTTCAGATCCCATGATAATAGCGACTGGTTCGTTTAGGGCTATATCATAAATATTTTGGTCTGTTTTCTCAGTTGCTGCAACTGTTTTGATTCCTGAACCCTGAAGGTAGAAAATGGCATCTTTAATGTGTTCAACTTTGCAAATAGGAACATTAAAAACCGCACCTGCAGAAGTTTTAACCGTGTCTCCATTTACGGGGGCAGAACCTGCTTTTTGCACAATAATCCCGTTTACGCCGGTACATTCAGCCGTTCTAATGATCGCTCCAAAATTTCGGGCATCAGAAATCTGATCTAATATTAAAAACAAAGGTTTTGAACCTGAAGCAATAGTAGATTCAACTAAATGCTCTAATTCTATAAATCCAATAGGAGATATGGTTGCTACTGCTCCCTGATGATTATTTGGTGTTAGTCTGTTTAATTTTTCTACAGGTACATAAGAGAAATTAATGTTAGCGCGTTTCATCACTTTCATTAAATCTTTCATTAATTCTCCGGAAATCTCTTTTTGTATAAATACTTTATCGACTTCTTTTCCTGCCTGAATTGCTTCTATAATGGCTCTGATTCCAAATATTTGATGTTCTTTTTCCATGGGGCAAATATAGGTATAATGTTGATATAAAAAAAAACCACTCTGAATGAACAGAGTGGTTTTCTATATTTATTATAGAATAAAATTAGTTTTTATCCCACCATACTTTAGTAGTTACATTACTCACTACAGTAGCATTAGAATTGTATTGTCTTTCGTCAGATGGAGTAGGAAGTCTTACCGGGATAACCTTCGTGTCTGATTTTTGATTTGGAACCAATGCAGGGAAACCAGTTCTTCTGTAATCATTATATGGTTCCATAGTCAAGAAAAGAGCAACATATTTTTGTTGAATGATGTTTGCAACAGTAGAACTAGCAGTAGCAGCAGTTAAGAAAGCAGCTGATGGTGCTGAACCGGTAACACTAGTTACCGAAGCTGTTACTGCCTCTTGTAGTGCTAATTGAGCTGGTTGTCCCAATCTTGCTTTAGCTTCAGCTTCAATGAATTTAGCTTCTGCATAAGTTACAATTCCAATTTGCCAGTCCGGACTTGCAAAACCTCTTTGTGAAGATGGATCATCGTAACCTCCTATGTAAGAAGTTGTAAGTGTATTATCATCTTCTGGTGCATTTCCTGAATAACCTCCGTCACCATCTTCACCAACCATAAATGGTAATCTTGGGTCATTATTGTTAACTAAAAAGTCTACAAAAGTTTTTCCCATTTTTACGTAGCTAGGACGGTTGTCTTCAAATGCATACCATTGATTCCATGAATTTGGTTTATCTAAGAAAAATGTGTTAGCATTATCTCCGTTTGAAGTCATGTTAGCTTTGGTAATAAGATCCAGGGCTTTTTGAGCAGCTACGGTACTTCCTTCAACTTCTGTTAATCTTAAAGCATATCTTGCTTTTAAAACATAAGCAACTTTAATCCATTTTTTTGCATCTCCGTTAAAGACGAAATCATCATTAGTAGGAACTTCTTCGTTACTAGCCTTTGGTTGAGATAAGTTTGCAATAGCTTTGTCTAAAATTGTTTGCAATCTGCTATAGATTTCTTGTTGGGTATTATACTTAGGCATTTTATTTCCTTCAGCTGCAAGAAAAGCATCATCATAAGGAACATCACCCCACATGTCTGTAGCGTAACCTAAATTGATTGCAGTTAGAATTTGACCAATTCCATTGTACCATGGATAATTTTTAGCAAAATCACGGTTTAGGATATGACCATTCATTAAAGTGGTTCCGTAAATAGTATTCCACTCATTGTTTACGTCTCCTTCGCTTACTGTATAAAGTCCAACAGCTCCCATTTGACCTAAGTTTGTTCCTTGTAGGTGTTGTGTGAAGATACCTGAATATCTCATTACTCCACTACTGTGAGTTTGGAAAGTACCAAGCTCCATAGCTGCTACTAGTAAAGATGGATTACTGGTAGAAGGATCATTTGGGTTTTCATTAAAGGTGTCTAATTCTGTCTGACAGCCGGCTAGTACGCTAACGCTAAAGGCTGCAAGAATTATATTTTTTATATATTTTTTCATTTTTATTTAATTTAAATTAGAAGCTTACGCGTAGACCCATAATGAATGATTTGCTACCTGGGTTGTTGAAATAATCTAAACCGTTAATACGTGAACCTGCTCCTGTTAAGCTAGTTTCTGGATCTACTCCTTTGTAGTTAGTATCTAACCATAGGTTTCTTCCAGTTACAGATAATTGAGCTGAAGATAAAAATGGGAATTGTTTTACGTTGAAATCGTAAGTAAGACTTACGTCACGTAGTCTAACCCAGTTAACATCTGTTACGGCTTCTTCAGCAGCAGCTGTAGGGTTGTCACCTATAAAGTTTTGGAAATAACTTTTAGCTGATATCTCTGTAGTATTAGGAGTTCCGTCTTCTTTTACACCAGCTATAACATAATTGCGCTCTCTGTCTAATGAACCTTCAGACATACCAATTGTATTCAATCTTGCTCCGGTTCCGTTGTAAACTACACCACCATGTCTGAAGTCTAATAAAGCTGACAAAGTAACTCTTTTGAAAGAGAATGTATTTCTGATACCTCCTGTCCAGTCTGGAGCAGAGTTTCCTAAATTTCCTTTTACAGGATCTAATTTTGCTAAGCCATTATCTCCAACAACTATTTGACCATTTGCGTCACGTAACCATTTTGTTCCGTAGAAACTTCCTAAAGGTTGTCCTACAACAGCATAGTATCCAATTGAAGAGAAAGCAGATTCGATAGAAATTTCACTTAAACCACCAGAAATTTTTGTAACCTCATTTTCGTTCTTAGCCCAGTTTAGATTAATATTCCATTGGAAAGCATTGCTTTTTTTGAAAATATCATAACCAAGTTCAACTTCAACACCTTTATTTCTTAACTCAGCAGCATTTTTGTACTGAGAAGAATAACCTGATGATTGTGCTAGTGGAACATCAATTAATAAATCTTTAGATGTTTTGTAATATAAACTGATATCTGCTGTTAAACGGTTATCAAGGAATTTAGTACTTAATCCTAAATCATGACCTAATACTCTTTCAGGTTTTAAATCTGGATTTGATAAACGTCCGGCTAATCCCATTCCGTTTACACCATTATAAGGGAAACTTAAACCATCTGTAAAACCATCTGTAAGACTTGGTTGAGCGTATACGCTTATGGTGCGGTATGGTGCTGGTGCGATACCAACTTCTCCGTAACCATAGTTTATTTTTACGAAATTATCCCATCCAAAAGTGTTTGAAAGAATCCATGAAGCTGTACCTGAAGGGAAAACTGCACTTTGCACATTATCACCGTAAGTAGATGACCATTCTTTTCTAACAGTACCTGATATGAAAAGTTGATCTTTAATGTCAAAATCTACCTGAGCAAATAATGCTCTTGATATTTGGTTTTCTTCGTAATTTGAAGCATATAATTCTGTTGCATTGGCTAAATTATAAAGTCCTCTTACAGATAGTCCTTTACCTCTTGAAAATACACTTAAGTATTGTATAGAACGTAAGTTAAGACCTGCAGTATAGTTGATTTTTAACCAGTCAGATTTTAATGGAAGTAAACCTGTAGCGATTAAATCTCCATAGTAGTCTTTGTTAGTAATGCTGTTAAAAGCAACTTCTCCAATTCCTCCTAAGCTATCTCCGTTTGATGAAACAGCATAAATTTGCTTACGTGCGTCTGAGTAAGCATCGATACCAGCTTTAGCTGTTAATGAAAGCCATTCTGCATGTGAATAAGTTAAGAAAATATTTCCTAAAACACGGTTCACATCACTTGTTGCAGGGTTTTCATTTACTGTAAAGTAAGGGTTGTCATAATTGGCAAAGTAGTTCGTGTTGTTGCCAAATTCATCTATGTAATTTCTCAAATCATAGTTAATAGGAGAACGCATTAAACTCAACATAACTCCTGATGTATTACTACCGTTTTGAGCTAAAGTGTTTGTTGTGTGCGTGTATTGCATACTTCCTCCAGCTTTCCAGCTATCGCTTAGTTTTAAATCTCCGGCAAATCTGATGGTGTTTCTTTTTAAACCTGTTTCAGGGATCATACCAGTTTGAGTAACATTTCCGTAAGAAGCTCTGAAAGTTGCTTTTTGATCTCCTCCGTAGAATGAGATGTTGTTAGTTTGAGTAATACCATCCTGAAAGAAATTACCAACGTTGTCATATGTAGGAAGTCCTAATGATGCAGCACTTGGTCCCCAGCTTTGAGGTGTTGCAGGATTCGGAGCTGTTGCAGTTGCAGTTGTTCCCTGGATGTATTTGCTTTGTCTTGCAGGTAATTGACTTACTCTGTCAATTCCTAATGACGTACTAAAATCAATTCCTAAACCTTTTCCGTTTTTACCTTTTTTAGTAGTATAAATGATAACACCGTTACCAGCTCTTGCTCCGTATAAAGCTGCTGCTGCAGGTCCTTTAAGAACAGTTACACTTTCGATATCATTAGGGTTGATGTCTAAAGCTCTGTTAGAGTTGTTGATACCAGATAAGTTAGCGTTAAACGGGTTGTCTCCTGCTGTAGTCTGATCTGTAGTGTTGTCGATTGGAATACCGTCAACAACGATTAATGGATCTGTTGATCCTGTAATGGTATTTGCACCTCTAATAATAATTTTACTTGAAGCACCCGGAGTACCACCAGAACCAATAATCTGAACACCAGCAGCTTTTCCAGCCAGTGCCTGAAGAACGTTTTGCTCACCAGATTTGTTGATTTCGTCAGCACTTACTTTAGATACGGCATATCCAAGTTTTTTCTCGTCTTTTTTGATACCTAATGCAGTTACTACTACACCTTCAAGTTCTACTGAGTCATCTTTTAATTTTACATTAACAGATGTTGAACTTGCTGCTACTTCCTGAGATTTCATCCCGATGTAGCTAAATACCAAAATTTGGCTTGAAGATGCTTTGATAGAGAATTTACCATCAAAGTCTGTTTGTGTTCCTGTTTTAGTTCCTTTAACTAATACACTAACACCCGGCAAAGGCATTCCTGTATTGTCAGAAACTGTTCCAGAAACAGCTCTTTCTTGCGCGAAAGTAAGTTGCGCAACTAGTACTAAGAAAAGTACTAAGAATCCATTGAACTTTAGTTTCATTTTTAAATATTTTGAATTAGTTTGACAAAAATCTTAATAATTTGTTAATCTACCTAACATAAGGAGATTTTTTTTTAGTTAAATTATGATTTTGTTATTAGATATTGTTTTTTTATTGTTAAAAAAACTATGTAATTAATAATTCAGCATTTTTTTTCATGAATTATGATAATAATGAAATTTATTAAGAATGTCTAAAATGTTAAATTTCTAAAATTGATTGTTACTTTTCTTTTTTTTATAACTTTTAAATAAAAAAACCACCCTTTTTTAGGGTGGTTTTTATGTTATATTAAGGTTAAATTAAAATTTATCCCAAAATAATTTTGTTTCTACTTTGTCTCCTCCTATAGCAGTGCTTGCTTCAGTGTAGCTTGCTTTGTTTAGGGATTGTTCAATAATTGGATAAGTATAACGCACTGGTATCTCTGAAACGGCATCTGCCGGTGCAACTAAAACAGGGAAGTCTAATCTTCTGTAAGTTGAGTAGCCTTCAAATGAATTGTTGTAATACGCTATCCAGCTTTGGGTTCCGATTTTTTGTTTCCAGGTTCCGGTAGCTGTTGCATATGCCACAGCTGGATTGGCCAGATATGCCGTTGCTTCTGCAATTGTTCCGCCCCAGTCTAATATAGATGCAGTAATTGCTGCATTGTAATGAGTTGCTGCATCAGCCGGAGTTCCATACAATGATCTTTCCGCTGCTTCTGCCAGTAAGAATTGTGCTCCGGCATAATCTAAAATTGTTCCAGGGTAATCAGGAGCCTTAATTGTTGGTGCAATATGAGTTTTTTGAGCATATGAATTACTTGCGCCATTTTCACCGCCAATATATTCAATTTCGGGAGTAGAAGGATCATCCACATTATTGTCGAAATATTTTGCACGTCTTGGATCATTTAAGACATTCATTTTGTCTACTAATGTGTTTGTAGGAACAAAATCGTCACGACCACTGGCAACAAGATCTATATATAGCGGATTTGTATTTGGTGTAGCAGTTAGGTATTTTAGGTCTGCATTGTCAAGGTTTGATGCGAATACAAAAGGAGCTGCACTTGCAACAGTAGTTTTTGCTAAAGCACTTTCAGTAGGAATGTCAGAAATAGTAATTCCCATTCTTAATTTTAATGTGTTGGCAAATTTGATCCATTTGGCAACATCACCTCCATAGATTCTATCATTTTCTCCAAAGCTTTTTCCTCCTGTATTAAGATTTGTTATGGCTTTGTTTAATCTCGTAATAAGATCTTTGTAGATAGTTAGGCCATCATCATATTTTGGAGTTTTGTAATTTAAGTTTAAAGCTTGAGAATAAGGTACATTTCCAAAAGTTTCGACCAATATTGCATAAGTGTAAACATTTAAAACTTCAATGATCGCAAGTTTGTTTTGTTTGTCTAAAGGGTTTTCTGTTAAACCAAGGGGTGTGCTGTTGATGTTAATCGCACTTTGGTCTAAATCTTTTAGTACATCTTTATAAAGATATTGCCAGTGTTGTTCCGGAATGGTTCTGGTAACTAAATCATAGTTGCTTTCATCAGTATAAACAGTTTCAGTCCAGTACTGATTTATTAATCTGAAAATATTGTCATTTACATTTGTACTCACCATCTGGTCAACCAGGCTTTTTTGTGCGCTGGTAAATAAGGCTTCGCCAGGTACATTTGACGGATCCTTAACGTTTACGTTTAAAGTTTCTAAATCATCCGAGCAAGACACAAGAGTTGCAGCAGTGAGTAGAATTAAAAATATTTTTTTCATGATTTCTTAATTTAAAATTGGAATTTAACGTTGAAGCTAACATCTCTTGTTGATGGCAAAGATCCTGTAGAGTAGCCTTGTAAATTACCTGCACCTAAACCTGACTCAGGATCTGCATCTGGTAAATTTTTATGTATAATCCAAAGGTTTGTTCCGACAATACTAAAAGTCATGCCGTTTATAAAAGTATTTCTTAATGTTTTTTCTGATAAAGAGTATGAGATTGAAGTCTGTCTTAATTTGATATAACTTGCGTCATATACAAAAGCTTCATCAGGTAATCCTCTTCTGTATCCCTGTGCTCCAAAACGGCTTGCTTCGATTCTGGTTGTATTTACGGATCCATTAGGATTTACTCCAGGATTGATAAAACCACCACTGTCAGATCCTGTTGTTAATGGGTTTCTTACCGGGTTTCCAAGTTCATTGGTAAAAGCAGTATCGTCATACAGACCTGTTGCTAAACCGTAGTAGCGATCAAGTGAAAATATCTGTCCTCCTTTTTGCATGTCAATTAAGAATTCAAGAGAGAAGTTTTTGTACGTAAATTTATTGTTTAAGCCGGCAGTGTAATCTGGGTTGGCATTTCCGATTGCGTTATCAGAAGTTGAAGTTTTGATGTACTGACCATTTACCGGGTCAACGACTCTCTGTCCGTTTAAATAAGTGTATTGTGTACCGTAAATTACTCCATAAGGTTGTCCGACTGCAGCGTTTATTGTTACGCCACCTTGGAAAGATCCTAATTGTAAGTTGTCAATACCATCTAAAAGATCTACAACTTTATTTCTATTTCTGGCAAAATTTAAGTTGATATCCCAGGAGAAGTTTTCTGATTTTACAGGAGTACCATTTAAAGAGACTTCTATACCCTTGTTTTCAATCTCTCCGGCATTAATTAATTCATACAAATATCCTGTAGAAGCAGTTAATCTTAAAGGGATGATTTGATCAATTGAATTTGATTTGTAGTAAGAGAAATCAAACCCTAGTCTCTTTTTAAAAAATGAAAGTTCTAAACCTGCTTCGTAACTTTTGGTACGTTCTGGTTTTAGATTCGGATTGTTTTTAGTGTCTTTAACAGAGGCAGAAGCGGCTCCAAATGCTGTGTTAACATTATAAGTGTCTAAAACTCTGTCAAAGCCCGGGCTGTTTCCAACTTCGGCATAATTAAGTCTTACTTTTCCAAATGAAAGCCAGTCAGCATCTATGAATTTAGAGAATACAAAACTTGTTGATACGGAAGGATAGTAGTAAGAGCTGTTTGCTTCTGGTAAGGTTGAAGAATGGTCTCTTCTTATTGTTCCTTCCAGAAATAAATAATCATCATATCCAAAAGATGCGCTTCCGTAAATACCATCAACACCAATAGATTCGTCTCTTTCTATAGGAGCTAGTAAAGGGCTAACGCTGTTTTGTAATGCGTATAATTTTGGTATTGCAAGACCTCCATTTGTGGCTGCAAAAATAGAAGTGTAATAGCTTCTTCTTATATTTGTCCCAACAACTCCTTTAAGGTTTAGTTTTTCTGTAATATTCGTGTTGTAGTTTAACATGAAATCATAATTGTACTCACTAAAACCTATATTTTTTCTTGAATATCCTGAAGATGCAGGGCTTCTATTAAGAGATCCGTCGCCTCCGCCAGTTCCGATACCGAAATTTGCGGCTACACTACCTATGGCTCTTCGTTCTTCTTGTAGTTCGTCATATGTATCAACAGAAACTCTTCCAAAAGCGTCTAGCCAACTTGTAACTTTATAGTTTAATGAAGCGTTACCAATGAATCTGTTTCTGCTATCTGATTCATAGTTTTCGTAACGTTGAAAATAAGGATTATCCCAGAATGCTGGAACAGGATTTGTATATGATTTAGGATTCCATGTAATATTTCTTCCTGTTAGTTCATAAGCTTGTTTTAAGCCTTGGATATCAACATTAGTTTGCCACCATTGTCTAAAGTTACCAGCAATGTTGTCGTTGTATCCTGTGCTATTTCTACCAATGGTACTTGTTCTTGTAAAATTTCCATATCCCGCTACGGTTAGCCTATCGTTGATAAGTGTTGAAGCATTTAAAGTTAAAGTATTTCTTTTTAATGAGCTATTAGGTAAAAGCCCAGTTTGATCAAGGTTGTTAAAACCTAATCTTAAATAACCATTTTCCAGCCCTTTGTCGATAGAAACAGAATTTGTAACTGCAACTGGTTTTTGAAAAAATGTTATTGGACCGTTTTTTGCGCTTGTCCATGGAGTAGCTTTCATATAGTTTGGAGATTCCGGATAAAAAGCATCCCACTGATAGACTAATAAATTAGGATTGAATGCTTGGCCATAAGAAGCATCTTCTGTTAATGGCGTTACGTTGTCTAAAATTCCGTCGCCATTGATGTCAATGTGATCCAGGTATGAATCTTCGTCCGGTCCGTAATAAGGTCCATATCCGCCACCATATTGTTTTTGGTACTTGATAAAAGTGCTTTTGTCGACAGACCCAACGGTTACTCCTGAGTTGACCGTTACAGAATAACCTTTTCCTTTTTTGTTTCCTTTTTTAGTTGTAATTACTACAACCCCATTTGCTGCTCTTGATCCATAAAGTGCACTCGCGGCTGATCCCTTAAGTACGTTTATCGATTCAATGTCTTCTGGGTTAATGTCAGATGCTGCGCTACCGTAATCGTAACCTGCACCAGATTGTTCTTGATCTCTTGAGTTTGAATTGTTATTGCTTACGGGTACTCCATCAATAACAAATAAAGCCTGATTGTTTCCTGTTAGGGAAGAATTTCCTCTAATTACGATATTAGTAGAACCTCCAAAATTGGTGGTTCTTTTTACTTGTACACCAGAAACTTTTCCTGATATAGCATTTACGAAGTTATCGCTTTTGACTGCGGCTAAGCTTTCGCCTTTTACTTCTTGTGTAGCGTAACCAAGAGATTTTTTTTCTCTGGACAGACCTAAGGCTGTAACTACAACTCCTTCAAGTTGTTGTGCGTCTCCTGATAATTTAGCGTTGATTTGTGATGAGCTTGCAGTAATCTCTTGCGATTTCATCCCGATGTAACTAAAAACTAAAACTTGACTAGTTGTTGCTTTGATGGAATATTTACCATCAAAATCAGTTTGCGTGCCGGTTTTTGTTCCTTTGACTAATACACTTACGCCTGGCAGAGGCATACCTGCATCATCGGTAACAATACCCGAGACAGCTCTTTCTTGCGCAAAGGTTAGTTGCGCGAATAGTACTAATAATAGCACTAAAAATCCATTGAACTTTGGTTTCATTTTCTCAATTATTTTGAATTAGTGATACAATATTCATAATAATTTGTTAATAAACCTAATGTTATGTTAACGAATTTTTCGTTTAAGTTAAAATTTAACATTATAACAGATATTTAGGATACTGTTATAAAATTTTATTTCGGTTTTATTTACGCTGCCATTAGCGATGATTATTCGTAAAAGCCCATTGTTTGTTAGTAGTCCCAATCCTACCCCGGCAGAAATTAACGTATTGAATTTTTTACTGTTTTGTAAATTGGTTTGATCTTGATAAATTCCATAATCAATTATGCTGTGTAGGTATAAATTTTGCGTAGTTAGATATCTATACTCGGTCATAAGAATGTTGATGTTATTGCCTTGCAGGCTGTTTTCGGTAAATCCCCTGATCGAATTTAGTCCTCCAAATCGAAATAATTCGTTTGAAATGTAATTTTTACTTTTTAAGTATAGATTTTGTGAATTGACATAGATGAAATTCTTTCTGTTCAATTCAAAATTGTATGAAAAATTTAAATTAGTATAGATTTGCTTACTGGGTTCGGCTGTTTCGGGCTCATCGTTTGTGTTCCTTTTGCCATATCCAATTATAAAATTCAGATATGCTTTTCTTGAAAATAAATTATTAATGGGATCAAATTTTTTATATTCGATGTTTGATGTGACGTATGAGTTTTTGTAATCACTAATGGTTGAGTTGTTTGTGTTTTGAATATCACTGGATTCGGTTGATTGATATCCCAGGTATATTCGCGAATTGTAATTTAAGTAATATCCTAAATCTATAGATGTTTTTGTATTTTGAAAAGTACTGTCTTGTTTGAATATGTTTAATTGGGCTTTTAGGCCTATCGATGATTGAAAAATATAGGGTATTTCGATTTTTGTGTTAAATGTTTTTTGTTGATTTCCGTCGCTTTTCCAGTATAATGAAAATTGCTCGCCTGCATGTAGCGTGTTGAGGAGTGATATATCCAGGTATCCGTTGATTGTTGTTTTTTTATTTTCGTCATTAGAAAACCCAACATAGCCATCAAAAGAATTTGCTTTTCTTTTCTCTGTGTAAACGTAGATTTTTGTAGAATCATTTGTAAATAATATTTCGGGATATTTAGTTTGAGTCACAAATTCAAAAGTGTTGATGTCGTTGTATAGTTGTTTTACAATTTCCTGGTTGAAAGTTTGGTTTAGATATTTTTTGTTTAGTTGTTTTAAGTGTCCTTTAGGGAAATAATTTCTTTTAGTGTCATTTGTTTCACTTAGAATAATGGAATTAACAGCCCGTTTTTTTTCGGATTTAATATTTAGACTCGCGTAAATTATTGAATTCTTTTTTTGGATATTTTCCAGTTTTATTTTGCTTAGCGCAAAACCCGCTTTTTCTGACTCTTTTATTTTTTGATTTAAAAAGTTTTCAAGCTCTGGATATGGAATTATTATAGTGTCATTTTTTGGTTGTGAAGTTTTGAAAAAACTATAATTTGTACCTATATATATATGTATCTCTTTTACCTTGTTTTTTAAGCTGATTAATGTGGTATAAGAGCTGTCGTTATTTTTTTTTGTTTCGGATATTTCATTGTCGAGGTAGCCTTTTTGGGATAGTTTTTCTGAGGTGTTTTTAAGTTCGTCAAATAATGATTTTAAATTGAGATGATTTTTTGAATAGTTCAGTGAATCAATAATTTGACTTTCAGTTTGGTTCGATCCATTTATTTTTAAATGAAAATTCTGAGCATAACAGGAAAAGCTGATGCTGAAAACTATGAGATATAAAAAGGATTTCAAAAGCAATTGTTTCATTTATTAAAAGTATTGCAAATATCAATTGTTTGTTTGTAAAATCATAAGCTTAAATAATGTTATTGAAAATTAATGAATTAACGTTTGTATACTGAAAAATATTTTATACATTTGCAACCCCGTAAAAAGCGGGAATTTAATATACATAATAAATTTTTAGTATTAATTATGCCAACAATTCAACAATTAGTAAGAACAGGAAGAACTCAGATAACTAAGAAGAGTAAATCGGTTGCTTTAGATTCTTGTCCTCAAAGAAGAGGGGTTTGTACGCGTGTTTACACTACTACACCAAAAAAACCAAACTCTGCAATGCGTAAAGTTGCGCGTGTACGTTTGACAAATGGTAATGAGGTGAATGCTTACATCCCTGGAGAAGGACACAATTTACAAGAGCACTCGATAGTATTAGTTAGAGGTGGAAGGGTAAAAGATTTACCAGGTGTTAGATATCATATCGTTCGTGGAGCGCTTGACACGTCAGGAGTTGCAGGAAGAACGCAAAGAAGATCTAAGTACGGTGCTAAACGCCCAAAAGAAGCAAAAAAGTAATTTAAAACGTTAAGAGTTGGAGGTTAGGAGTTAAGGGTTGGGGGTTGAAGCTTAGGTGGAGATCTGTAACACATAACATTTAACGGATAACCTATAACTTTTTATTAAAAAAAAGACATGAGAAAAAGAGCGGCAAAGAAAAGACCACTTTTACCAGATCCGAGGTTTAACGACCAATTGGTAACACGTTTTGTGAACAACTTAATGTGGGATGGTAAGAAATCTACAGCTTTCAAAGTATTTTATGATGCAATTGACATCATTGAGTCTAAAAAGCAAGATTCAGAAAAATCTTCATTAGAAATTTGGAAAGATGCTTTAACAAACGTTATGCCTCACGTAGAAGTACGTAGTCGTAGAGTAGGTGGAGCTACATTTCAGATTCCAATGCAAATTAGACCAGACAGAAAAATTTCTATGGCAATGAAGTGGTTAATACTTTATTCTAGAAGAAGAAATGAAAAATCTATGGCACAACGTTTAGCGTCAGAATGTTTAGCTGCTGCTAAAGAAGAAGGAGCTGCGGTTAAGAAAAGAATGGATACTCACAAGATGGCAGAAGCTAATAAAGCTTTCTCTCACTTTAGATTTTAATTCGTAAGAAATGGCTAGAGATTTAAAATATACAAGAAATATCGGAATTGCTGCTCACATTGATGCTGGTAAAACAACAACAACTGAGCGTATCCTTTTTTATACTGGAAAGTCACATAAAATTGGTGAAGTACATGATGGTGCTGCAACAATGGACTGGATGGCTCAAGAGCAAGAAAGAGGTATTACAATTACTTCAGCTGCAACAACTTGTGAGTGGAATTTTCCAACTGAGCAAGGTAAAATTTTGCCTGAATCATTGCCGTACCACTTTAATATTATTGATACTCCCGGACACGTTGACTTTACTGTAGAGGTAAACCGTTCTTTACGTGTACTTGATGGTTTAGTTTTCTTGTTTAGTGCTGTTGATGGTGTTGAGCCACAATCAGAAACTAACTGGAGACTTGCTGATCAATATAGAGTTCCTCGTATGGGATTCGTAAACAAAATGGACCGTCAGGGATCTAACTTTTTGGCAGTTTGTCAACAAGTTCGTGATATGTTGAAATCAAATGCTGTTGCAATCACTTTACCAATCGGTGAAGAAAATGATTTCAAAGGTGTTGTAGATTTAGTAAAAAACCAAGCTATCATCTGGCATGATGCTACTCAAGGGGCGACTTTTGATATTGTGCCAATTCCTGAGGATATGGTTGCAGAGGTTAAAGAATACAGATCTATACTTATTGAAGCAGTTGCTGACTACGATGAAAACCTTTTAGAGAAATTCATGGAAGATGAAAACTCTATTACAGAGGAAGAAATCAACAAAGCTCTAAGAGCTGCTACTATGGATATGGCTATCATTCCTATGATCGCTGGTTCTTCTTTCAAAAACAAAGGGGTTCAATTCATGTTAGATGCAGTTTGTAAATATTTGCCTTCTCCAATGGATAAGGAAGGTATCGAAGGAATCCATCCTGATGATGCTGAATTATTAGAAGAAGATCAAACTAAAATCTTGCGTAAGCCAGATGTAAAAGAGCCGTTCGCTGCTTTGGCATTTAAAATTGCTACTGACCCATTCGTAGGTCGTTTAGCTTTCTTCCGTGCTTACTCTGGTCGTTTAGATGCTGGTTCTTATGTTTTGAACACTCGTTCAGGAAATAAAGAAAGAATTTCTCGTATTTACCAAATGCACGCTAACAAGCAAAATCCAATCGAATTTATTGAGGCTGGAGATATTGGAGCTGCTGTTGGATTTAAAGATATTAAAACTGGAGATACATTGTGTGATGAAAAACACCCAATCATTCTTGAGTCTATGAAATTCCCTGCGCCGGTAATTGGTATTGCAATTGAGCCTAAAACAAAAGCTGACGTTGATAAAATGGGTATGGCTTTAGCTAAATTAGCTGAAGAGGATCCTACATTTACAGTTAGAACTGATGAGGCTTCAGGACAAACTATTATCTCAGGTATGGGTGAGCTTCACTTGGATATCTTAGTAGATCGTATGAAACGTGAATTTAAAGTTGAAGTTAACCAAGGTGAGCCTCAAGTTGAATATAAAGAAGCGTTTACAAGAACTGCAACGCACAGAGAAACTTACAAGAAACAATCAGGGGGTCGTGGTAAATTCGGTGATATCGTATTTACGCTTGAGCCAGCTGACGAAGTGGATGGTAAAGTTCCTGTTGGATTACAGTTTATTAATGCAGTAAAAGGTGGTAACGTTCCTAAGGAATATATTCCATCTGTAGAAAAAGGTTTCCGTGAAGCTATGAAAACTGGTCCTTTGGCTGGTTATCAAGTGGATAGTTTGAAAGTAACTTTGACAGACGGATCTTTCCACCCTGTCGATTCTGATGCTCTTTCTTTTGAATTAGCTGCAAGAATGGGTTATAGAGAAGTGGCTAAGGCTGCTGGAGCAATTATTCTTGAGCCAATCATGAAAATGGAAGTTATTACTCCTGAAGAAAACATGGGGGATATCGTAGGTGATATCAACCGTCGTAGAGGGCAGGTTAATGACATGGGTGACAGAAACGGTGCTAAAACTATTAAAGCTGATGTGCCTTTATCAGAAATGTTTGGATATGTAACAACATTAAGAACATTATCTTCTGGTAGAGCTACTTCAACAATGGAGTTTTCTCACTATGCAGAAACACCTTCTAATATTTCAGAAGCTGTAATTAAAAAAGCAAAAGGTAACGCTTAATTCTTAAGAAAATGAGTCAAAAAATCAGAATAAAACTAAAATCTTACGATCACATGTTGGTAGACAAGTCTGCTGAAAAGATCGTAAAAACAGTAAAAACTACTGGAGCAGTTGTAACAGGTCCAATTCCGTTACCAACTCACAAAAAACTTTTCACTGTGTTACGTTCTCCGCACGTTAACAAAAAAGCGAGAGAGCAATTTGAGGTAATGTCATACAAGAGATTGATTGATATTTATTCATCTTCATCTAAAACTATTGATGCTTTAATGAAACTTGAATTGCCAAGTGGAGTTGAAGTGGAAATAAAAGTATAATTTTTTATTATATTTTATATATAAAAAGCGAGACAGAAATGTCTCGCTTTTTTTTATGCTAAAAAAAAATATTATAATTTTTCGTGAAATATCTATAGCGGTTAATTGTATGTGGTTTAGTTGAAATGTCTTTGGTTTAGGCTGTTGCGAGAGTTTTTTCTGTGGAGGATTAGATAAATGTTAAGGTAATGGGTCTTGTGGGTTAAGCTAATGGAAAATATTTTTTTGGAGAAAAAAAATATTGGCAGTACTCGGATTGGTGCTTTGATTTTGATTATGAGCTATTTAATTTTTCTAACTGTTTGGTATATTCAATTTTAATGTATACTTTTGCACTCCCTGTTTGGAAATTTCTGTTATTTTCAAATTGAAGGGAATTTTAGTAATTAATAATTAATATTTATGTCTGGGTTAATTGGTAAAAAAATCGGCATGACTAGTATTTTCGACGAAAACGGGAAAAACATTCCTTGTACAGTAATCGAGGCTGGGCCGTGTGTTGTTACCCAAGTCAGAACCAAAGGTGTTGACGGGTACGAAGCGTTGCAACTTGGTTTCGATGACAAAAACGAGAAACATTCCACTAAAGCGGCTTTAGGTCACTTTAAAAAAGCTGGAACTGTTGCTAAGAAAAAAGTCGTTGAATTTCAAGATTTTGCAACTGAACAAAAATTAGGGGATCTTATTGATGTTTCTATTTTTGCTGAAGGAGAATTTGTAGATGTACAAGGTGTATCTAAAGGTAAAGGTTTTCAAGGGGTTGTTAAACGTCACGGATTTGGTGGTGTTGGACAAGCAACTCACGGTCAACACAACCGTTTAAGAGCGCCAGGTTCTGTGGGAGCTTCTTCTTATCCATCTAGAGTATTCAAAGGAATGCGTATGGCTGGAAGAATGGGAGGAGACAATGTAAAAGTTCAAAACCTTAGAGTTTTAAAAGTAGTTGCTGAAAAGAACCTGCTTGTTATTAAAGGATGTGTTCCTGGACATAAAAACTCTTATGTAATCATTCAGAAGTAATGGAAGTAAAAGTATTAGATTTCAACGGAAAAGATACTGGAAGAAAAGTTCAACTTTCTGATTCAGTATTCGCAATTGAACCAAACAATCACGCTGTATACCTTGATGTTAAGCAATATCTTGCTAATCAAAGACAAGGGACTCACAAAGCTAAAGAAAGAGCTGAAGTGACAGGAAGTACACGTAAGATTAAAAAACAAAAAGGAACAGGTACTGCTCGTGCGGGAAGTATCAAAAATCCATTGTTTAAAGGTGGTGGAACAATTTTTGGGCCAAGACCAAGAAGTTATTCATTTAAATTGAATAAAAGCTTGAAAAGATTGGCTAGAAAATCAGCTTTCTCAATCAAAGCAAAAGAGGCGAATATCATCGTTCTTGAAGACTTTAATTTTGAAGCGCCAAACACTAAAAATTTCATTAACGTTTTGAAAGCTTTAGGGTTAGAAAATAAAAAATCTCTATTTGTGTTGGGAGAGTCGAATAAAAATGTATATTTGTCCTCACGCAATTTAAAGGCTTCTAATGTCGTAACTAGCTCAGAATTAAGCACTTACGCTATTTTAAACACTAACAATTTAGTGCTTTTAGAAGGTTCTTTGGAGTTAATCGAAGAAAATTTAAGCAAATAATAGGAATATGAGTATCATAATTAGACCTATAGTAACAGAAAAAGTAACCAAAGAAAGTGAAGTTTTAAACCGCTTCGGATTCGTTGTTGACAAAAAAGCAAACAAAGTTCAGATTAAGAAAGCTATTGAAGCTGCTTATGGAGTAACTATCGTTTCAGTTAACACGATGAACGTAAGACCGGACAGAACTACAAAATACACTAAAAGTGGTTTGATCAGTGGAAAGACAAATGCAATTAAGAAAGCGATTGTTCAAGTACAAGAAGGAGAAACAATTGATTTTTACAACAATATCTAAGATAGAAAAATGTCAGTAAGAAAATTAAAACCTATTACCCCAGGTCAGCGATTTAGAGTTGTGAATGGTTATGACGCCATTACAACTGATAAGCCGGAACGCTCTTTGATAGCGCCGATAAAAAACTCTGGAGGTAGAAATAGTCAAGGAAAGATGACCATGCGTTATACGGGTGGTGGTCACAAGCAGAGATATCGTATCATTGATTTCAAAAGAACTAAAGACGGAATTCCGGCTACTGTGAAATCAATTGAATATGATCCAAATCGTACTGCATTTATCGCTTTATTAGCTTATGCTGATGGAGAGAAAACTTATGTAATTGCTCAAAACGGATTGAAAGTTGGTCAGAAATTAGTTTCTGGTCCGGAATCTCAACCTGAAATTGGTAATACATTGCCTTTAAGCAGAATTCCTTTAGGAACTGTAATCTCTTGTATTGAGTTACGTCCAGGTCAGGGAGCGGTAATCGCTCGTTCAGCTGGTACATTTGCTCAATTAATGGCAAGAGATGGAAAATATGCTACAATTAAAATGCCATCTGGTGAAACAAGATTGATCTTGTTAACTTGTTCGGCTACAATTGGAGCTGTTTCTAATTCAGACCACCAATTAGTTGTATCTGGTAAAGCAGGTAGAACAAGATGGTTAGGAAGAAGACCTAGAACAAGACCTGTTGCAATGAACCCTGTTGATCACCCAATGGGTGGTGGAGAAGGACGTTCTTCTGGTGGACATCCACGTTCAAGAAATGGAATACCAGCAAAAGGTTATAGAACTCGTTCTAAGAAAAACCCGAGTAACAAGTATATCGTAGAACGTAGAAAGAAATAATAAGATATGGCACGTTCATTAAAAAAAGGACCTTTCGTTCATTATAAGTTAGACAAGAAAGTTCAGGAAAACGTAGAAAGTGGTAAAAATAGTGTAGTAAAGACTTGGTCTAGAGCTTCTATGATTACTCCGGATTTCGTTGGACAAACTATCGCAGTTCATAACGGTCGTCAATTTGTACCAGTTTACGTAACAGAAAACATGGTAGGTCACAAATTAGGAGAATTTTCACCAACTAGATCTTTTAGAGGTCATGCTGGAGCAAAAAATAAAGGTAAAAAATAAGAAGCAATGGGAGTTCGTAAAAGAGAAACAGCAGATGCGAGAAAAGAGGCTAATAAGTCTATTGCTTTCGCAAAATTGAATAACTGCCCTACTTCACCTAGAAAAATGCGCTTAGTAGCGGACTTGGTAAGAGGTCAGAAGGTAGAAAGAGCACTTAACATCTTAAGATTCAGTTCTAAAGAGGCTTCAAGAAAATTAGAGAAACTATTATTATCTGCAATCAACAACTGGGAGCAAAAAAATAGTGAAGGTAATTTAGAAGAAGCTGGATTATTTGTTAAAGAGATCAGAGTAGATGGTGGAATGATGTTGAAAAGACTTCGTCCAGCTCCACAAGGTCGTGCACACAGAATAAGAAAACGTTCTAATCACGTAACAATCGTGCTTGGAGCTATCAATAACACACAAAGCAATTCTTAAGCAGCATGGGACAAAAGACAAATCCAATTGGAAATAGACTTGGTATCATCAGAGGGTGGGACTCAAACTGGTATGGTGGAAATGATTACGGTGATAAACTTGCCGAAGATCACAAAATCAGAAAGTATATCCACGCTCGTTTATCAAAAGCTAGTGTATCAAAAGTAATCATCGAGAGAACTTTGAAACTTGTAACCGTTACTATCACTACTGCAAGACCTGGTATCATTATCGGAAAAGGTGGACAAGAGGTAGACAAGTTAAAAGAAGAACTTAAGAAAGTTACTGACAAAGAGGTTCAAATCAACATCTTTGAAATCAAAAGACCTGAATTAGATGCTTATCTTGTGGCGACAAGCATCGCTCGTCAAATCGAAAGCCGTATTTCTTACAGACGTGCAATCAAAATGGCTATTGCTGCTTCTATGCGTATGAACGCTGAAGGTATCAAAGTTTTGATTTCTGGTCGTTTGAATGGTGCTGAGATGGCACGTTCAGAAGGTTTCAAAGAAGGTAGAATTCCTCTATCAACTTTCAGAGCTGACATTGATTATGCTTTGGCTGAAGCTCATACTACTTACGGTAGAATGGGTATCAAAGTATGGATCATGAAAGGTGAAGTTTATGGAAAGAGAGATCTTTCTCCGCTTGCAGGAATGGATAAAAAACAATCTGGAACTGGTGGTGGTAAAGGTGGAGATGCCCCTAGAGGTAAATCTAACTTTAATAAAGGTGGAAAACCAGACGCTCGTAAAAGAAAGTAAATTTTTAAACTAAAGAAAAATGTTACAGCCTAAAAGAACAAAATACCGTAAGGTACAAAAGGGTAAAATGAAAGGTAACTCTCAAAGAGGGCATGAACTTTCTAATGGAATGTTTGGTATTAAATCTGTACATGAAGATGGAATGTTCTTAACTTCTCGTCAAATCGAAGCTGCACGTATTGCTGCAACTCGTTTCATGAAGAGAGAAGGACAATTATGGATCAAAATATTTCCAGACAAACCAATTACTAAGAAGCCTCTTGAGGTACGTATGGGTAAAGGTAAAGGTGCCGTTGAATATTGGGCTGCCGTTGTTAAACCCGGAAGAATTATGTTTGAAGTTGGAGGAGTTCCTTTATCAGTTGCAAAAGAGGCGTTACGTCTTGCAGCTCAAAAGCTTCCAGTAAAAACTAAATTCGTCGTTGCTAGAGATTTCGAAGCATAATTAAATTTATATTATGAAACAATCAGAAATAAAAGATCTTTCTGCAGCGGAGTTGCAAGAAAAACTTAGTCAAACTAAGAAAATATATGCTGACCTAAAAATGGCTCACGCTATTTCTCCAATTGAGAATCCGCTTCAAATTAGAAGTGTAAGAAGAACAGTTGCAAGATTGGCTACAGAGTTAACTAAAAGAGAGTTACAATAATTGTATTCTGCTGAAAGATGGAAGAAAAAAGAAATTTAAGAAAAGAAAGAATAGGTGTTGTTACTTCAAATAAAATGGATAAGTCTATTGTTATTGCTGAAGTAAGAAAAGTAAAACACCCATTATACGGTAAGTTCGTGTTGAAAACAAAGAAATACGTTGCACACGACGAAACAAACGACTGTAACATTGGAGATACTGTAAGAATTAGCGAAACGCGTCCTTTAAGTAAAACAAAATGTTGGAGATTAGTTGAAATCTTAGAAAGAGCTAAATAATTATGGTACAACAGGAATCAAGACTAAAAGTAGCAGATAACACGGGAGCAAAAGAAGTTTTAACTATCCGTGTTTTAGGAGGTACCAAAAGAAGGTATGCCTCTGTTGGTGACAAGATTGTAGTATCTATTAAAGATGCAACTCCTAACGGTAACGTTAAAAAAGGAGCTGTTTCAACTGCAGTTGTTGTACGTACCAAAAAAGAAGTGAGAAGAGCTGATGGTTCTTATATCCGTTTCGATGATAATGCATGTGTTCTTTTGAACGCTGCAGGGGAAATGAGAGGAACACGTGTTTTTGGTCCGGTAGCAAGAGAACTTCGTGAAAAACAATTCATGAAAATTGTATCATTAGCACCAGAAGTGCTTTAATTCGTTTTAAGATGATAAAGCTAAAAATAAAATCAGGAGATATCGTAAGAGTTATTGCTGGAGACCATAAAGGTGCTGAAGGTAAAGTTTTACGTGTTTACCGTGAGAAAAATAAAGCGATAGTTGAAGGTGTAAACATGGTTTCGAAACATACAAAACCAAGTGCTAAAAACCCTCAAGGTGGTATCGTTAAGAAAGAAGCTTCTATACAAATATCTAACATTTCACTAATTGATCCTAAAACTAAGGAAACAACTAGAGTTGGTATTAGAGTAGAAGGAGATAAGAAAGTAAGATTTTCAAAAAAATCTAATCAAGTACTATAGTAATGGCATATACACCTAGACTAAAAGAAGAATATAAGAGTAGAGTAATCTCTGCTCTTAAAGAGGAATTCGGATATACAAACGTAATGCAAGTTCCAAAACTTGAAAAAATCGTTTTGAGCCGTGGAGTTGGTGCAGCTGTATCTGATAAAAAACTTATTGACTATGCAGTTGATGAGTTAACAAAGATCACTGGACAAAAAGCAGTATCTACAATTTCAAAGAAAGACGTTGCGTCATTCAAATTGAGAAAAGGGATGCCTATTGGAGCAAAAGTTACTTTACGTGGTGAAAGAATGTATGAGTTTTTAGATAGACTTATTACTTCTGCTTTACCGCGTGTTAGAGATTTTAGTGGTATCAAAGCTACTGGTTTCGACGGAAGAGGTAATTACAATCTTGGAGTTTTAGAGCAAATCATTTTCCCGGAAATTGATATTGACAAAGTAAACAAAATTTCAGGAATGGATATTACATTTGTTACTACTGCAAAAACAGACAAGGAAGCAAAGTCATTATTGGCTGAATTAGGATTACCTTTTAAAAAGAATTAAGACATGGCTAAAGAATCAATGAAAGCCCGTGAGGTGAAAAGAGAGAAAACGGTAGCTAAGTATGCTGAGAAAAGAAAAGCTTTGAAAGAAGCCGGAGATTTTGAAGGTTTACAAAAATTACCTAAAAATGCTTCACCAGTTCGTTTACACAATCGTTGTAAATTAACAGGTAGACCAAGAGGTTATATCCGTCAATTTGGTATTTCACGTGTAACTTTCCGTGAGATGGCTAATAATGGATTAATTCCTGGAGTTAAAAAGGCATCTTGGTAATCTCGCAATAAGTTATTACTTTTGCAAACCAAAAAATAATTTTAATTGATTAAAGGTTCGGGAGGCGGGTGCCTCCCGAAAACCATAATCGCAATCAAATACATATGTATACAGATCCTATTGCAGATTATTTGACTAGAGTTCGTAACGCTGTGGCTGCAAACCACAAAGTTGTTGAAATTCCGGCATCTAATCTAAAAAAAGAAATAACTAAGATCTTATTTGATCAAGGTTATATCTTGAGTTACAAATTTGAAGACAACTCTGTACAGGGTTCAATCAAAATTGCTTTGAAGTATGATAAAGATACTAAAGAGCCTGTAATTAAAGATATCCAAAGAATTAGTAAACCTGGTTTACGTAAATATGCAGGTGCTGCCAAATTACCAAGAATCCTTAACGGATTAGGAATTGCAATTGTTTCAACTTCAAAAGGTCTTATGACTGGAAAACAAGCGAAACAATTAAATGTAGGTGGTGAAGTAATTTGTTACGTATACTAATTTTAAAGACTAAATAAGATGTCAAGAATAGGTAAAAGCCCAATTGTAATCGCTGCTGGCGTAACTGTAGAAGTTAAAGACGGTATCGTTACGGTAAAAGGAAAAAAAGGTCAACTAACTCAGGAGTTTTCGGACATTACTGTAAAAGTTGAAGGCGATCAGGTTTTATTAGAAAGATCGTCTGATCATAAAGACCAAAGAGCAAAACACGGATTATACAGATCATTAATCAATAATATGATTATTGGTGTATCTGAAGGTTTTACAAAAGAACTTGAATTAGTTGGAGTTGGTTATAGAGCTTCAAACCAAGGTCAAAAATTAGATTTAGCTCTTGGATATTCTCACAATATTGTTTTAGAAATTGCTCCGGAAGTAGCTTTAGAAACAATATCTGAAAAAGGTAAAAACCCTATCGTAAAATTAACATCATTTGACAAACAACTTTTAGGACAGGTTGCTGCGAAAATCAGAGGTTTCCGTAAGCCTGAGCCATACAAAGGAAAAGGTGTTAAATTTGTGGGTGAAGTATTAAGAAGAAAAGCAGGTAAATCAGCTTAAAAAATAAGATTATGTCATTAACAAAATCTGATAGAAGACAGAGAATTAGATTCAGAATTAGAAAATCGATTAGTGGTACTGCTGCTAACCCAAGACTATCTGTATTTAGAAGTAACAAAGAAATTTACGCTCAACTTATTGACGATGTAAATGGAGTTACTATTTTAGCTGCATCTTCAAGAGAAAAAGAAATAGGAAAAGGTACTAACGTTGAAGTCGCTGCTGCTGTTGGAAAATTAGTTGCAGAGAAAGCGTTAAAAGCCGGGATCGAAACCATCACTTTTGACAGAGGTGGATATTTGTATCACGGTCGTATTAAATCATTAGCAGAAGGCGCAAGAGCGGCTGGACTTAAATTCTAATATATTATGTCTAAATACAAAAATGTAGAATTGGTAAAACCAAGTGGTCTTGAACTTAAAGATCGTCTGGTAAGTGTTAATCGTGTTACTAAAGTTACAAAAGGTGGTAGAGCTTTCGGTTTTTCTGCTATTGTAGTTGTAGGTGATGAAAACGGAGTAGTTGGTCATGGATTAGGAAAATCTAAAGACGTTTCTGAAGCAATTGCGAAAGCAGTAGAAGATGCTAAGAAAAATTTAGTAAAAATTCCTTTGAACGGACAATCTGTTCCTCACGAACAAAAAGGTAAATTTGGTGGTGCACGTGTATTCTTAATTCCTGCCTCTCATGGTACAGGAGTTATTGCTGGTGGAGCTGTTCGTTCGGTTCTTGAGTCAGTAGGTATTCACGATGTATTATCTAAATCTCAGGGATCATCAAATCCTCATAACGTAGTGAAAGCAACTTTTGATGCTTTATTACAAATGAGAAGCGCTTATACTGTTGCAAAACAAAGAGGTGTTTCTTTAGAAAAAGTTTTTAAAGGTTAATTCAAGGAAATTATGGCTAAATTATTAGTAAAACAAGTAAGAAGCAAAATCAACTGTCCTCTTTCTCAAAAGAGAGGTTTGGAAGCTTTAGGTCTACGTAAAATGGGACAAGTTGTAGAGCATGATTCAAATCCTGCTATCCTTGGGATGATAAACAAAGTTAAACACTTAGTTTCTGTCGAAGAAGCTAAATAACAAATACTGTTATGAATTTAAGTAACTTACAACCAGCTGAAGGGTCAACACACAATCAAAATAAAAGATTAGGTAGAGGAGAAGGTTCAGGAAAAGGTGGTACTTCTGCAAGAGGTCACAAAGGAGCAAAATCTCGTTCTGGTTATTCTAAAAAGATTGGTTTTGAGGGAGGGCAAATGCCACTTCAAAGACGTGTACCTAAGTTTGGTTTCACAAACATCAATCGTAAAGAATACGAAGGTGTTAATTTAGATACGCTTCAATTATTAGTAGACAATGGTGTGATTACTGATTCTGTTTCAATGACAGATTTCGTAGCAAATCGTCTTGCTACCAAAAATGAAATCGTTAAGATTTTAGGTAGAGGAGAATTGAAAGCAAAATTAAAAGTAACTGCCCACAAATTTACTGCTACTGCAAAAGCTGCTATTGAAGCTGCTGGTGGAGAAGCTGTAACTATATAACTTATCTACTAAGATGAAGAAATTTATTGAATCAATAAGTAATGTTTGGAAAATCGAAGAACTGAAAAACAGAATCTTAATTACATTAGGATTGCTTTTAGTATATCGTTTTGGTGCACACGTAACGCTACCTGGAATTGACGCAACTCAATTGACAGGTTTAGCGGGACAAACTAAAAATGGTTTAGGATCTATCCTAGACATGTTTACAGGAGGTGCTTTCTCTAAAGCTTCAGTTTTTGCTTTAGGAATTATGCCTTATATTTCTGCATCTATTGTTGTTCAGTTAATGGGAATTGCGATTCCTTATTTGCAAAAACTTCAAAACGATGGAGAGAGTGGTAGAAAAAAGATTAATCAAATCACTCGTTGGTTGACTATAGCTATTACACTGGTTCAAGGTCCGACTTATATCTATAATTTATACAGAACATTGCCTGGAAGTGCATTCTTACTAGGTTTTAATTCTCCTGAATTTTTGTTCTCATCAGTTATTATCTTAGTTACAGGCACAATTTTTGCTATGTGGCTTGGAGAAAAAATTACAGATAAAGGTATTGGAAATGGAATTTCATTATTGATTATGGTTGGTATTTTGGCTAGATTACCTCAGGCATTCATGCAGGAGTTTTCTTCTAGAGTTACCAATAACAATGGTGGTCCAATGTTATTAGTTATTGAAATTATTGTGTGGTTATTAGTAATCATTTCTTGTGTATTGCTTACAATGGCAGTACGAAGAATCCCAGTTCAATACGCTCGTCGTACAACAACTGGAGATTATGAGCAAGATTTGGCAGGTGGTAATAGACAATGGATCCCTCTTAAGCTTAATGCTTCTGGAGTTATGCCAATCATTTTTGCTCAGGCAATTATGTTTATCCCTGCGGCTGTAGCTGGATTGTCTAAATCAGATACATCACAATCTATTGTTGGTGCTTTTAGTAATATGTTCGGATTTTGGTATAATTTTGTATTTGCAACTTTAATTATTGTATTTACATTCTTCTATACTGCAATCACTGTTCCTACTAACAAGATGGCCGATGATTTAAAAAGAAGTGGTGGTTTTATTCCTGGCGTACGTCCGGGAGCTGAAACTTCAGATTTCTTAGATAAAGTGATGTCTTTAATAACTTTCCCAGGATCTTTATTCCTTGCTTTGATTGCTGTGTTCCCAGCTATTGTTGTAAGTATTATGGATGTACAACAATCTTGGGCAATGTTTTTTGGAGGTACCTCATTAATAATTATGGTTGGAGTTGCAATAGATACTATTCAACAAATCAATTCATACTTGTTAAACAAACATTATGATGGTTTAATGAAGACTGGTAAAAATAGAAAAGCAGTAGCTTAATATATTTATGGCAAAACAATCAGCAATAGAACAAGACGGATCAATCATTGAAGCATTATCAAATGCGATGTTCCGTGTAGAGTTAGAAAATGGACATATTGTAATTGCTCATATTTCTGGTAAAATGCGTATGCATTACATCAAATTATTACCTGGTGATAAAGTGAAACTAGAAATGAGTCCTTACGATTTGTCAAAAGCAAGAATTACTTATCGATATTAAAGGATATTCACTATGAAAGTTAGAGCATCAGTAAAAAAGAGAAGTGCCGAGTGCATTATCGTGCGTAGAAAAGGGAGATTGTACGTAATAAACAAAAAGAATCCTAGATTTAAACAAAGACAAGGATAATTATGGCAAGAATAGCAGGGGTAGATATCCCAAAAAATAAAAGAGGTGTTATAGCACTAACCTATATCTTTGGATTAGGAAGAAGTAGAGCTATTGAGATTTTAGAAAAAGCTCAAGTTAGCCAAGATAAAAAAGTTCAAGATTGGAATGATGACGAGATCGGAGCAATTCGTGATGCTGTTGGATTTTACAAAATTGAAGGAGAATTACGTTCTGAAGTTTCTTTGAACATCAAACGTTTGATGGATATTGGTTGTTACAGAGGTATCCGTCATAGATCTGGTCTTCCGTTAAGAGGACAAAGAACTAAAAACAACTCTAGAACAAGAAAAGGTAAAAGAAAAACTGTTGCTAACAAGAAAAAAGCAACTAAATAATAAGTAATATGGCTAAAGCAACTGCAAAAAAACGTAAAGTTATCGTTGAATCAACGGGAGAAGCTCATATTTCTGCTACCTTCAATAACATCATCATTTCTTTGACTAACAAAAAAGGTGAAGTTATTTCTTGGTCTTCAGCTGGTAAAATGGGTTTCAGAGGTTCTAAAAAGAATACTCCATATGCAGCCCAAATGGCAGCAGAAGATTGTAGTAAAGTAGCTCTTGAGGCTGGACTTAAAAAAGTAAAAGTTTATGTAAAAGGACCAGGAAACGGACGTGAGTCTGCTATTCGTTCTATTCATAACGGTGGAATTGAAGTTACAGAGATTATCGATGTTACTCCAATGCCTCACAACGGATGTCGTCCTCCAAAAAGACGTAGAGTTTAATTTTATTTATTCATAGTATAAACAAGGTAGAACATAGATTATCGAAGGATTTGACCTGAATTCATAATCTCTACCTTAAATTTAATTTTTTAGAAATGGCAAGATATACTGGTCCAAAAACTAGAATTGCTCGTAAATTTGGCGAAGCAATCTTCGGAGATGATAAATCTTTCGAAAAAAGAAATTACCCACCTGGACAACACGGGATGGCTAAAAAAAGAGGTAAAAAATCTGAGTATGCTGTTCAGTTAATGGAAAAGCAAAAAGCTAAATATTCTTACGGAATTTTAGAAAAACAATTCAGAAATTTATTCAAAAAAGCATCAGCTACTAAAGGTGTTACTGGTGAAGTTCTTTTACAATTATGTGAAGCAAGATTAGATAACGTTGTTTTTAGAATGGGTATCGCTCCTTCTAGAAGAGGTGCTAGACAATTAGTTTCTCACAGACACGTTACTGTAAATGGTGAAGTTGTAAATATCGCTTCTTACCACCTTAAACCTGGTGATAAAGTTGCAGTTCGTGAAAAATCTAAATCTTTAGAAGCTATCGAACGTTCTTTATCAAATTCAAGTCATGTTTATGAATGGATTACCTGGAACAATGATCTTAAAGAAGGAACTTTCGTTTCTGTACCTGCAAGACTTCAAATTCCAGAAAACATTAAAGAACAATTAATCGTAGAGTTGTACAACAAATAATAATTGACTTAGTCGAAATTTATGGCAATATTTAATTTTCAAAAGCCCGATAAAGTTATCATGATCGATTCAACCGATTTTGAAGGTAAATTCGAATTTAGACCTTTAGAACCTGGTTATGGATTGACAGTTGGTAATGCACTTAGAAGAGTTTTGCTTTCAGCATTAGAAGGTTATGCAATTACATCTGTTCGTATCGAAGGTGTAGATCATGAGTTTTCTACTATTTCAGGTGTTGTTGAAGATGTTACCGAAATTATCCTTAATCTAAAACAAGTACGTTTCAAACGTCAAATTGAAGATATCGATAATGAAGCAGTTACAATTTCTGTTTCTGGTAAAGATCAACTAACAGCAGGTGATTTTCAAAAATTTATTTCAGGTTTTCAAGTGCTGAACCCAGACCTTGTTATCTGTAATTTAGATTCTAAAATCAAATTGAACTTCGATTTAACAATCGAAAAAGGTAGAGGATATGTTCCTGCTGAGGAGAACAAAAAACAGAACGCTGCGATTGGTACCATTTTTACAGACTCTATTTTTACTCCGGTAAAAAATGTAAAATATGCAATTGAAAACTTCCGTGTTGAGCAAAAAACAGATTACGAAAAATTAGTTTTTGAAATCAAAACTGATGGATCTATTAATCCAAAAGATGCTCTTACTGAAGCGGCTAAAGTTTTAATTCACCACTTCATGTTATTTTCTGACGAAAGAATTACACTCGAGGCTGACGAAATTGCACAAACAGAATCGTATGATGAAGAGTCATTGCATATGAGACAATTGCTTAAAACTAAGCTTGTTGATATGGATTTATCTGTGAGAGCATTAAATTGCTTGAAAGCGGCTGAAGTTGATACACTTGGTGATTTAGTATCGTTCAATAAAAATGACCTAATGAAATTCCGTAATTTTGGTAAAAAATCTTTAACTGAGCTAGATGAACTTGTAGCTGTTAAGAATTTAACTTTCGGAATGGACTTAGCTAAATACAAATTAGATAAAGAATAATTCAATCCGCTGCGGCGGATTAAATTTAAAATAGCAATGAGACACGGAAAAAAATTCAATCACTTAAGCAGACAGACTGGACATAGAAAAGCTATGTTAGCTAATATGGCTTGTTCTCTTATTGAGCACAAACGTATTAACACTACTGTTGCTAAGGCTAAAGCGCTTAAACAATTCGTTGAGCCTTTAATCACAAAATCAAAAGAAGATACGACTCACAATCGTCGTATTGTTTTTGCTTACTTACGTAGTAAATATGCGGTAACTGACTTGTTCAGAGACGTAGCTGCTAAAGTTGGAGACCGTCCAGGTGGATACACTCGTATCATTAAAGTTGGAAATCGTTTGGGAGATAATGCTGATATGGCAATGATCGAACTTGTAGATTTCAATGAACTTTACAATGGTGGTAAAAAAGAAGTTAAAAAAGCTAAAAGCCGTCGTGGTGGTAAAGCAAAAAAAGCTGAGGAGACTACTCCTGAAGCTCCGGCTGCTGAATCAGAATCGACTACTGAAGCTTCTGAATAATTATGAAAGTAATGATTCTATAGAAATCAAGGATAAGCTAATTTTTAGTTTATCCTTTTTTTTTGATTTTTTTTAAAATAGTTTGAAATGTAACTTATTTTAAAAAGTAGGTTTTAATTTTATCAATGAAATTTTTAAAAAATCTTGGAAGCACTGTTTTAAAGAAGTAAATTTGCAAAATATCTAATTACAATTAAAAACAAGCTTAGCGGGTTTTATAAGACGATTAAAAACAATACAAATTAAATAATGAAATACACTACACGACAAAGCGCCATTTTATTACTAAGTGATGGAACAATTTTTCATGGAAAATCTATCGGAATTAGCGGTAAAACTTTTGGTGAAGTTTGTTTTAATACTGGAATGACCGGTTATCAGGAGATTTTTACGGATCCATCTTATTTTGGTCAAATTATGGTTGCTACTAATGCGCATATTGGTAATTACGGTGTTAATGATTTAGAAATAGAATCTGATAGCATTAAGATTGCCGGATTGGTTTGTAAAAACTTTAGTTTTAATTTTTCCAGAGAGGGTGCTTCAGGGAGTTTAGAAGATTATTTCACTAAACAAAACTTAGTTTGCATTTCTGATGTTGATACAAGGGCTCTTGTGAGTTATATTCGTGATAATGGTGCTATGAACGCGGTTATCTGTACTGATGGAACTTCAATTGAAGATTTGAAAAAAGAGTTGGCTAATGTACCAGACATGGTAGGTTTAGAGTTGGCGTCAAAAGTATCGACTACTGAACCTTATTTTTTTGGAGATGAAAACGCAACATATAAAATCTCAGCTTTGGACTTAGGTATTAAAAAGAATATCCTAAGAAACCTTGCGAAGAGAGATTGCTATATTAAAGTTTTCCCATATAACTCAACTTATAAAGATCTGGCTGAATTTAATCCGGATGGATACTTTTTGTCAAATGGTCCCGGAGATCCTGATCCGCTTTTTGGAGCTATTGAAGTGGCAAAAGAAATTTTGGCTAATGATAATCCATTATTCGGAATTTGTTTAGGGCATCAGGTAATTGCTTTGGCAAATGGTGTTCAGACTTATAAAATGTTTAATGGTCACCGCGGGATTAATCATCCGGTAAAAAATATTATTACAGGTAAAGGAGAAATTACTTCTCAAAATCACGGTTTTGCTGTAAACAAAGAAGCATTAGATAATCATCCTGAGTTAGAGATTACGCACTTGCATTTAAATGACGGAACAGTTGCAGGTATGCGAATGAAAAATAAAAATTGTTTTTCTGTTCAATATCATCCTGAAGCTAGTCCCGGACCACATGATTCGTCTTATTTATTCGATCAGTTTGTTGAGAATATAAAAGCAGCTTCTGCTAAAACGATGTAGTTAATAAATAAAGGTATTTAATTGTTAAATGTGGTATTTAATATTAAATATTTTTATAATTTCGAAAAATATTTATAATTTATTAATAAAAAACAAAAATAATGAGTATTATAATAAAAGTTCACGCAAGACAAATTTTTGATTCTAGAGGTAATCCTACTATTGAAGTTGATGTAGTTACTGAAAATGGAGTTTTAGGAAGAGCTGCTGTTCCATCCGGAGCTTCAACTGGAGAACATGAGGCTGTTGAATTACGTGATGGAGGAAAAGCATTCTTAGGAAAAGGAGTTTTGAATGCAGTGAATAATGTAAATACTGTTATTGCTGAAGAATTAGTTGGAACTTCTGTTTTCGAACAAAATACAATCGATCAGTTGATGATTGATTTAGACGGAACTCCAAATAAATCTAAATTAGGTGCTAATGCTATTTTAGGAGTTTCTTTGGCTGCAGCAAAAGCTGCTGCAAATGAACTTGGATTGCCGTTATACAGATATGTAGGTGGAGTTTCTGCTAATACATTGCCTGTGCCAATGATGAATATTATCAATGGAGGTTCTCACTCTGATGCTCCTATCGCATTTCAGGAGTTTATGATTTTCCCTGTAAAAGCAACTTCTTTTACTCATGCTATGCAAATGGGAACTGAGATTTTTCACAGTTTGAAAAAAGTTTTACATGACAGAGGATTAAGTACAGCTGTAGGTGACGAGGGTGGTTTTGCTCCAAACTTGGCTGGTGGTACTGAAGATGCTTTAGATACTATTAAACTTGCTGTTGAAAAGGCAGGATATACTTTTGGTGACGAAATTATGATTGCCCTTGACTGTGCTGCTTCTGAGTTTTATGTAAACGGTAAATACGATTATACTAAATTTGAAGGAGAGACTGGAAAAATCAGAACTTCTGAAGAACAAGCTGATTATCTAGCTGAACTTGCTGCTAAATATCCAATTATTTCTATTGAAGACGGTATGTACGAAGATGACTGGGATGGATGGAAATATTTAACTGAAAAAATTGGACACAAAGTTCAATTAGTAGGTGATGATTTATTCGTGACTAATGTTGAACGTTTATCAACAGGAATTGAAAAAGGTATTGCAAATTCAATTTTAGTAAAAGTAAACCAAATTGGTACTTTAACTGAGACTATCGCAGCTGTAAATATGGCTAAAAATGCCGGATATACTTCAGTAATGTCTCACCGTTCAGGAGAAACAGAAGATAATACTATTGCTGATTTAGCTGTTGCTTTAAACTGTGGTCAGATTAAAACTGGTTCTGCTTCCCGTTCTGATCGTATGGCAAAATACAATCAATTATTAAGAATAGAAGAAGAGTTAGGAAGTACTGCTTATTTCCCTGGATTAAACGCTTTCAAAATTAAATAATTGTAAGAGTTCTATATTGAAATTAAACCATTCGTTTTTACGAATGGTTTTTTTTTGGAGTTTTAACAAATTCATAGCAGTATTCTTTTTTTAATTAGTCTTAAATTCCTTAGATTTGATAAATTATTATTTTAAAGATTTATTTCCGATATATTATGTCAAAAATAGCTACATTAGAAGTAGATGGTCAAAAAATTGAACTTCCGGTAATCACAGGAAGCGAAAATGAATCAGCTATCGATATTAACAAATTACGTGATTTAACTGGTATTATTACTCTTGACCCAGGATACAAAAATTCTGGATCTTGTAAAAGTGAGATCACATTCTTAGACGGAGAATTAGGAATTTTGCGTTACAGAGGATATTCAATCGAAGATTTAGCTGAAAAAGCTAGTTTTTTAGAAGTTTCTTATCTTTTGATTTTTGGTGAATTGCCAACAGCTCAGGAATTAGAGCAGTTTGAAAATGGTATTAAAAAACATACTTTGGTAAACGAAGAGATGAAAAATATCATTGATGGTTTTCCAAAAACAGCTCACCCAATGGGGGTTCTGTCTGCGTTAACAAGTGCGTTAACAGCATTTAATCCAAAAGCAGTAAACGTCGAAAACGAAAAAGAAATGTATGAGGCCATTTGTAAAACAATGGGTAAATTTCTTGTAATCGCAACCTGGACTTATAGAAAAACTATGGGTTATCCGTTGAATTATTATGATAATACAACAGGTTATGTTGATAATTTTATGCAGTTAATGTTTAAATTGCCTACAGGGCCGTACGCTGCTAATCCGGTAGTTGTGGCTGCATTAGATAAATTATTTATTCTTCATGCAGATCACGAACAAAACTGTTCTACATCAACAGTAAGAATGGTTGGTTCATCTCACGCAGGTTTATTTGCTTCTATTTCTGCAGGAGTTTCTGCGCTGTGGGGGCCACTTCATGGAGGTGCAAATCAGGCAGTTCTTGAAATGCTGGAAGAAATCAATAAAGATGGTGGAGATACAGATAAATTTTTAGCCAAAGCAAAAGATAAAAATGATCCTTTCCGTTTAATGGGATTTGGCCACAGAGTTTATAAAAACTTTGATCCTAGAGCTAAAATTATTAAAAAAGCTGCTAAAGAAGTATTAGACACATTAGGTGTTGAAGATCCAATTTTAGAAATTGCTAAAAAATTAGAATCTGCTGCTTTAGAAGATGAATATTTCAAATCAAGAAACCTATATCCAAACGTAGATTTCTATTCTGGGATTATTTACAGAGCCTTAGGAATTCCAACTGATATGTTTACAGTAATGTTTGCTATTGGAAGATTACCGGGCTGGATAGCGCAATGGAAAGAAATGCGTGAAAATAAAGAACCAATTGGCCGACCAAGACAAATCTATACCGGGCATCCGCTTAGAGACTTTAAGTCGAACAAATAAAAATATTTTAAAGCTTCACTTAACTGTGAAGCTTTTTTTATCTTTGGCCAAAATATATTAAAGTTATGTTGCAATTAAATATAAAGAACGAAACGTCAAGATTGCGTGCTGTAGTTTTGGGTTCTGCTGTTCATAATGGGCCAACTCCATCTTTAGATGAAGCCTATGATCCTAAGTCATTGGAACATATTAAAGCAGGCACATATCCTGTCGAAAAAGATATGGTTGCTGAAATGGATGCTTTTAATGCTGTGTTTCAAAAATACGATGTAGAAGTGTATCGTCCTGAAATGATTGAGAATTACAATCAGATTTTTGCAAGAGATATAGGTTTTGTAATTGATGATACTTTTGTAAAATCAAATATTCTGCCTGACAGAGAACGTGAGTTAGATGCGATTCAATATATAATCGATCAAATGGATCCGTTGAAAGTAGTTCGTCCGCCAGAAGAAGTTCATATCGAAGGTGGAGATGTCATGCTTTGGAATGACCATATCTTTATTGGAACTTATAAGGGAAGCGATTATAAAGATTATATTACAGCGAGAACAAATATGCAGGGTGTAAATTTTATTAAAGAGTTGTTTCCTAATAAAATTGTCAAAGAGTTTGATTTGGTTAAATCTAAAATCGAAGCACGCGATAATGCTTTGCATTTGGATTGCTGTTTTCAGCCAGTCGGAAAAGATAAAGGGATCATTTATAAAAGGGGTTTTCGTGAAGAAGCTGATTATGTGTATTTAGTTAATCTTTTTGGTAAGGAAAATTTATTCCATATCGAAAGAAACGAAATGTATAACATGTTCTCTAATGTATTTTCTATCGCTGAAAATGTAGTGGTTTCAGAAAAAAACTTTACAAGATTGAACAATTGGCTGCGTGCAAATGGTTTTACAGTCGAAGAAATCCCATATGCTGAAATTGCAAAGCAAGAAGGCTTATTAAGATGTTCAACCTTACCTTTAATTAGAGATTAAATATTTGTTTCAAGTTTCAGGTTTCAGGTTACTGCAACGTGAAACCTGAAACCTGAAACAAAAAACATAAAGATTATGAAACAAACGACAAATGCAATTGTAATGATTCGGCCAGTTGCCTTTAGAATGAATGAGCAAACTGCTGTAAATAATTATTACCAAAAAGTATTAGACGGACTTTTGCCAAGTACCGTAAACGCTAAAGCACAACAAGAGTTTGATACTTTTGTTGAGAAGTTAAGAGCAGTCGGAGTTGATGTAACGGTTATTGATGATAACTTGGAAACAGATACGCCTGATAGTATTTTTCCAAACAATTGGGTCTCGTTTCATGAAAATGGAGATGTAGCACTTTATCCAATGTTTGCCGAAAATCGCCGTCAGGAACGACGTGAAGATATTTTGGATACTCTTGAAGAGAAAGGATTCGAAATTGCGAATATAATGGATTACACATCGGCAGAAGAAGATGGTTTTTTTCTGGAAGGAACCGGAAGTTTGCTTTTAGATCGTGCCAATGCAAAAGCGTACTGCGCATTGTCTCCACGTGCCGATGAAGAATTGTTTATCGAATTCTGCGAAGATTTTGATTATGCCCCGGTTATTTTTGAAGCTTTTCAGACAGTTGACGGAGAGCGTAAATTAATCTATCATACTAATGTAATGATGTGTTTAGGTGAAACTTTTGCAGTTATCTGTGCCGATTCTATAGATGATAAAAAAGAGCGTAAAATGGTTCTTGAAAATCTAAAAGCCGATAAAAAAGAAATTATTCTGATTACCGAAGCTCAGGTTAATAATTTTGCAGGGAATATGTTAGAGGTTAGGGGGGCAAACGATAAAAAATATATTGTGATGAGCGCATCAGCACATCAGAGTTTAACGCCAAAACAAATTGCTCAATTAGAAAATCATGCTGAAATTTTAAGTTCAAGCCTTGATACAATTGAAGCTTGCGGAGGAGGAAGTGCAAGATGCATGATGGCGGAAGTATTTTTGCCAAGAGGTTAAAAGCGGAATAATAAAATTTGATATTATAAAAAGGCTCAACTATTTTGGTTGAGCCTTTATTATTATGAATGGGATATAGTGCTACTTGTTGATTAATTTTTCAAGCCTTGCCATCATTTCATCTTTTTCTTTCAGCATTCGTTCATAAAGAGCTATCTTTTCTTCGTGAAGTGAAACCAATTTCTCAATTGGATTAATGTTAGCTGTTCCATTGAATGAATTCGTAAAGGCGTGTTCTGCAAAAGTATTCGAAATAATATTTACGGCTTGCTCTTCATTAAAATTTTGAAAAGCTTCGACAGGAATTTTTAATGCATGTGAGATTTGATCCAATATATCATCTTCAATTACATCTTTTTGCTCAAGCATAGAGATTTTCTTTTGATTCCAGTCATTTCCCAAATCAAAAGCCAATGACTCTTGTTTGATACCGAGCATTTCTCTAAAACGTTTTACGTTTCTTCCCTGATGTATTTTCTGTTCCATTTAATGAATATAAATTTTCTGAAGGCTTAAAGATACAGCCATTTGGATTAAAAATTATGATTTCAAAGATAAAAAAAGATCCTGTAAAATATCCGTTTTGTCAGATTTTATATCTGCATTTGGAATAGATTATCTTTTTTAAAGAATGGAGCTTCACTAGTCAGTATTAAATGTGCCAACGATACAATTTTTAAATTTTGAAAATGTTAAAAGGAGTAAAATTAAACTCCCCTAAAAGAGTAGATGCTATATATTAGTATTTTTTATGAAATAACAAGATACTACATCAAATTTCCTTTTACAATATTAATGATTGAACTAACAATATATTGAATTCCGATTGAGATAACAATAAAACCGACAATTCTGGAAATAGCTACAATTCCTGAAGCACCAAGAATTCTTGCTAAATAATGAGCGCTTTTTAAGATCGCAAAAATAGCTATGGCAATGGCTAAAATTGCCAAAGTCGAAATGATGATTTCTTCCATTCCGTGATGTTCCTGATAAAAAGCAATTAATAACGAAATAGAACCTGGTCCTGCTAACATTGGTATTGCTAATGGGGTTAATGCAATGTCATTTCTTTGCTGTGCTTCATTTTCAATTTTTTTATTGATTCCGCGCTTTTTATTGAATTTTCCTGAGAGTAGCGAAAAACCCGAGTTTACAATCACAATTCCACCTGCAATTCGAAGTGCATCAATGCTAATTCCGAAAAATGACAAAACATATTGTCCAATGAAAAAAGAAACAATTAAAATAATGAATACATTAATGGCAGTCCATAGTGAAATCCGGGAGCGTTCTTTCTGAGAATCATGTTGTGTTAATCCAACAAAAATTGGAACAGTTCCGATTGGGTTTAATACTGAGAAAAGAGCAGCAAATAAATAAATGAATAAATCCATATTGTCTTGGTTAGTGAAGTAAAAATAGTCATTTTTTGATATCTGAGCGTAAATTCGTGTTAGGATATTTGTTTTTTAGCACTATTAATTCTAAATCAATTAGCTAAAATTAGCTCGTTCTTTTTGATTACTTTTGCAGTATATTATAAAATGATGAAAAATAAAAAAACCTTAGTTCTGGGTGCCACGACAAAACCGGAACGTTATGCTTTTAGAGCAATAAATATGTTAGTTGAAAAAGGACATTCCGTTTTGGCAATCGGTCAAAAAGCGGGTGAAGTTGCTGGTGTAAAAATTCATACTAAAGCTATTCCTGTAAAGAATATTGATACTGTTACATTGTATTTAAATCCTGCACGTCAAAGAGATTATTACAATTACATTATTGAAGCACAACCTAAAAGAGTAGTTTTTAATCCGGGAACAGAAAATCCTGAATTATATCAATTGCTGGAGTTAAACAATATTAAGGCAGAAGTTGCCTGTACTTTAGTTCTGTTGGCTACAAATCAATATTAGTTTTTTAGGAGCTATTTATTTCGTGGCTTCGGTCCGATTGTGCTCTGCTGCGCGCTATATCTTTTGTATCGGACCCCGGCACAAAAGAATGTCGTTCTTTTCAGGGCTAGAAATATCCATTTGTAGAATTTCAAACATTTCATTAAACATTGAGTTTAGTTGCCCCACAGTCTGCTGAACCATTAAAAGTATTACTTTTGTCTTCATGGAATTTTCATCAAAACTAATAGAAAAAGCAGTCAACGAAATGTCACAATTGCCAGGAATTGGTAAACGTACAGCATTACGACTGGTGCTTCATTTGTTAAAGCAACCTAAAGAACAAACCGGCTTTTTATCACAGGCATTGTTGAATATGCGCGAGAATATTAAATTCTGTGAAAGCTGTCATAATATTTCGGATACAAAGGTTTGCGAAATTTGCGCTAATTCATTGCGAAATCATCAGACAATTTGTGTTGTCGAAGATATTCGTGATGTTATGGCTATTGAAAATACGGGCCAATATAAGGGAATCTATCATGTTCTTGGAGGTAAAATTTCTCCAATAGAAGGTGTTGGCCCAAGTCAGCTGAATATTTCGAGTTTAGTGGGAAAAGTAAAAGAAGGAAAAGTTGTAGAGATTATTTTCGCCCTGAGTTCAACAATGGAAGGTGATACAACAAATTTTTATATTTATAAGCAAATTGCTGAATCAGAAATTATAATTTCCACCATAGCAAGAGGGATATCTGTAGGGGATGAATTAGAATATGCAGATGAAATTACACTTGGCAGAAGTATATTGCATAGGATTCCATTCGAAAAAACTTTCAAAAACAATTAATTAAACCCAAATGGGCTATAGATTTCCTGAAAATTAAAGGAAAAGCTATATTTGCGATAAAATTAAAAAAATGACTAAAAACGGCTTTTATATCCTACTATTAATTAGTACACTTTTTACATCTTGTATTCCTGTAAAAGACTTGGTTTATTTGCAAGATAAAAACAGTTCGGGAGAACAAAATAATATTTCTGCGGTAGAGTCAAAACCTTACAGATTGCAAGTAAATGATGTTTTGAGTATTGATATAAAGGCGATTGATGCTAAATTAGTTTCAATTTTTAATACTACAGATGCTTCTTCCGGAGGAGGGAAATCTGAGTCGTCTTTGTATTTTAGCGGATTTACAGTTGATGATCATGGAAATATACGAATGCCAATTTTAGGTGAAATTAATGTTATAGGGTATACTCTTGAAGAAGTTCGCCTTATAATCGAAAAAAAATTACTCGAAGAATATTTTAAAAGTGAAGCTAATATTTTTGTAACTGTGAAATTAGCAGGTTTTAGATATACCATAAATGGTGAAGTGGGAAGTACAGGTACAAAAACGCTGTTTCAGGAGCACGTAAATATTATGGAAGCTATTGCAAATGCTGGTGACATAACAATTACCGGAAATAGAAAAGCAATAACCATAATTCGCCAGACACCAACAGGAGCTCAAATGCATGATATCGATTTGACTGATGTCAATGTGATGAAATCCCCCTATTTTTATCTGCAGCCTAATGATTATGTTTATGTAAAACCACTTAAGCAAAAAACATGGGGAACAGGAAAAACAGGCTTAGAGTCAATAGGGACTATTATTACTTTACTATCGCTTGCAACAACTGTTTATTTGTTACTTAAAAACTAAATTCAAAGATGCTAGATATAAAAGATTTTTCCATTTTTGAGAATCATTCAAATTTTGATTTTAAAGGATTTCTATTAAAAATTATCAGTTATTGGAAATGGTTCTTAGCTAGTTTGATAATTGCTTTTACAATAGCCTATCAGGTAAATATTCGTAAAGAAAAAATTTACGGAATGCAAACCATGATTTCGATCAAAGAAGAACGAAATCCTTTTTTTACATCAAATACCAGTCTGGTATTTAATTGGGGAGGAGTTTCTGATCAGGTAAATGGAATTACAACTGTAATACAATCACGCTCTCATAATGAATTGGTTGTAGATAAATTGCAGTATTACATTGATTATTTTGTTCAGGGAAAGTATAATTTAATTGATGCTTATGGAGCGGTGCCTTTTTATTTAAATATTGATAAGGATAAAGGGCAGCTTGCAGGTAAATTAATTGGAATTAAATTTTTAAGTCCAAATGAATATGAAATTAGAATTCCTTTTGAAAATAATTCAGCCTCAACAATTACATATTCTAGTAATACATATAGTAATACTGCTGTTCAGCCTACTGAATTTGTAAGAAAGTTCAAAGTAGGAGAAAAAGTTTCATTGCCATTTTTGAATTGGAATTTACAAATAAATGATAATCCCGGTCTTTATACCGGAAATGAATATTTTGTGCAATTCAATGATTTTGACGGAACAGTTTCACGATATCGAGGTGTCAGCGTAAATGCTGATGATAAAGGAGGTTCAATACTAACTTTGGGAATGCAAGGTACGAATAAGGCCCGAATGGTTGAATATTTGAATGCAACGGTAAAAATGCTGATCAAAATTCAGCTTGACGGAAAGAATCAGTTTGCAACCAATACCATTAGGTTTATTGATAGTACTCTTGTTGCAATGGAATCACAATTGAAACAAACAGGTAGTGAGCTCAAGTCTTTTAGAAAAGATAAAAACATTTATGAAATTGAAGGAGGAGGGGAAAAGGTTTCAGAAAAAATAATGGATTTCGATGTTGAAAAAGATCAGGTCACCAGAAAAATATCGTATTATAATTCTTTAAAGTCATATTTAAATAATAGTGTTGACTATTCAAAATTACCTGCGCCTTCTGTTGCAGGAATCGAAGATCCAAACATTGTTGTAAACATATCAAAATTAATTGCGCTTTCTACTCAAAGATCAGAAATGGCTTATGCGGTAAAAAGTGATAAGATTTTTAGGGATTTTGACAATCAAATGCAGGCCGTTAAAAGTGTTTTGTTAGAAAATATAGCTTCTGCAAAAGGCTCGTTAATGACTGATTTGGCCATGGTAAATGCTAAGTTGGGACAGGCTGAAAGTACTGTAAAAAGACTGCCGGAAGAGCAACAGGAATTGTTGAAAATCCAACGAAAATATGATTTAAGTGACAATATCTATACCGAATTCCTTAAAAAAAGAAATGAGGCTGAAATAGTAAAAGCTTCAAATTTATCAGATATTCATTTTATTGATCCTGCAAAAGATATAGGTGGCGACCTGATTGGACCTAAAACTTCGGTAAATTATATATTAGCTTTGTTTGCCGGGATATTAATTCCTTTGTTTTTTATATTTGGAATTTTCTTTGTCAATAATTCGATTCAAAATACAGAGGATATAAGTAAGCTAACACAAATACCATTGATTGGTGTAATTGGAGTTAATAATGATTCTTTGAATTTAGCTGTTTTTGATAAACCAAAATCCGCTCTTTCTGAAGCCTTTAGGGCTATTCGGTCTTCATTGCAGTTTTTGTATAAGAAACAACAAGTGAGTGGTTCTAAAACATTAATGATTACCTCTTCAATAAGTGGTGAAGGAAAAACATTTTGTTCTATAAACATTGCTACGGTCTTTGCTTTAAGTGAAAAGAAAACGGTTATTGTAGGTTTAGATTTGAGAAAGCCAAGATTGTCGGATGAGTTTGGTTTAAAGAATCAAATAGGAGTAGTAAATTATTTAATCAAACAAAATAGTTTAGATGAAATAACAAACTCAACAGAAATAACAAATCTTGATGTTATCCTTTCAGGACCAATACCGCCAAATCCTTCAGAGCTTATTTTAAGTGAAACAATGAAGGAGCTGATATTAGAGCTAAAGCAAAAATATGATTATATTATTCTTGATACCCCTCCGGTTGGATTGGTTTCTGATGCATTAGAATTAGCTCAGTTTGCAGATGTAACACTTTATATCGTAAGGCAGAATTATACCAAAAAAGAAATGATAACATTGCTTAATACCAGAATAAAAAGAGGAGAGTTAAATAATGCCAGTATTGTTTTAAACGGCTATGAGAATAAAGCAAAATATGGTACGGCTTATGGGTATGGTTATGGCTATGGAGCTTATGCAAACGGATATCATGAAGAGGAAGTTAAATTAAGTTTCTGGAAGACAATATTGAATAAATTCAGTAAAAAATAATTTAAAGGAAATGGATAAATCAACTCAATATAAAATTCTAATCACGGGTGGAGCGGGCTTTATAGGTTCAAATTTATCTGAATATTTTTTAGGATTGGGGCATAATGTAATTTGTCTGGATAATTTTTCGACGGGTCATCATCATAATTTGAAGGGCTTTATTGATAATCCTAAATATAAATTAATAGAAGGGGATATTCGAAATATTGCCGATTGTATTTTAGCGGTAGAAGGAGTTGATTACGTGTTGCATGAGGCCGCTTTAGGATCAGTTCCAAGATCTGTCAATGATCCAATTACAACAAATGATGTTAATGTTTCGGGTTTTTTGAATATGTTAGTTGCTTCACGTGATGCAAAAATTAAAAGATTTATATATGCAGCTAGTTCTTCAACGTATGGTGACTCTCAAGGATTGCCAAAAGTTGAAGATGTTATTGGTAAGCCATTATCACCATATGCTATTACTAAATATGTAAACGAGTTATATGCTGAGATTTTTAGTAAAACTTATGGTTTAGAAACAATAGGCTTGCGTTATTTTAATGTTTTTGGCAGAAAACAGGATCCGAATGGAGCTTACGCTGCAGTGATTCCAAAGTTTGTTGCCCAATTAATGAAATATGAAAGCCCTGTTATTAATGGCGATGGAAATTATTCCAGAGATTTTACATATATCGATAATGTGGTTCAGATGAATGAGTTAGCTATGACAAGTCAAAATCCGGATGCAGTTAATACGGTTTACAATACTGCCTTTGGTGATCGAAAGACATTGAATGATTTGGTTGGGTATTTAAAAGAATATTTAGCTGAGTTTGATTCTAAAATTGCCGATGTAGAGATTATTTATGGAGCAAATCGAGTGGGAGATATCCCGCATTCATTGGCCAGCATTGACAAAGCGAAAACAAAGTTGGGCTATAATCCAAAATATTCTTTACAAGAGGGATTAAAAGAGGCTGTAACCTGGTATTGGAATAATTTGAAATAAAATAAGGATCAAGATAATAGTAAATTAGATGAAAATTACAAAAATTTGTTGCATTGGTGCAGGTTATGTTGGAGGGCCAACAATGGCAGTGATTGCTCAAAAATGTCCACATATTCAAGTGACTGTTGTCGATTTGAACGAACAAAGAATTAAAGATTGGAATGACCCAAATACTGATAATATTCCAATTTATGAACCAGGACTTTCAGAAATAGTAGCTGAAGCAAGAGGAAGAAATCTTTTCTTTTCAACAGAAGTAGAAAAAGCAATTGATGAAGCACAAGTGATTTTTATATCAGTAAATACGCCAACCAAAACTTATGGAAAAGGAAAAGGTATGGCTGCTGATTTAAAATACATTGAACTTTGCGCCAGACAGATCGCAAAAGTAGCAAAGCAAAATAAAATTGTAGTTGAAAAATCAACTTTACCCGTACGAACAGCTGAGGCAATAAAAAGTATTTTAGATAATACAGGAAATGGCGTGCAATTTCAAATTTTATCAAATCCTGAATTCTTAGCGGAAGGAACGGCAGTAACTGATTTGCTTAATCCGGATAGAATTTTAATAGGCGGAGATACGACACCGGAAGGTGAAGAAGCTATTGCAGCTTTAGTTGATGTTTATGCAAATTGGGTGAGTAAAGATAAAATACTGACGACTAATGTTTGGTCATCAGAATTATCTAAGCTAACAGCAAATGCATTTTTAGCGCAACGTATTTCATCAATAAATGCAATGTCTGAATTGTGTGAGAAAACGGGTGCCGATGTTAGTGAAGTTGCAAAAGCAATAGGAATGGATAGCAGAATAGGACCTAAATTTTTAAAGGCATCTGTTGGTTTTGGAGGTTCATGTTTTCAAAAAGACATCTTAAATTTAGTTTATATAGCAAAATCCTACGGGTTAAATGAAGTGGCAGATTATTGGGAACAGGTTATTATAATGAATGATCACCAGAAAAGAAGATTCTCAAATAAAATTGTTCAAACACTGTATAATACAGTTGCAGATAAAAAGATTACATTTTTAGGTTGGGCTTTCAAAAAAGATACAAATGATACAAGAGAATCTGCGGCAATTTATGTGGCTGATGACTTAATTAACGAACAGGCTAAAATTTCTGTTTATGATCCAAAGGTTTCAAGAAATAAAATGTTGAGTGATCTGGATTATTTAGAATCCAGAACTGTTGAAGAAAATAGTAGCGCGCTTTCTATTTTTGATAACGCTTATGAAGCTTGTAAAGAATCGCATGCGATTGCGATTCTTACGGAATGGGATGAGTTTACAACTTACGATTGGCAAAAAATTTACGATGCTATGCATAAGCCGGCATTTCTTTTTGATGGTAGAAATATATTGAATGCAAAAGAACTGGAATCAATTGGATTTATTTACAAAGGTATAGGTTCTTAATTGAAAGTGTCCTGATATAAAATTAAAGATGAAATGAAAAAAGAAGATTTGGGTTTAAAAAAAATATTTCAATCTAAAGAAGGTTTATGAATTGGTATGTACTTTATACGAAACCTAAATGGGAGAAGAAAGTTGCTGATAAAATGAATCAAATAGGTATTGAATGTTATTGTCCATTAATTACCCAGGTTAAACAATGGTCAGACAGAAAGAAAAAGATAGAAGTTCCACTTTTCAATTCATATGTGTTTGTTCAATTGGAAGATAATGAACGAAATTCGGTTTTTGAGGTGTCTGGTGTAGTCCGGTATTTATTTTGGTTAGGGAAACCTGCTATAGTTAAAGATGGAGAGATCGACATTATAAAAACAAGTCTAAAATCTTCAAATATCAGTGATATTTCAGTAACTGCTATTCAGGTTGGCGATCGTATAAAACTAGAAACAGGAGCTTTTAGTAATCAGGATGCCATTGTTCAGGAAGTATCAAATACACATTATATATTAGTACTGGAATCTTTAGGATGCGTACTTAAAATAAAATACAAATAAAGTAGTTATAGTATAGCTATCTTTAATCAAAACAGAAGGTGAAATTTCTTTAAGATGAAATTTTATTTTCTGTTTTTTTTATAATGTATTTTTTACATGCTGATTGATAAGACATTGAAGTATGCTAATATTTTTAAATTGTTTGTTTTTTCAGTATTACGGGAAACCGTATTGAATAAATTGACTTAATATGTTATATTTGCCGAAAATGATTTTAGAGTATCTGTGTCAAAGCCTTGTGACTCAGAGAGGCGAAGCCGTGAATTGTTATGACTGAAATGAATAAAAAAGATTACAAATTAAGCGAGAACATAAAAATAGCCATTATTGGTTTAGGTTATGTGGGTTTGCCTTTGGCTAGATTATTTGCTACAAAATATTCAGTTGTAGGTTTTGATATAAATGAATCACGAATTAATACGCTAAAATCAGGTACAGATACGACATTAGAAGTAGATGATGCAACTTTGCAGAAAGTTTTGGTTGATCAGCCTGGTTTTAACATAGGACTATATTGTACCACTTCTTTAGATGATATAGCAGATTGTAATTATTTTATAATAACCGTTCCGACTCCCGTTGATAAAAATAATAGACCTGATTTAACTCCTTTGTATAAATCTAGTGAATCAGTGGGTAAAATATTGAAAAAGGGAGATATTGTAATTTACGAATCTACAGTTTATCCAGGTGTAACCGAAGAACAATGTGTTCCGGTTTTAGAAAAGGTGTCCGGTATGAAATTTAATGAAGATTTCTTTGCAGGCTATTCTCCAGAAAGAATAAATCCAGGAGACAAAGAACATACTGTCGAAAAAATTCTAAAAGTCACTTCTGGTTCAACACCAGAGATTGGTTTAAGAGTTGACGAATTATACAAATCAGTAATTACAGCAGGAACCCATTTAGCACCTAGTATAAAAGTTGCAGAAGCGGCAAAGGTTATCGAGAACTCACAAAGGGATATTAATATTGCTTTTGTAAACGAACTGGCTAAAATATTCAACTTAATGAATATAGATACTCAGGAGGTTTTAGCAGCAGCAGCAACAAAATGGAATTTTTTACCTTTTAAACCTGGTTTAGTTGGTGGACATTGTATTGGTGTAGATCCTTACTATTTGGCACAAAGAGCCCAGGAGTTTGGATATCATCCTGAAATAATTTTAGCTGGACGCCGTTTGAATGACAGTATGGGTGAGTATATTGCTTCCCAAGTTGTTAAACTAATGATTAAAAAAGGGATTTCTGTTAATGGAGCAGAGTTATTAATGCTTGGGATTACTTTTAAAGAAAACTGCCCTGATGTACGTAATACAAAAATAGTAGATGTTGTTAAGGCATTGACTGAATATGGAATTTCGGTTACAATATTTGACCCCCTTGCTAATGCAAATGATGTAAAAAAAGAATATAATTTAGTAACATTAAAAACCCTTCCAAATAATAGATTTGACGCAATTGTTCTGGGAGTCTCTCATGCGGAATTTTTAGAATTAAATTTTGCCCAATTGCAGAAAGAAAACAGTTTATTATATGATGTAAAAGGAGTTTTAGGTAGCGTAGCTGATAACAGGTTATAGAACTTAAAGATCTTTTTTTTTATTAAAAAAAAATGGAAACAAACAATTCAATTATACATGTAATTTTGACAGGGGGAGTGGGAAGCAGGTTATGGCCGCTTTCACGAAAAAGCCAACCTAAACAATATCTGGAAATTTTTGAAAATAAATCATTATTCGAAATGACCGTTGATCGTAATAGTCATTTGGCTAATAAGGTAATGGTAGTAGGTAATGTTGATAATCAGCACTTAAGTGGTAAAGTTATGGATAAAACCAAAACTGCTTATGTGAATATAGTCGAAGCTACACCAAGAAATACAGCAGCTGCAATTGCATTTGCGGCATTTGCGTCAGATCCTGATGATATATTAATTGTAACGCCTTCTGATCATATTATTGATAAAATGGAAGATTATAATAAAGCTATTGATGAAGCTGTTTTAAAAGCACAAGAAGGATTTATTGTAACTTTTGGTATTATTCCAACTAAACCTGAAACAGGATATGGTTATATAGAATCAAAAGGAGACAAGGTGATCTCATTTAGAGAAAAGCCTAATGAAACGACGGCAAAAGAGTTTATTTCAAAAGGAAATTTTCTATGGAATAGCGGTATGTTTTGTTTTAAGGCCAGTGTTCTTTTGGATGAGTTAAAGCAATTTCAGCCCGATGTTTACGAAAAATCTAAAGCTGTCTGGGAAGCAAGTAAAAATGGATTTTTAGATCTGAATTTGTCGTTAGAAATTCCATCAATTAGTATTGATTATGCTGTGATGGAGCGAAGTAAAAAAATTAAAGTAGTTCCTGCTGCTTTTTCATGGTCAGATTTAGGATCCTTTGAATCAGTTTATGATTATTTAGTTTCAAAAGGACACCCTACGGATAAAAATGGAAATATGGTCATTGGTTCGGGTAAGCACACGACTTTTTTAGGATTAAAAAACACTATTTTTGTATATACGGATACAGCAAATTTAATTTTGCAGAAAGAAAACTCGCAGGATGTGAAGGATATTTACAGTGAGTTGGAAAAAATAAATTCAGATTTATTAAATTAATTAAAATGAAAAAAATTCTTATAACTGGCGGAGCTGGTTTTATTGGATCTCATGTCGTTAGACGTTTTGTAAATAAATATCCTGAATATCAAATATTCAATTTAGATGCTTTGACTTATGCAGGGAATTTGGAAAACATAAAAGATATCGAAAATCATTCTAATTATACATTTGTAAAGGGTGATATTGTTGATGAGACTTTTATAAATGAACTTTTTTCATTACATAATTTTGAAGGTGTTTTGCATTTAGCAGCAGAGTCTCATGTTGATAGATCTATTGAAGATCCTTTAGCATTTGTAAAAACAAATGTAATTGGGACTATGAATTTATTAAATGCAGCTAAAAATCAATGGAAAGATGATTTTGAAGGCAAACGCTTCTATCATATAAGTACTGATGAAGTTTATGGCTCTCTTGGAGCAGAAGGACTTTTTACCGAAACAACTTCTTACGATCCTAATTCTCCGTATTCAGCTTCCAAAGCAAGTTCAGATCATTTTGTAAGAGCTTATGGTGAAACTTATGGTTTGCCATATGTTTTAACAAATTGTTCAAATAATTACGGATCTTATCATTTTCCTGAAAAATTGATTCCTCTGTTTATCAATAATATCATTAGTAATAAGCCATTACCAGTTTACGGAGACGGAAATTATACTCGTGATTGGCTTTTCGTAGAAGATCATGCTATTGCTATAGATTTAGTTTTTCATGAAGGAAAAAATCATGAAACTTATAATATTGGTGGTTTCAACGAATGGAAAAACATTGATTTAGTAAAATTATTATGCCGAATTATGGATCAGAAACTTGGCAGGAAAGAAGGAGTTTCACAAGAGTTAATTACGTATGTAAAAGACAGACCCGGACATGATTTGCGTTATGCTATTGATGCCTCTAAAATTAGTAAAGAATTGGGATGGAAGCCTTCTGTTACTTTTGAAGAAGGTTTGGAAAAAACAATTAATTGGTATTTAAGTAATGAGGAATGGTTACAAAATGTAACTTCTGGTTCTTATAAAGATTATTATCAAAAACAATATTCATAGCAATAAGCAATTTTATTTAAACCAAACTTTAGGTTAAATTATAATTACAAATGAAAAAGATAACATACGCTCTTACCCTATTTTTTATTTTACTATTATCATTCAATTTGCATGCTCAAGACATAATTAAATCGAAAGATTTAAGTACAGTCCAAGTTGATTATTTGTCGGATGATGATTTGAGTAAAATTAGCGCTCAATTAAAAAGTAATAATACGACAATTGAACAGGTAGAATCAATGGCGTTGTCAAAAGGGATGACCCAAACGGAGTTTAATAAGTTAAAGATTAAACTTACTGAATTTGAGAAGAAAAATTCGAGAGGTAGTTCAAAAGACAAAAATGCAGATAATATAGGAAAAACATTAGATAAGGATTCTGAGTTTGGAAGAAAACAAGAAAAAATTAAAAATGATAAAGTAAAGGATTCTATAAATGCTTTAATTTTTGGTTCTGAATTATTTGACAATCCTACTTTGAATTTTGAGCCAGATTTAAAATTGGCAACACCCGTAAACTATGTTCTAGGACCAGGTGACAAATTAGAAGTAAGCGTGTATGGTGTTCAGCAATTTGATGATACCGTTCCAGTAAATTTCGAAGGTAAAATTACAATTCAAAACGTTGGGCAAATCGCAGTAGCAGGAATGTCTATTGAAGCAGCTTCACAAAAAATAAAATCAGCAATTGCAAGAGTTTATAGTACAGTTAGATCCGGCCAATCTCAGGTTAGTGTCAGTTTAAGTGATATAAGAACTATTAAAGTTACAATCGTTGGAGGAAAGCAACCGGGTAATTACTCTGTTTCATCTTTAGCGTCTGTTTATAATGCATTGCATTTAGCAGGCGGACCAGGTAAAAATGGTAGTTATAGAAATATAGAATTAATCAGAAATAATAAAGTTTATAAAAATATTGATATTTATAAGTTTTTAGTTAAAGGAGATCAATCCGATAATGTTAGTTTGAAGGATAATGATGTAATTCGAATTCCGGCATATAGTCAAAGAGTTACAGTTGAAGGAGAAGTAAAACGTCCTGGCATCTTCGAAATGAAAAAAGGAGAAACATTTACTGATTTATTATCTTTTTCTTCAGGCTTTAATGAATTTGCCTATACAGCATCTGTAAATGTCATGCAAAAAACAGGAAAAGAGTTTAAAGTTCATGACATAAATGAAAGTGAATATAACTCTTATTTACCTCAATCTGGAGATGTGTTCAGAATTACCAAAATTTTAAATCGATTCGAAAACCGTATTAAAATTGAAGGAGCAGTTTTTAGACCTGACTATTATTCTTATAATGAAGGAATGAGAATTTCGGATCTTATTACAAGAGCTGAAGGTCTTAAAGAAGATGCGTATACAAAAAGAGCAAGAATTATTCGTCTGAAAACGGATTTAACAACAGAAATTGTCAATGTTGATTTAAGTGCAGCATTATCTGGAGATTTGAATTCTGATATAGAGTTAAAAAGAGAAGATATTGTTACTGTTTATTCTATTCTTGATTTTAGAGAAGAGTATAAAGTGACAATTGATGGGGAAGTAAAGAATCCTGGCGAATACGAATATTTTGAAAATTTAACTTTAAATGATTTAGTAGTTCAGGTTGGTGGATTAACGGGTTCAGCATCTAAAAGAGTTGAAATTGCAAGAATGATAAAGTCTGATGTAATAGATGATGCCGATCCAAAGCGTATTGAATTGGTAGAACTTGAAATTACTGCGGGTAACAACGAGCAGATTAAAAATTTTGTATTGAAGCCATTTGATGTTATTAATATTCGAAAAATGGCGGTCTATGAAAAGCCAGAAATGGTAAAAGTAAGTGGTGCTGTAAGTTACCCTGGAAAATATGTTTTAGCAAATAAAAAGGAAACAGTATACAACGTTGTAATGAGGGCGGGTGGATTAACATCCATTGCTAATTTAAATGGTATGAAAATTAAAAGACCAATTAAAGAAGAGCAACTCGAACAGTTAGAAAGTGTAAATCTTAATCTAGATAAAAAATTAACAGCTCAAGAAGAAAAAGAAGGATTAGGAGTAAAGCAAAAAGATACTCTTAACTCTAAATTATCTAAAAAACTTAGGGATGAATTAAAATATGCTACAATTCCAGTAAATTGGGAAAAAATTGTAAAAGACAAAAGTCATTATTCAAATGTTACTTTGTTTCCTGGTGATGAAATAGAAGTTGCAGTTTATAACGAGGGAGTTAAAGTAACCGGAAATGTATTATTGACTTCTGAAATTCCTTTTAGAAGTGGAAAAGGATTTAAATATTATATTAATTCTGTAGGTGGTGTTGATAGTAAGGGATGGAAGAGAAAAGCCTATATCATTTATCCAAATGGAAAAGCCTCTGTAACCGGATCATTTTTATTTTTTAGGTCTTATCCAAAAGTCACGCCCGATTCTCAAATTGTTGTGCCGGAAAAACCTGAAACTAAGAAAATGAGTGCAGGAGAGTGGGCAGGTCTTGGAACTGCATTTGCAAGTTTAGCGTTGTTAATTGTTACTGCTTTTAAATAAATTATTTTAATGGATAATAAATCTAGAGAAAACGATGAAATATCGTTAAAAGAATTAATTATGAAAGTTAGAGAATGGTATAAATACTTATTCTCGCAATGGATGATTATTATATTAGCAACAGTTATAGGTGCAATATGTGGATTAACTTATTCTATACTTAAAAAACCTATTTATACCGCCACACTATCTTTTGCTTTAGAGGATGAGAAAGGTGGAGGGGGGTTAGGTGGAGCTCTAGGATTGGCTAGTTCATTTGGACTAGATTTGGGAGGAAGTGGTGGTGGAATTTTTACTGGTTCTAATTTGACTGAGCTATTTAAGTCACGAGTAATGGTAGAAAAAACTTTGTTGTCTCCGGTGATGTATAATGGAAAAGTTGTCTCTTTGGCCGAAATGTATATTAGCAACAATAAATTGAGAGAAGGGTGGAATAAAGATCCTAGATTTTCTAAGATACAGTTTTTGCCAAATGCAAATCGTGAAAATTTTACACGAGCACAAGATAGTATTTTGGGTAAGTTATATGAAAGTTTGTCAATGGGTGGTTTAGCTGTTGGACAGAAAGATAAAAAAGTTTCAATTATTAATATTGACGTTAGGTCAACGAATGAATTATTTTCAAAATATTTTTGTGAAGCGTTAGCTAAAGAAGTCTCTATTTTTTATATTAATACTAAAAGCAAGAAATCTCGCGATAATATGCTTATTTTAGAACGTCAAACAGATTCTATACGTAGGGAATTAAATAGTGCTATTACAGGAGTTGCAGTCGCTAATGATAATACTTTTAATTTAAACCCTGCACTAAATGTTCGTCGTGCGCCTTCTGCACGCAGACAGGTAGATGTTCAGGCTAATACTGCTATTTTAACAGAATTAGTAAAACAGGCTGAATTAGCAAAAGTTACTTTGCGAAAAGAAACTCCGTTAATTCAAATAATTGATAAACCTATTTTGCCATTAGCAAAAGAAAGGTTTGGTAAAGCTAAAGGGATACTACTGGGAGGAATTTTGGCTGGTTTTTTAGTCATTTTTGTTTTGATTTTTAGAAGGGTGTTAAAATTACTTGCATAATGATTTCAGAATAGAAATATAATTAAATTGATATAAATGAACATTCTAAAATTAATAGGAAGAAACGAAGAAATATTTGAAAAAGATATTCTTGCCTTTAAAGATCAATTATGCAAAATTGTTAATAATTCTTCTTTTTTAGTAATAGGAGGAGCAGGTTCGATTGGCCAAGCTGTAACTAAAGAAATATTCAAACGCAATCCAGCGAAATTACATGTTGTAGATATTAGTGAAAACAATATGGTAGAATTAGTTCGTGATTTAAGAAGTTCTTATGGTTATATTGATGGAGATTTTCAAACATTTGCATTAGATATAGGGTCAATAGAATATGATGCATTTATTAAATCGGACGGTAAATATGACTATGTGTTAAATCTTTCCGCTTTAAAGCATGTACGTAGTGAAAAAGATCCCTTTACATTAATGCGAATGATAGATGTAAATGTTTTTAATACTGATAAAACATTGCAGCAATCAATCGATAATGGAACCAAAAAATATTTTTGTGTCTCAACAGATAAAGCTGCTAATCCGGTTAATATGATGGGCGCTTCAAAAAGAATAATGGAAATGTATTTGATGCGGAAAAGCAATGAGATTAAAATTTCTACAGCACGTTTTGCAAATGTTGCATTTTCAGATGGTTCTTTGTTGCATGGATTTAATCAGCGTATTATTAAAAAACAGCCAATTGTTGCACCAAATGATATTAAACGATATTTCGTTACTCCAAAAGAATCAGGCGAACTCTGTTTAATGTCTTGCATTTTTGGAGAAAACAGAGATATCTTTTTTCCTAAATTAAATGAAAACTTACATTTGATTTCTTTTGCTGACATCGCAGTCAAATACTTAGCGGAAATAGGTTATCAGCCTTATTTATGCAAATCTGAAGAAGAAGCCAGAAATAATGTAGACGATTTAATTAAACAAAAAATGTGGCCATGTTTTTTTACAGAGAGTGATACTACGGGAGAAAAAGATTTTGAAGAATTTTTTACAGATAATGAAGTATTAGATATGGATCGATTTGAGAATTTAGGAGTGATAAAAAATGAAGCTAATTATGATGTATTAAAATTAGAAGATTTTAGCAGTAAGATTAAAATTATGAAATCAAATAAAAGCTGGAGTAAGGATGAAATAGTTGATTTGTTTCATAAAATGATTCCAAATTTTGGACATAAGGAAACCGGTAAATATTTAGATTCTAAAATGTAATTATGACTTCAATTGATTCAGTTATATCTTTTATAAAAGAACAATATAAAACAGAAAGTTTTATACCATTGCACGTTCCACATTTTGGAGGTAACGAAAAAAAATACCTGTTAGAAACTATTGATTCTACCTTTGTATCTTCAGTTGGTGCATATGTAGATCAATTTGAGATAATGATGCAAACAATTACGCAAACTCAAAAAGCGGTTGCGGTAGTTAATGGTACAGCGGCAATTCAGGTAGCTTTGCGTTTGTTGGGTGTAAAGTCTGGAGATGAAGTATTAACACAAGCATTAACGTTTGTTGCAACTGCCAATGCTATAGCTTATCAAAACGCAACTCCGGTTTTTTTAGATGTAGACTTAGATACTATGGGTTTATCGCCCAAAGCAGTTTCTTCGTTTTTAGAAGAATTTGGTGAGTTACGTCAAGATGCATGTTATAATAAAAAAACTGGGAATAAAATAAGTGCTTGCTTACCAATGCATACCTTTGGGTTTCCAGTACATCTGGATGAACTATTAGCAATTTGTAATGCTTGGAAAATTCCATTGATTGAAGATGCTGCAGAATCATTAGGTAGTGAATACAAAGGAAAGCCTACTGGGAGTTTTGGAAAATTGGGTGCTTTTTCATTCAATGGAAATAAAATAGTTACTTGCGGAGGCGGTGGCGCCATTGTGAGTAATGATCATAAATTGGGTGAAAAAGGCAAATACTTAACTACAACAGCCAAAATTCCACATCCTTATGAATACGTTCATGATGAAATGGGGTATAATTTCAGAATGCCCAATTTAAATGCTGCATTAGCATGTGCTCAATTAGAACAGTTAAGTAGTTTCTTAGAAAATAAAAGAAAGTTAGCAAGGGAATATGAATCTTTTTTTGCTACCAGTGGAATAAAATTTAGAACAGAAACTCCAGAAACCAAAGCCAATTATTGGTTAATGTGTGTTGAATTAGAAAATAAAATTGAACGCGATTTGTTTTTGCAAACAACAAACAAAAATAATGTAATGACGAGACCAATTTGGCAATTGATGTATCGCTTACCTATGTATACTAATTGCTATAGAGATGAACAAGTTAACGCTGAATTTTTAGAAGAAAGAATTGTAAATGTACCAAGTAGTGTCAGATAAAAAGATAATTCTTATCGGGTATTCAGGACATGCTTATGTATTGGCCGAAACCATTTTAGAAAATGGACTTGAAGTCATTGGATATTCAGAAAAGGAAGAATCAAAAAGGAATCCTTATAATCTATCATATTTAGGATATGAAAACGAAGAAAATTTTATTGGCTGGAGAAGTAATGTTTCCTTTGCAATAGGTATAGGAGATAATAATATCAGACAAATTGTTGCCAGTTTAATTGAAAACAAAAGAAAGTCAATTGAAACTATTATTCATAAAACTTCTCATTTGTCAAAAAGTACTTCAATAGGCTGTGGAACCTTTGTTAATAAAAGTGTAATGGTCAATGCATTTACTGTAATAGGAAAAAATGTAATTTTAAATACTGGTTGTATAATTGAGCATGAATGTGTTTTGCATGATGCGGTACATATTGCACCCGGAGCTGTTTTAGCTGGAAATGTTACAATTGGTGAAAGAACTTTTGTAGGGGCCAATTCCGTAATTAAACAAGGTATAGTAATAGGAAAAGATGTCACAATAGGCGCAGGCTCTGTTATAATCAACGATGTGCCTGACGGTAAAAAGGTAGTTGGAAATCCTGGTCGAATAATTTAAGTATGAATAAAGTAATTATTATTGCAGAGGCTGGCGTAAATCACAATGGAGATTTAGAGGTAGCAAAAAAGTTAATTGATGTTGCAGTAGATGCTGGGGTTGACTATGTAAAATTTCAAACATTTAAAGCAGATAGTTTAGTAAGTAAGTCTGCAAAAAAGGCAGACTATCAAAATATTAATATTCATGATGGAGATGATTCTCAGTATGCTATGTTAAAAAATTTAGAGTTGAGTCATGAAAATCATTTAGAGTTAATGACTTATTGTTCTGAAAGAAATATTAAATTTTTCTCTACAGCTTTCGATGTTGAAGGTGTAAATTATTTAAATGATTTAGGGTTGTCATTTTTTAAAATTCCAAGTGGAGAAATAACTAACTATCCTTATTTGAGAACGGTTGCTTCATGCGGAAAACCTGTAATTATGTCAACAGGAATGTGTTCTGAAATAGAAATAAAAGATGCTTTAGAGGTATTAATTAAATTTGGATTGAAGAAAGAAGTAATCACAATTCTGCATTGTAATACAGAATACCCAACTCCTATGAAAGATGTTAATCTTAATGCTATGTTGACCATAAAAAGAAATTTTGGTGTTCAAATAGGATATTCTGATCATACACTTGGTATTGAGGTTCCTATTGCTGCAGTTGCAATGGGTGCTAAAATAATTGAAAAGCATTTTACTTTGGACAGAAGTTTGCCAGGGCCTGACCATCTTGCCTCACTTGAGCCACAAGAATTAAAAGAAATGGTTAAAGCAATTCGTAATATTGAATTAGCTTTAAGTGGCGATGGAGAAAAAGTGCCAAGTGAAAGTGAAACGAAAAATATCGCTATAGCTAGAAAAAGTATTTTTATTAATAGAGATTTATCGAAAGGACATATTATTACGGATGATGATATTATTTCATTGAGACCAGGAGATGGAATTTCGCCTATGGAATGGGAAAATGTTGTAGGAAAAAAACTGGTTGTTGATAAAAAAGAATTTGATAAACTTTTAGTTTCAGAAATTCAATGAGAATAGGAGTATTAACCAGTTCAAGAGCTGATTATGGAATATACCTTCCTCTGCTTCAAAAAATGAAAAATGATTCTTTTTTTGAAATGGAAATTATTGCTTTTGGTACACATTTATCCAAAGGTCATGGCTATACTTTAAGTGATATTCAAAAGGATGGTTATAATTGTATTCATAAGATAGCTTCTTTAATTTCAAACGATGATGAACAATCTATTGCTTCATCTTATGGTTTGACTGTTTTAAAGTTCGCAGATTTTTGGGAAAATCATAAATATGATTTAATTCTTTGTTTAGGAGATCGCTTTGAAATGAGCAGTGCTGTACAAGCAGGAATTCCATTTGGAGTAAAATTTGCTCATATACACGGAGGTGAAACTACATTGGGGGCAATTGATAATATTTATCGACATCAAATTTCTTTAGCTTCTTTATTACATTTTACTGCTACTGATGTTTTTAGTGAAAAAATTAAAAGTTTGATTGGCTCTTCAGAAGGTATCATTACTGTAGGAGCATTGAGTTTAAATGACATAAAGAAGTTTATACCTTTAGAAAAAACAACTTTTTTTTACAAATTTGCAATACCAAATGAAGAATTTGCGCTAGTTACTTTTCATCCTGAGACAATATCATTGCAGGATAATGTGAGATATGCCCAAGAAATGAAAAATGCTATGACAGTGATTTCAGAAAAATTATTTCTAGTAATCACAATGCCTAATGCAGATACGCAAGGTTCGATATATAGAGAAGCAATTCAAGAACTAAAAAATGACTTGCCTAATAGAATTTTATTAATCGAAAATTTCGGTAAGATAAATTATTTTTCTGCTATGTATTATGCTAAGATCCTAATAGGCAATACTTCAAGTGGGATTTTGGAGGCGGCTTCCTTTGGTAAATACGTAATTAATGTAGGTGATAGACAGAAAGGCAGGGTTCAAAGTGGCAATGTTTTAAATTGTGAATTTGAAGAATCTGCTATTATTTTAGCTACTAATGAAGCAATAAAATTAAATAAATATGACGGTGAAAACGTGTATTTTAAGTCTGACGCAGTTAATAATATAATTAAAATCTTAAAAGAGTTTTTATGAGAATTTACAAAGATCATTTAATTCTTTCGGGAAGTAAAGTAAAAGAAGCTCTGCTTGTATTGAATGAACTATCACAAGATGCGATTCTTTTTGTGGTAGATACAGATGATAAATTGATAGGGGCACTTACAGACGGTGATGTACGACGTGGATTGTTAAAAGGATTTACAATTGACAGTATTATTAATGAAATTATACAGGATAATCCTAGATATATTACTAAAGGAGAAAATAATTTAAGAAAAATTATTGAATATCGTGAAGGCGATTTCAGAATTGTACCAATAGTAGATGAAAATCACAAAGTGGTAAATGTTATTAATTTTAGAAAAATTAAATCCTATTTACCAATAGATGCTGTTATAATGGCTGGCGGAAGAGGACAAAGATTACAACCTTTAACTAATACAATCCCTAAACCTCTTTTAAAAGTTGGAGATAAGGCCATTATGGAACATAATCTCGATCGATTAGCCTTATTTGGCATAGATGATTTTTGGATTTCTGTAAAATATTTGGGGAAACAAATTGAAAATCATTTTGGCAGTGGAGAAGAAAAAAATGTTAAAATCGAGTACGTTTGGGAAAAAGAACCCTTAGGTACAATAGGTGCGGTTTCACAAATTCAAAACTTCGAGCATGATTATATTCTTGTTACTAATTCTGATTTGTTGACTAATATTGATTATGAACAATTTTTTCTTGAATTTATAAAACAAGACGCTGATTTGGCTGTTTTGACAATTCCCTATCAAGTAAGTATTCCATATGCTGTACTCGAAACTAATAATGGAGAAGTAAAAAGTTTTAAAGAAAAACCAACTTATACCTACTATTCAAATGGAGGGATTTATTTGATGAAAAAGGGAATGTTGAATTTCATTCCAAAAGATACATTTTTTAATGCGACCGATTTAATGGAAGATTTAATAAAGAATAAGTTAAAAGTAATTTCTTTTCCATTTTCGGGATATTGGTTGGACGTAGGTAAACATGAAGATTTTGAGAAAGCACATATTGATATACACAATATAAAGTTTTAATAATTGGAATGATGAAAAAGATATTATGGTTAGTGACTGCGAGAAGTGGCTCTAAATCGGTCCCAGATAAAAATATTAAATTTTTAGGAGGACATCCTTTGATTAGTTATCGAATTCAGTCGGCAAAAGATACTCAATTATTGGGTGATGTTTGGGTTAGTACAGATTCAGAAAAATATGCTACAATAGCCAAAGATTATGGGGCAGAAATACCTTTTATGAGGCCCGATTATTTGGCAACAGATGAAGCCTCTTCTATTGATGTTGTATTGCACGCGATGGAATATGCTTTAAAAATGAATAAAAAATATGATTATATCGCTTTATTAGAACCTACCTCGCCTTTTGTTAAAAGTTATGATCTTGATAAAGCTGTAAATTTACTTAGTGAAGACAAAATGGCTTCTGCAATAGTTGCTACAAAAGAGAGTAGACCTAATAGAATATTTATCCAAAAGGAGAATAAATATTTGAGTGAATTAGCGAATAATCTTAAAACGCTTAAAAAAAAATTAGGGAGACAGTTATTTCATAAAGAAATAACACCTTCTGGAGGCTTCTACATAAGCAAATGGGATGCTTTTTTAGAAAGTAAATCGTTTTATACAGAAACAACATTGAGTTATTTATTAGATGATATTTCTGGTTTAGAAATTGATGAACCTTTAGATTGGCAATTTGCTGAATTTATTGTTGAGAAAAAGTTGTTTGAAGAAAAAAATATTAAATAAAATGAAAGACGGATATTCACAAAAGTTACATAAAGTTATACCAGGCGGGGCTCATACTTATTCAAGAGGTGATGATCAATTTCCCTCAAATGCTCCATCAATTTTGGAAAGAGGGGAGGGGGCTTATGTATTTTCCCCTGAAGGGAATAAATATTTGGATTACGGAATGGGTTTACGTTCTGTTAATATAGGTTACGCAAATAAGGAAATAGCAGATGCATGTTATGAAGAGATCTTAAAAGGAAATAATCTTACAAGGGCATCTTTGACGGAGTTGAAAGCTGCAGAATTATTATGTGAACTAATTCCCTCCGTAGATATGGTTAAATTTGCGAAACATGGTTCAGCAGTTACGACTGCAGCAATAAAACTAGCAAGGGGTTATACAGGGAAAAAACTGGTAGCAATTCCGGTTGAGCAGCCTTTTTTTTCATATGATGATTGGTTTATTGGCTCAACTACTCTAGTGCGTGGAACAATTCAAGAAGCGAGTCAGTTTACTTTAAAATTTAATTATAATGATATTGAATCTTTAAAAGTTCTTTTCGAGAAATACCCAGATCAAATAGCTGCTGTTATGTTGGAAGCTGCTACCACAGTTCAACCAAATGCTAATTATTTACGTGAAGTACAGTATTTGTGTAAAGATAATGGTGCGGTATTTATCATTGATGAAATGATTACTGGTTTCAGATGGCACTTGCAAGGAGCACAAACATATTATGGGATTGAGCCTGACTTATGTACATTTGGAAAAGCCATGGCTAACGGCTTTGCAGTAGCGGCATTAGCAGGGAAAAGAGAAATTATGCAGATAGGCGGGATTTTGGAAGAAGGAGCGGAGAGAATATTTCTAACTTCAACTACTCACGGAGCTGAAATGAGTGCGCTAGGCGCTTTTATCAAAACTATGGAAATTTTAAAAAGAGATCGAGTAGTAGAACATTTCTGGAATTATGGTACTAAATTGATTGACGGAATAAATAAGATTTCGAAAGATCTAGGAATACTTGATCAATTTTATGTTGAAGGATATCCTTGTTCGCCAAATTATGTTGCCAAAGATAAGGATAGTAATGTGTCCTTAGCAATGCGTACTTTGTTTGCTCAGGAAATGTTAGAAAAACATGTAATGATGCCCTATATAGCTGTTTCTTATTCTCATCAGGAGACAGAATTAGATATGACATTATCAGCAGCGAAACATGCTCTAACGATATATCAAAAAGCATTAGAGAAAGGCTTGGAAGGTTATCTAAAATCTCCTGTTATTAAACCAGTATTCAGAAAATATAATTGATGAAATTAGCAGTTGTTTCTTTAAATTCGATTTGGGAGGATAAACAAGCTAATTTGGAAGAAGTTAAACGTATTGTTCAATCACTAAGACAAAAGGCAGAATATGTTATTTTTCCTGAAATGACATTGACTGGTTTTTCGATGTCTAATTTGTCTTTGGCAGAAGACTTCAAGAATTCGAATTCAATTCGAGCTATTCAAAAATTAGCTAAAGAACATCAGATAAATATTGTATTTGGATTGATGATCTCTAAAGATGATAATAAATACAATAGTTGTGTTGCCATAGATAATAAAGGTGAAATCGCTGGACACTACGAAAAAATTCATCTTTTCTCCTACAGTGGGGAAGATAAATTAATATCTAGTGGAGATCAGGTTAAGAGTCTTTCTTGGAAGGGAGGTTGGGGGTTGAGTATTTGCTTTGATTTAAGATTTCCTGAATTATATCAAGAATTGTCTAAAGAGAATCTAATTTTGATTAATATAGCAAATTGGCCAAAAACTAGGGTCACACATTGGAGAACTTTACTAAATGCGAGAGCTATAGAAAATCAAAGTTTTATGATCGGTGTGAATCGTACCGGTGTTGATCAAAATGGTTTGGAATATGAAGAGAGTTCATGTGTTTTTTCACCTATTGGAGAAAAATTAGAACCTTCTGAAATTTTGGATAAAGTTAAAATATTTGATTTGAATTTGGATGAAGCGATACAATATCGAAGAAGCTTTCCAATTAAAAAAGATAGACGAAATGGAATTTATAACATATTTTACAGTTAAACAATAAATAAGGATCATTAAGATGTTTTCAATAAAGGGTAAAGTAATAGTTGTGACTGGAGGAAATGGGTTATTAGGAAAGCAGATGGTTTCTACATTTCGCGAGCAAGGAGCAGTTGTAATAGCAGCTGATATTTTTTTTAAAGAAAAGGGTGTTGACGATTTTATAGTTGATATCACTGATGAAGATTCAGTGAAAAAAGGAATAGTTGCTATAGTTGAAAAATATAATAAAATTGATGGTTGGGTAAACAATGCCTATCCAAGAACCAAAGATTGGGGAAATAAATTCGAGGATATTCCTTTTGAATCATGGCGCAAGAATGTGGATATGCATTTGAATGGCTATTTCTTGTGCTGTCAGGTTGTTTTAGAGCAAATGAAAGTTCAGGGACATGGGTCTCTTGTTAACATGTCATCTATTTATGGACTGGTAGGACCTGATTTTACTATTTATGAAGGAACAGAAATGACAACACCAGCAGCTTATTCTGCAATAAAAGGAGGACTTAATAACTTTACCAGATATTTAGCCTCTTATTATGGAGCACATCAAATACGTGTAAATACTGTTTCTCCAGGAGGAATTTTTGATAATCAACCAGAATCATTTGTAAATAATTATAATAAAAAAGTACCTATGAAACGGATGGGAAACCCAAAAGATATTGTTTCAGCTATTTTTTATCTTTTATGTGATGAAGCTTCCTACGTAACGGGACATAATTTAGTAGTAGATGGGGGATGGAGTATAATTTAATATTATGAAAATTCTTTTTTTACACACTGCGCATCCCCGATTAAATCTGATTGGACAAATTCAGTTAGAAATTTTATTAGAACATTTAAATAATGGCGATGAAGTTTTTTTATTACCTTCCAATAAAGAAATTGTTTCTACTCAAACTAATTATTTGACACCTGATTTTACCTATTTTCATTATTCTAAAGTATATGAGAAAACTTTAAAAGTTTTACGTAAAGAGTATAGCTCGTTTATTTCACTTAATTATGTTGAGGACAAAAATAGAACAGGTTTAAATCTAAATTTTCACTCGATTGAAGAGCTAAAAAAAATTAATTACAAAAATGTAAATATTGGTATGGGGGTAGCATCTTCTATAATCAGTATCTACAGAGATCATTGTTTAAATCTTGATAAATATAGTAAAGAGGTAATTAGAGAGATTAAAACAGCTATAACCGTAGTTGATACATTAGATAAATTAGTTAATGACATTAAACCTGATTTGGTTTATGTATTTAATGGAAGAATGTCTTCTTATTCTCCGGTTGTCAATTATTGTAAAAAAAATAAAATTAATTTTAAAGTATTTGAATTTACATCCCGTTATGATAAATTTCATGTTTTAGAAAGAGCTATACCTCATAATGTCTCTTATAGAGAACAAGAAATGAAAGATGCTTGGGATGATAATAATGATCTAGAATATAAAATAAAGATCTCCAAAGAATTTTTCGAAGCTCAGAGAAAAGGAATTTCATTAATGGAAGGAAGTTTTATAGGTTATCAAAAAGATAATCAGCTTCCTTACTTCGATAAAAATAAAGAGATAATAACATTTTTTAATTCTTCGATAGATGAGTTTGCATCTGTACCCGGCTGGGAGAATTACATATATATATATGAAGATGAAACGCAGGCGATTTGGGATGTATGCAAAAAATTTGAAAATGATGAAAGAAAACAGTTTATTTTAAGGATTCATCCAAATTTAAAGTTTCTAGATAATACACAGATAAGAAATCTTGAAAAATTAAAGGAACTAAAAAATTTGATTATCGTTAATTCAACATCAACTGTGTCTAGTTATTCTCTAATTGATGTTTCTGACAAAATTATAACTTTTGGATCAACGATCGGTATCGAAGCTTGTTATTTTGAAAAACCATCTATTCTTCTTGGAATGTCTTTTTTTGATAATTTAGATGTAGCATATCTGCCAAAATCTAAAAAAGATTTAATGGAGATGATCAATACTAAAGGCTTAAAAGCTAAACCCTTAGAAAATGTTCATATTTATGGTTATTGGTGGATGACATTTGGTAAAAAATTTCAAGCAAGAGAAAAAACATATTTACCAATTGATTTGGATCCAACAAAAAAGGAAATTTTGACAGGATTAGTGAAAAAGGTTGTTTCTGTGTCATTATGGAAGAGATTTCTAGGTTCCTTAAATATAAATACTGTGAAAAAACTTAAAAACCCAACTTATAGACAAGCAATCTTAAGAGAATTAAAACCATGGATAAAAAAATAGTTTCAACTTTTATGTTTAGTGATTCGCATGAGCAAGAGCTTTTGTGGTTGAAATTTAATGTAGAAAATTCTTTTGTAAATGAATGGATTATTACAGAATCAAGATATACGTTTCAAGGAAAAATAAAACCAATGTTTTTAGAAGAAATTTTAAGTCAGTCTAGATTTGAAAAATTTAAGGACAAAATTCATTATATTAATTTAGATGAAAATTTTAATTTTCAGTTTGAACCAAAATTTATAGATTTACTAAAAAGAAAGACAAAACGTTGGCTAAATGCAAAACGAAAACGAAATTATGAATTAGTTCCTTATGCAGAGTTGGCTTCTTTTTATTCAGAAATTAATCAGCGTGGAGCATGTTTAGATTATCTGAAATCTAAATATTCGAGCGAAGATATAATTATTACTTGTGACACAGATGAAATTTTTGATTTCACGGGAAATAAGATAAATGAATTTATGAACGCTATTGCAAGTAATGATACACCATTTTATATAAAGAGGGAAATATATTGCTATGATTTCGATAATTACGCAAACAGATTAAGATATAGTCCTATAGTAAAACTAAAAGATTTAACTTCTAAACAAGCTTTTCATAATGTAAGGCATCCATCAAATAATAATAGGGTAGTTTTAGAATTTAGTCAGAGCTTAGCTTTTGAATATACTTTTTGTTTTTCTAAAGAATCAATTATTAAAAAACTGACATCTTTTGCACATGTTACGGACTTAGATACCGAAGCAGTAAATTTTTGTTTAAATAATAATATAGCATTAATTAATCCGGATAGAATAGATAATGATTATATTCAAAATTCTGAATCTTTTTTTGATAGAATTTTAATTTCTGAAAAAAACACCCCATTATTTTTGATCGAGAATATCAGTGAATTTAAGACTGATGTTGTAAATTTAGATTATTTATTACAAAGAAAACAAGACAAAGTTGAGTACAATAATTAAAGAAAGTTTAAAAACTTCAGGAATAAATTATATTGGAATTTTATTAGGGGCATTTTTTACATTGTATTTAACACCAAAGTTTCTTCCAACAGACTATAATGGATTGTATCGGCTTATTTTAGAATATTCAGCAATAGCAGCAGTATATTTTCATTTTGGAATTCCTACACTGATAAACAAATACTATCATAGAATTAATTATGAATTATCAATTACAAAGGGATTTGATTTTTTCGTTTTTATTTTTCCAATAATTATTCTTTCTGTTTTTGGTGTATTTCTATATTTCTTTCGTTCAGAAGTAACTAATATGATTTCTTCAAAAGATGATTACAGATTGGTCGTTAAGTATGTTCTGTTTTTAATTCCTCTTATTATATGCAATGCATACTTTTTAATTTTTGAGGCATATTCAGCAATGTTAGGAAATATTGCTTTTGTGAATTTTGTTAAAAATATTGTTTTAAAGGTTTTTAATATTTCTTCCATTCTTTTATACATAATTACGAGAGATTTCGATACAATTATGATCGTTATTTCTATTGGATATGTTTTATCGACGTTAATCGTTTTTATTTATTTATTAAAGCTTAAAAATTATAAAATTGATCTTAGACCAAGTTTAGATTTTCTAATAAAAAATAATTTATTAAAAGACTTTGTTAAGTTTTTTCTATTTATTTGCCTAAGTAATCTTACCTTCTTTTTATTGGCAAAAATTGATGTTTTTTTTGTCGCGAAGTTCACAAATATTTCAAATTTAGCTTATTATTCGACCGCAACATTTTTTGTAACACTCTTATTAGTACCATATGCTGCAGTTCTAAATATATCTTTTCCAAGAATTGCTAAATCGTATACTGATGGAAATATTGATGAACTTAAATCTTTAATTGTCAATAATTCAATTTATGGTTTTGTTTTAGCGTTATATGTTTTTATCTTAATTTGGAGTAACTTAGATACGATATATTATTTTGTACCAAAAGGGAATTTGTATAAAGCTGGTAAATATATCTTTCTTGTTTTAAGTATAGGTAGATTAATTGATATTTCGATTGGGTCCATAGGGCAATTAATAACGATTTCAAAATGGTATTTTTATACATTATATAGTTCTGTGACGATTTCAATAATTAGTGTGATTTTAGGCTATTATTTAACTTCAAATTTTGGAATTATTGGTGCAGCTTCATCAATAAGTTTATGTACTTTAATTTCTGTAATATTTCAACTTTCTGTAGCTAAGATTAAACTTGGAATACATCCTTACAATAAAAAAATAATAATAATAATATTTTTAGCAGTCATTTTAATAGCCCTATGCATTATTGTGGATAATTGTATATCTTCCTTAATAATTGCAAGCTTTATTAAAATAGTTGTATCAACTATCATCTATTTTTATATTGTTTATAGATTTAAAATAAGTAGTGAATTAACGTATGTTTTCAATAGAATAAGGCCTTTTTTCATGGCTAAAATGATTAAATAAATGTTTTTTATTGCGTTGTTTTTAGTGCAAAATTATATTAAGTGTTATTTTAGTTTATTAGATAATTATTGCTAAAAAGATGTACAATATTTTTTAATAAATTAATAATGCTATGAGTTTTTATATAGGGATATTTTTTATCCTTTGTTTTTTTTCTTTTATTGAAGGGCAAAATTTAGATCGAAGAATTACTAGTTACTTTTATTTTTCATTTTGTTTTTGTTTTTTTGTTTTATCATTTATAAGATGGGAGACAGGGACTGATTGGAAAAACTATTACGAATATTTTTTTAATGTTCGAAATGTTGTTGCCGAAAATGATCCTTTTGAATGGGGATTTAGTTTGTTGATAAAAACAGTTTCTTTTTTTTCAGATAATTATAGTGTATTCTTATTTATTGCAGGTTTTCTATTGTTTGCTTTTCAAAGTATTGCAATAAAAAAATTAAGTCCATATCCAATAGTTTCCTTATTGTTTTTGTGGTCTATTCAATTTGCAAATATTTTGTTTGTAAGACAGTGGATTGCTGTTGCAATTTTGACATATGCGGTTATCTATATCCAAAAGCGTAAATTTTTTCCATTTGTACTGTTCGTGATTTTAGCTGCATCATTTCATAGATCTAGTTTGCTATTTCTAGGTGCGTGGTGGGTCTATAATCTAAGGATATCAAAGAAAAAAATGACAATTATACTCTTGGGTTCTATTGGTTTTTCTGTAATTATAACAAAAACGATTGAAATTTTAAGTGGTGGATTAGGAGGTATTATACAAGCCAAGATAGATTTGTATCTAAATAGTGATTATAATAATGAAACTAATGAAGATTTAAACCTGGTTTCCATTATTGTAAAAGGATTTGCAAATAAATTCTTGATATTGTTTATTTCATTTTATTTATATGATAAAATTAGAGATAAATACCCTCAATTTCAGGGTTATTTAAATTTGTATTGGTTTGGTGCCGTTATTTATTTTAGTACAATTTCTATTTCGTTAGTGTTTGTTAGATTCTCTTATGCGTTTGATTTTTTTCAAATTATCTTAGTTCCTTATTTTTTTAGAATTTTAGAAAATAATGTGCTAAAAATAATAATGTTTATTCTCTTTTTTGTTTATCTGTTTCTTAGAATGTGGCAAATATTGAATGGCCCATATGCGGAAGACTATATTCCTTATAAAATAATTTTTTAGTCCAAATCGATATTAATAATAATATAATAACCAAATCAACAAAAAATGCTTTTTAACTCTTTAAATTTTGCAATATTTCTGCCAATAGTTTTTGTACTTTATTGGTTTGCCACTAGAGGAAATTTAAAATTTCAAAATATTTTATTGCTTGTTTCAAGTTATTTTTTTTATGCGTGTTGGGATTGGCGTTTTATGTTTTTACTGATTTTTTCAACATTACTAGATTATTATACTGGGATTAAAATATATAAAGCAACAAGTAATTTAAAGAAAACATTTTGGTTATGGCTTAGTGTAGGTATTAATTTGGGTTTTTTGGGAGTATTTAAATATTATAATTTCTTTGCTAATTCGTTTGCTGATGGCTTATCTTTGTTAGGGTTTAAAACTAATTTGATGACATTGCAAATAATGCTACCAGTTGGTATTTCCTTTTACACTTTTCATGGTTTATCCTATGTGATTGATATCTATAAAAATAGGATTAAGCCAGAAAGAAATTTTATTGATTATTCGCTTTTTGTTAGTTTCTTCCCTTTATTAGTTGCTGGTCCGATAGAAAGAGCAACTCACTTATTGCCACAAATTTCTAAAAAAAGAAGATTTGATTATGTAAAAGCAGTTGATGGTTTAAGACAAATCCTATGGGGGTTATTTAAAAAAATTGTTATAGCGGACGGTTGTGCAGAGTTTGCTAATACAATTTTTAATAATTCTACTGAATATTCAGGAAGCACACTTGTCATAGGGGCACTATTTTTTACCTTTCAAATTTATTGTGACTTTTCAGGATACTCTGATATTGCTTTAGGGACGGCAAGATTATTTGGAATAGAGCTTTTGAGAAATTTTGCATTTCCATATTTCTCTCGTGATATTGCTGAATTCTGGAGACGTTGGCATATATCATTATCTTCTTGGTTTAAAGATTATCTTTATATTCCATTAGGAGGAAGCAAAGGAGGTATGTGGATGAGGATTCGAAATGTATTTATTATTTTTCTTGTAAGTGGTTTTTGGCACGGTGCAAACTGGACTTTTATTGTTTGGGGGTTTTTAAATGCTTTGTTTATAATGCCTTCAGTTATTTTTAATACAAATAGGAATAATCTTCAAATTGTAGCTCAAGGTAAATACTTACCAACTGTTAAGGAGTTTTTAGCTATTTATTTGACTTTTAGTTTAACTGTTTTCGCATGGATTTTCTTTCGTGCAAATAATCTTGGCCATGCTTTTAGTTATATTTCTCAGATATTTTCTAGCTCTCTATTTACTATTCCAAAATTTCCAGGTATGTCTAAAGCTGTTATCATTGCTGCCTTGACAGTTGTATTTATAATAGTAGAGTGGTTGGGAAGAGAACAGGAATATGCCCTTGCAAATTTAGGTGCAAAATGGTATAAACCATTAAGGTGGACAATGTATTATATTATTATTTTTGCCATTTATAAATTCTCAGGAGCAGAACAACAATTTATTTATTTTCAATTTTAATTTATGAAAAAATTTTTAGTTCAATTAATTGTTTTTGTAAGTCCAATATTTATTTTTCTATCAGTCCCTACTTATATTTTGTGGCAGTCAAAAGAGAATTTTCACAATATTGATGATGTTTTAATTAGTAAGGATAAATATCTAATTGGGTATGCCTACAACGAAAACAATTATGGTTTTGCAAAATGGACTTATCTCAATAAAAACGAAAATAAAAATATTTGGGCTCTTGGTTCATCAAGAGTTTTGCAATTTAGAGAAAATATGTTTGAGACTTCTTTTTATAACGTAGGATTTACTATTTCAAGTATTAAAGATTTTAAACCTTTTATTGAAAGTATACCATCCTCTAAAAGAGCTAAATATGTTATTATTGCTTTAGATCAATGGATGTTTAATGAATCTTACGATGATTTGAATTCAGTATTACCAATTGAACATTGGCAAAATGGTTTTACGTACCTTCCTAAATTATATCCTACTTATAAGATCGTTTATAGCAATTTACTTGCTGGTAAATACACATTTAACTCTTTAAACCAAGATTCAAATTCATATAATAAAATTGGTCTAAATGCACAAATTAATAATACTGGATTTAGAAATGATGGAAGTTTTTTTTATGGAGAACAAATTGTTAAATTAATTGCTAAAGATAGTACTGCAAATGATTTTAATTATTCAGATACATTTGATAGAATCAAACATGGCGACAGACGTTTTCAATATTGCAAATTTGTAAATGAAAAGGCTCTCGTTGAATTAAATCAATTATTAAAATATTGTAAAGAGCAAAAAATATTTGTTGTAGCTTTTCTTCCTCCATTTGCTGATAAAATATATAATAAAATGAATGAAAGTGGCAAGTATGATTATCTAAAAGAAATTTATAATAAAGTTAAACCAGTTTTTGATAATTATAATTTTGAGGTATATGACTTTTCAAAAGTTTCGGCATGTAATTCAAATGACAGTGAGACAATTGATGGTTTTCATGGAGGCGAAATAACTTATCAAAAACTTTTAATATCTATATTAGAATCAGGATCTGTCTTAAATCGTTTTTCAAGTGTTAAAAGATTAAAAGATGATTTATTAATAAAAAAGAATAATTATATAATTTATAATTATTAATTATTAATTATTAATGTTGTCTCTTATAAGTAAAACGATGCATTTTTATACATTAATATTTAATATGAAGTTTGATATTCTTTACGTATTAGTTGTTAATTTCATATTTAAAATAAATGATAAATAAAGAATCAAGGGAAAAAGTTTTAGTTGTAGATACTTATTCTCAAAAATCATTGCACGAAATGTTTAATGCTTCGTTGTTTTTGATGTGTTCTATGATTTTTAAGAAAGTTGAGTTAAGAATTAGTAAAAGTTCCTACGAAAACTATCTGAAAATTATAAATAGAGAATCGCCAAAAAACATTGAATATAATAATGTCTGGGTAATTGCAGGAAACGGTCGTTTTAGTTTATTAATACGTTACTTGTTTAGTGCTCTCCAAAATATAAAATATTTAATTATTTCTCCAAAGGATACTGTATTGGTTTTTCCTTACAACAACTTGTTTAGTCTCAGAGTTTTGAATTTTTTAAACAAGTTTTGTAAAAAAAAAATTCTTGTGTTTTGTCACGGAGAGATGGAAGGAATTGTTGTTGATGTCGAAAAAACTGGTTTCTTACATCGATTATTATTAAAATTAGCTCGTGATTTTTTTCTAAATAAAAAAGTAAAAATATCTGAAGGACTCTATTTTTCTGTATTAGGAGATGCTTTAAAGCAAAATATTAGTGAAATTGTCGATGATGGGAAAGCTTTGAAATTTATAAGTGTAGATCATCCATACTTGTTTGGAGGTGGAATAAAAAAAATAAAAGACGATGCAGAATTAAGGATTGCTACAGTGGGTACAATTAATAAAACAAAAGGATTTTTTAGTTTTTTGGAATTTGCAAAGAAGATAAATTCTACGATAAAAGAAAAAGTGAAAATTTCTATTGTAGGTTCATGTACAGAAAATTCCAACTTATTTAATGGAAGTGGAATAGAATTATCTTCAAATAGTAGTGCTCTATTAAATAGAGATGATTTTAATAATAGGGTAAATGAACTTGATTATATTTTATTTTTTTATCCCAAAAACAGCTATAATATTACAGCCAGTGGTGCAATAATGGATGCTATCAATTTTGAGAAACCAATTTTAGCTTTAAAAAATGCATATTTTCAATATGTTTTCAAAAAATATGGCTCTTTTGGATTTCTATTTGAAAATATTAATGATATGGTTTTAAAAGTTGAAGATTTGTCAAACAACAAATCGTTACCAAATATTGATTTTATTTCTTTAAAAAATAAATTTACACCAGAAGCATTAAGCACACAATTGTTAAATGAGCTCTTTCGTATTGGCTTCCTAGAATAATTTATAAATGTGGAATATCAATTTAGAATAATATGATGGACAAAAAAATCTGTATTTATGATCTTTCGCAATTTTAATTTTTTTATGATAGGGTTTAACCTTTAATTACATTCAATTATGGTATTAATAGACGCGTTACATATTAACACAGGTGGCGGGAAGGCGATGTTGGATTATTTGGTATATAAATTAGAAGAGCAAGATATAAAGTATTATTATTTATTTGATCATAGGATTAAGAATAATACTTATAAAATAAAGCCTTCTAATGAAGTTGTTTATTTAAAAGCAAGTTTGTGGAATAGATTCTTCTTTTATCTTACAAATAGAAAAAAGTTTAAAAGTATTTTTTGTCTTGCAAATATTCCCCCAAGTTTAAAGATTAAATGTAATGTGATTACGTATTTTCACAGTGTGCAGTATTTTAGTTTGACGGAGAATGATTCAAGTATTCTTAAATTCATGTTTGCTTTAAAAAGTCTTTTTCTGAAAAAATCTATAAATAACTCAAGTCTTTGGTTAGTTCAGACAGATTTAGTTAAACAAGGATTGAGTAGTAAGTTTAAAATTGGTATTGATAAGATTTTGGTTATGCCTTTTTATCCGCCATTTGAAGAATTTAAAAATATCGATAAAAAGGAGCCATTTACTTATCTTTATGTTAGTCTAGCTAATCCACATAAAAATCATAAACGACTTATTGAGTCATTTTGCACTTTTTATGATAAGTATAAAAAAGGAAGATTGATATTAACAGTAGGCAAAGAGTTTATAGATGTTTTAAATCTTATTGATGAAAAATTAAAGTCAAAATATCCAATTGAAAATTTAGGCTATATAAAAAGGAATGACTTGTTACAATATTATCAATCATCAGATTATCTGATTTTTCCATCCCTAACAGAAAGTTTTGGTTTAGGGCTAGTTGAAGCTATAGAAAATGGTTGTAAGATAATGGGAGCTGATTTACCTTACACTTACGCAGTCTGTAAACCTTCTATCGTATTTGATCCTTACTCTTCTTCTTCTATTCTTAAAGCTTTTGAGCATTCTTTGGAAAAAAATATACCTGAAAGCACGAGCATAATAAGTGATAAGATTGATGAGGTAATTGATATGATTTCAAAGCATTGATTGGGTGGGTATCTCTACAATATATTACTCTCTACATTTTATGTAGTAAATAAAAGTGATTTTACTCTGTTGTAGTTCTCAGAGTGTTTTAAGTATTACTCCAAAATTTAATAATAAGGGAATTTAGGTGAGCTTATTTTCAAACTGTTAAAAAATAAATTATGAAAATTGCAATTACTGGAGCCACTGGTTTTATAGGTAAGGTTTTAGTAGAAAAACATGTTAAGTTAGGTGATGAAGTTCGTATTTTATCAAGAAAAGATAAGCTTGACTTTGACTTTAAAAGTTTAGAGAAGATTCAGATTTTTAAAGGAGATTTATCTAATAAAGAATTATTGTTGAATTTTGTTGATAATGTAGATGTATTGTATCATTGCGCTGCAGAGATTAGGGATGAATCTATTATGAAATTCGTTAATGTTGAGGGGACTATAAATTTAATTAATGCATCAATTGGCAAAATAAAACATTGGGTGCAGTTAAGTAGTACTGGAGTGTATGGACCAATTTATGATGGAATTGTAGTTGAAAGCCAGGAATACAATCCAATTAATGAATATGAAAGAACTAAGTTAAAGTCGGATTTATTAGTTTTGGAAGCAGCTCTAAAAAATAATTTTAGTTATACTTTAGTAAGGCCTTCAAATGTCTTTGGCTACCAAATGACTAATCAATCTCTTTTTCAACTGATAAAAATGATTGATAAGGGATTTTATTTTTTTGTTGGATCTAAGGGATCTTCTGCTAATTATGTACCTGTTGAAAATGTAGTTGAAGCATTATATCTTGCAGCAACAAATCCTAAAGCAAAAAATGAAACTTATATAGTTTCAAGTTGGAGTACCATTGAATTTTTTGTAGAAAATATAGCTAAGATTTTAGATAAACCCTCACCAAAATTTAGGATTTCAGTTGGATTTACTAAGTTTGTTGCTAAGTTAACATTTTTTATTCCTAAAAACCCTCTAACAGTGGCTAGAGTAAATGCTTTAAGTACTAAAGTACTATATAAAACAACAAAAATTGAAAATGAACTGAGTTATAAGCCAGTTGTTACTGTAGAAGAGACAATTGAAAAACTTGTGAGATTTTATAAAAAAGATTCTTTATTTAAATAATTAATTGTACATAATGAAAGTTAAAGTTGGTAAAAAAATAAAGCTGTTTAGAATTGTTACACAAGCAGAGGTTGTTCCTTGGCACTTAAAAAATTTTATCGATAGATCAGAACAAGATTATAAATTATTTGTTATAGGAGATAATGTGACAAGATTTAAAAATGATTATACATTTGTTACGTTTATTGATGTCAAAATACTTAGAAAAACCTCTTTATTTTATGATTTTAAGGCTTTATTTAATCTAGTTTTTTTATGTGTTAAAATAAGGCCACATATTATTCATTCGATAATGCCTAAGGCAGGGCTACTTTCTTCTATAGCCGGAGTCTTATCATTTGTCCCTATACGAATTCATACTTTTACAGGACAGGTTTGGGCAACAAAAACTGGTTTTTCAAGGAAGTTTTTTAAATTTATGGATAAGTTAGTATTTAAACTAAATACTGTTTGTCTTACAGATAGCCCTTCTCAATCTAATTTTCTTGCACAAAATGGTTTCCTTGTCGATGGGGAGCCTATTCAATATTTGGGTAAAGGATCTTTATCGGGAGTCAATCTGGAAGTTTTCGATTCAAACATTGTAAATGATCGAAATACTTTAAGAGCTGAATTAGGAATAAGCAAAAATGATTTTGTTTATGTTTTTTTGGCAAGAAAATCTATTGTAAAAGGGATAAAAGAACTAATAGAGGCTTTTGCTCAAGTTGCTTATTTGCCTAATGTAAAGTTACTTTTTATTGGTCCAGATGAATCAAATGGTTTTTTAGATAAGTTATTAGCAGAAAATAAAAAAATCACAAATAAAATTGTGAGTTTAGACATTGTGAAAAATCATGAAAAATATTTGGCGGTAAGCGATGTATTGTGCTTGCCAAGCAGTAGTGAAGGTTTCGGTACGATTGTGGTAGAAGCAGCCGCGTTAGGTATTCCTTCAATCGGTTTTGATATTGTGGGCCTATCTGATTCGATCGAGAATGGATACTCAGGTATTTTAGTTCCTTTTAAGGATACTAATAAATTTTCAGAAGCAATGATCAATTTATATGAAAATGCAGAATATTTGAAAGAATTAAAAATTAATGCAAAAGAACGAGTTATAGAATATTTTTCTGCGGATGCTATTTATGCTTTTCAGAATGAATTTTACAAATCTTTATTATAATAAAAGTTTAAACGTTAATGAAATTAGTTATATCTGGAGCGTCGGGTTTTGTAGGTCAAAATCTGTCAGCTTATTTATCAAGTTTTTCTTTTTTGATAGAAGCAATTTCATTGAGAAATTCAAATTGGAAAGACGTTCTTAATGGTGATGCAGTTATACATTTAGCAGGAAAGGCACATGATACAAAAAACACAAGTGATGCATCTGAATACTTTAGAGTTAACACAGATATCACTAAAGAATTGTTCGATGTTTTTTTAGAAAGCAATGTTGAAGATTTTATTTATTTCAGTAGTGTAAAAGCAGTTGCAGATGATGTGTCCGGGATATTATATGAAGATATTCTTCCAAATCCTAAAACCCCATACGGGCAATCAAAATTAAAAGCTGAAGAATACATTTTATCAAAAGAAATTCCAGAAGGCAAAAGAGTTTTTATTATAAGGCCTTGTATGATTCATGGTCCCGGAAACAAAGGAAATCTTAATTTATTGTATAATGTAGTAAAAAAAAGAATTCCCTATCCTTTGGCCGCATTTGAAAACCAAAGATCATTTCTAGGTATTGATAATCTTAATTTTATGGTTAGGGAAATTCTGGAAAATAAAGAAATTCCTTCTGGAGTTTACAATTTTGCGGACGATGAAGTTTTATCAACAAATCAATTGGTGGAAATTATATCTTCTGTTTCTAACAAAAAAAACTTATCTGTTTCAATTCCAAAATTTGTAATTAATGGAATGGCAAAAATTGGAGATTTAATAAAATTACCGCTAAATTCGGAAACAATTCAGAAGTTAACGGAAAATTATAGAGTGTCAAATCAAAAAATTAAAGATGTAATAGGAATAGATAAGCTTCCTTATACAGCAAAAGAGGGATTAGAAAAAACTATAAAAAGTTTTATAATTAAATAACGCGAATATGTTATAAGATTTTTTACAGTGCTACATTTATGCAATAACTTATTTGTAATTATCAAGATAGGGAATTGTCAAAGTTTATTTTAACCATAGTATTATTGATTGAATAGTTGGAATAAAAAATTTCTAAAAACAAGTAAATATCAAAGATTAGAGGGAACCTACTAAATTTAAATGTTAAAATTTATAATTAGATTTTTTTTAATAGAATAAGAAATAATATGAATTTAATTAAGTGTATATATCCAAACAGTTAAGATATAAAATGCAAGAAATAAAAAGATAAATTGGATGGGGTTTTATGTTTTGTTATTATTAGTGATATTACTTTTATCTTTTATAAGTTATAAGTATCCTAATACAGAAAATTCCATTAGTTTGACACTTTTAGGAATTCTAGTCTTAATTGGAGGATTTAGAGATAGAATAGGATGGGATTATAATAGTTATATTACTTGGTATCTTAAAGGGACTAGGGATGATGGTCTTGAATTTGGTTTTTTAGGTATTATGAAAGTTTTTCGATATCTAAATCTAGATTATACATTTCTTTTTTTCTTTTTTTCTTTTTTTACTTATTTGTTTGCTTACTTGGCAATTAAAAAATATACTAAAAAAAGTAGCCTGCCTTTGGTTCTTTATTTTATGATACCAGTTTTATTCTTGTATTCATTTACTTACATCAGACAATATTTGTCTGTCACTATTTCTTTTTATGCCTTTACTTTTTTGATGGATAGAAAATATTTTTTATATTTTTTATGGATGGCAGTAGCGATATCATTTCATTACAGTTGTTTGATACCTTTTGTTATTTTTCCCCTAGTTTATAGATGGGAGGATTCAATAAAAAATTACTATTTATATATACTAATAGTAGTTTCATTTATTGTCTCACGAATAGGCGTTATCTATTGGTTGAGTTTGTTTTTTAAGGATTCTCATTATTTGTTTTATGTTTCTAGTAAATCTGTTGTTGCAGTTCCTCTGTTAAAGTTATTAGTCATTAATGTGATGGGGTTTTTAGTCATAAGTTATTTTGATAAAAAAGGTTTTCATCAAGATTATCAAAGATCTCTGTTGTTGCTTTATGTTTGTTCAATTCTCTTTTTAAATTTATTTTCGGAATCTACAGAGTTAACAAGAATTTATATTTATTTCAGAATTTTTGAAATCATTCTTGTTGCAGATATTCTTCGTCATGCTTTAGTGAACAAACGATTTTGGCTTTTAGGTTTTTTGTGTTGCTTTTATTTATTCCCTTATTTTAGGGCTATAAAAATGGATAGTGAGAGTACGATAAAAGAAGAGTTAAAGTTAATCCCTTATAAAACACTACTATTTAATAATACTATATAATAAGCTTCAGTAGGGATAATTAGTACAACAAGTCTATTTGGTTATTATAAAATCATTAATTTAGAACAATAAATAATTAAAAGTTTTACAAATCATATAATGCAATATACAATATTAGGAATTCTTTTAATGATTATAATGTTACTGTATTTTAAAGTAGCTAATCATTTTAATATCATTGATAAACCCAACGAGAGAAGTTCTCACACTGAAATTACTTTAAGAGGAGGAGGAATTATTTTTTGGTTTTCTGCTTTGCTCTATTTCGTTCAGAATATTCAGAGTAATTATTTTTTCTTTACTGGAATCACTTTAGTTAGTTTGGTTAGTTTTTGGGATGACATTCAAAGTTTATCCAATAAAATAAGAATCTCTGTTCACTTTCTGGCTATTACATTAATTTTTTATGATCTAAACGTTTTTAATTTGATGCCATTATATGGAATCGTTATGGCTTATATTTTAGCCATAGGATTAATTAATGCTTATAACTTTATGGATGGGATCAATGGTATTACAGGATTGTATACTTTAGTTGTTATGGGGGCATTATTATATGTTAATAAGAACATCCAATTCTTTTTTGATGCTGTTTTTATAAAGTATGCAATGATCGCTAGTTTAGTTTTCCTGTTTTTTAATTATAGGAAAAAGGCAAAATGTTTTGCTGGGGACATTGGTAGTATCGCGATTGCTTTTTGGGTAATTTATTTGATCTTGAAGCTGATCTTGGTCACAAATTCTCTTGTGTGGCTTTTATTTTTAGCAATTTATGGTGTTGATGCTATTTGTACCATAATCCATCGTTTGTATTTAAAACAAAATATTTTCCAGGCTCATCGTTTACATTTGTATCAGGTTTTGAGTAATGAATATAAGATTCAGCACAGACTTGTTGCCGCATATTATGCGGTGGTTCAAATTGTAGTTTCTGCTTTGGTAATTTTGTTATATCAAAAAGTTCATGATTTGGTCTTGTTTCTAATAATATTATTGCCATTATTAGCTGTATATACGTTGAAATTTTATTTGTTGAATAAAAATAGAGTAAAAGTCAGTATATGATTCCGAAAATAATTGAGGGAGGAAATTTCTCTGATCATCGCGGAACTATTTCGTACGTAAATGATTTTAAATTTACGGATATAGAAAGGTTTTATATTATTAGGAATTCTCAACAAAATCCTATTCGTGCCTGGCAAGGGCACAAATTAGACACTAAAAATTTCTATTGTTTAACTGGCTCTTTCAATATTCATTTTGTAAAAATTGATAACTGGGAAAATCCTTCGAAAGAATTAACAGTAGAAACTATTTTTGTTTCTGCTAATGATAGTAAGATAGTGCATATTCCTGCAGGTTATGCGAATGCTATAGAGTCTTTAGAAAAAGATTCAAAACTAATTTCTTTTTCAACATTACCACTTGCAAATGTTGAGGATGATGATATTCGTTATCCTTCGAATTATTGGAAAATTAATGGATAATAAACGAATTTATTTATCCTTATCTGAACAAAGCGGTTTTGAACAAGAGTATATTCAAAAGGCTTTGCAAACAAATTGGATCACTTCCGGAGGGCCAAATGTTGATGAATTTGAAAGTGCTTTAGAAAATTATCTTTACGATGGGTCATTTGTAGCAGCACTTAATGCTGGTACATCAGCTATTCATTTAGCATTGATTCTATTAGGAGTAAAGAAAGGAGATGAGGTGATTTGCCAAAGCATGACATTTTCAGCTTCGGCCAATCCAATTTTGTATCAGGGAGCAATTCCTGTTTTTGTAGACAGCGAATTAGACACCTGGAATATTTGTCCTGAAAATTTAGAAATTGCAATTAAAGATAGAATTAAAAAAGGCAAAAAGCCCAAAGTAATTATAGCAGTACATCTTTATGGCAATCCATATAAAGTGGATGAAATTCATGCTATTGCTGGGAAGTATGATATTCCAATTATTGAAGATAGTGCCGAAGCTTTGGGAAGTTCTTATAAAGGAAAAAAATGCGGTAGTTTTGGAGATTTTGGAATTCTTTCATTTAATGGAAATAAAATAATTACAACTTCTAGTGGAGGTGCCCTAATTTCGAATTCAATTAATTTAAAAGAAAAAGCAATTTTTTATGCCACTCAAGCAAAAGATGAAGCAGTGCATTATCAACATAGCGAAATTGGTTATAATTATAGAATGAGTAATATCTGTGCAGGAATAGGTCTTGGGCAGGTTCAAATTTTAGATAAAAATGTGATTGCCCGCAGAGAAAATCATTTTTTTTACAAAGATGTTTTTAATGAAATAGAAAGGGTAAAGCTTTTCGAGGTTTTAAATGAAGATTATTATTCGAATTATTGGTTAAATACTATTTTAATAGAACCAAATAAAGAAAAAGACAGAGAAAGTTTAAGGATTGCCTTTGAAAATCAAAATATAGAAACACGTCCACTTTGGAAACCGATGCATCTGCAGCCAATTTTTGAAAAATACCCTTACTATGGAGATAAAATCTCCGATATGTTATTTGAAAAAGGTTTATGTTTGCCATCCGGTTCAAATTTAAATTATATAGATAAAAATAGAATTAAAACTGTAATAAAAGATTTTTTTAAATAGGAGCAGACGCTAATAGAATAAGATTTTTAGATGACAATTAAAGAAACGTTTTTAAAAGATTTACAAATAATAGAGCCAATAATTTTTGGGGATGAAAGAGGGTATTTTTTCGAATCATACAGTAAAATTAAATTTAAAAGTTTAGGAATTAATATAGATTTCGTGCAGGACAACCAGTCATTCTCAAAAAAAGGAACTTTACGAGGTTTACATTACCAAAATCCTCCCTTTGCACAAACCAAATTAATACGTGTTTTAGAAGGGGAAATTATTGATGTTGCTGTTGACTTAAGAAAGGACTCTCCAACATATGGAAAATCATTTAGTGTTTTATTATCAGCAGAAAATAAAAAACAACTTTTGGTGCCACAAGGCTTTGCTCATGGTTTTTCAGTTATTAGCGAAACGGCAACTGTAATTTATAAATGTGACCAGTTTTATAATAAAGATTCCGAGGGGGGAATTAAATTTGATGATCCCTCTTTGAACATTGATTGGGGAATGAACTTAGAAGAAGCAATCGTCTCAGAGAAAGATCAAGTACTTCCTTTTATTGACAATTGTAATAGTTTATTTTAATGGAAAGAATTCTTGTAACAGGTTCAAACGGACAATTAGGATCTGAATTAGCAGTTTTAGCTTCAAAATATCCTCAATATGAGTGGGTTTTTGCTGATAGAAGTAAAATTACTTTGGATGATTTAGAGACTCTTAAAATTCAATTAGAAGAAATTCACCCCAATATAATCTTAAATTGTGGTGCTTATACAGCGGTTGATAAAGCTGAAACAGAAAAAGAATTGGCTTTTAAAATAAACCATCTTGCTGTAGAATTAATCGCAAAATATACTTTTGAAAATAATGCCAAATTAATTCATATCTCTACGGACTATGTTTTTGATGGGACCTCTTCAATTGCCTTAAATGAAGACGAAGAAACGAATCCTGTCAATGTTTATGGAGCAAGTAAAAGAGCGGGTGAAATTGCTTGTTTGAAAGAAAATCCAAACTCAATTATTATAAGGACTTCTTGGGTTTACAGTAAATTTGGAAATAATTTTGTAAAAACGATGCAACGATTAATGCAGGAAAGAGATGGTATTAACGTGGTTAACGACCAAATTGGTTCACCAACATACGCAGCTGATCTTGCTCAGGCTATGATTGATATTGTTGAATCTCCGAAATGGATCCCTGGCATTTACAATTATTCGAATGAAGGTGAAATAAGTTGGTATGAATTTGCGTTGTCGATAAAAGAACTTGGAGGATATAATTGTAATGTTGAAGGTATACCATCCGCATCTTACCCAACTCCGGCAAAGCGTCCGGAATTTTCACTATTGAATAAGAAAAAAATTAAAACCGTTTATAATTTAAATATTCCAAATTATAAAGAGAGTTTAAAAAAAATGTTTGTATAAATATTTGAATTATATGACATCTAAAATCTAAAATTAAGATTTATGAAAGGAATTATTTTAGCTGGAGGTTCTGGCACCCGTTTACATCCGTTGACATTGGCAATGAGCAAACAAATGATGCCGGTTTATGATAAACCAATGATTTATTACCCACTATCAACACTAATGATGTCCGGAATAAACGAGGTTTTAATTATTTCTACTCCACATGATTTACCCAATTTTAAAAAATTATTAGGAGATGGTTCTAGTTTAGGATGTAAGTTTAGCTACGCTGAACAAGCCATTCCAAATGGATTGGCCCAGGCTTTTGTAATTGGAGAAGAGTTTATAGGACAAGATGATGTTGCTTTAATTTTGGGAGATAATATTTTCTTCGGGTCTAATATGCAGGAACTTTTAAAATCAAATACAAAACCAAATGGAGGAGTTGTTTTTGCTTACCATGTCTCAGATCCCGAACGATATGGAGTGGTAGAGTTTGATGAAAACTTCAAAGCTATTTCTATCGAAGAAAAGCCTGAAATACCAAAATCTAATTATGCAGTCCCAGGATTATATTTCTATGATAATTCAGTTGTAGAGATTGCTAAAAATATTAAACCAAGTGCTCGTGGAGAGTATGAAATTACAGATGTAAATAAAGTATATTTAGAAAAAGAAATTTTAAAAGTAGGCATTTTGAGCAGAGGTACAGCATGGCTGGATACAGGAACATTTAACAGTTTAATGCAGGCAGGTCAGTTTGTGCAGGTTCTTGAAGAAAGACAAGGTCTGAAAGTAGGATGTATCGAGGAAATTGCCTGGAGACAAGGATTTATAAATGATGCTCAGCTCGAAGAATTAGCTTTACCTTTAGTAAAATCCGGATATGGAGCTTATTTGCTGGAGTTTTTGAAACAAAAGAAAAAAGGTATTAAGATTTAATTTAGGTATAGAAATAATTTTTTAAACCTTTAATTTGTATTTTTGTAAGTCATACAAAGTTTACAAAACTAAACGAAACCAAAATTGGATACAGATAAACAAACCAAAATAGCCTCAATGCTGCACAATTCCTTCTCACCAAGGAATTTAAGAGCAAGTATCAATAACCTTAGTTATCTGCCTAGATGGATCATTATTGCTATTGATGTAATGGTTCTTATTTTTTCATTCACCTTTACTTATATGTTGTTTGAAGGGACAGCTTTAGGTTACATAATAACTTCCCATCAGTTCTATTTTGTTGCAAGTTTAATTGTCATCAATATATTTTTCTTTTGGCTTTTTAGGACTTATTCCGGGATCATTAGACATTCATCTTATATAGATGCTATAAAACTGTTGTTTTCTCAAATGTCAGTTTTGGTGTTTTTTCTGTTTTTTAATTTAGTTTTTGAATTATATACAGGACATAAGGCTTTTCTAAATACAGCACTTTTTATCAATTTAGTGTTATCCTTTTGTGGTTTGTTTTTATATCGTGTTATTGTAAAACAAACTTTTGAGCTCTATTTTTCAGAGAAAACAAACTCTAAATTAATCAGAACGGTAATTTATGGAACAGATGCCAATGCTATTTCTGTTGCCAATGCATTAAAATTTGAAACTCCTTCAAGATTTAAAATAGTGGGTTTTGTAGATAAAAATAATCAGAATGCATCTAAGAGAATGTTAGATTTGCCCATTCTGATTTTAAGAAAAAAATTACCAGCTTTAATGCGTTCTGTAGCTGCAGAAGGCGTTATTATTGCGGATAAAAGTTTATCTAAAGAAGAACAATTAATTATTGTTGATCAATGTTTAGAATTTAATTACAGGGTATATACCGTTCCTTTAATTTCAGATTGGGAAAACCAAAAAGAGATTTCTCAAAAAGTAAAAAATATTCAGATTGAAGATTTATTAGAAAGAAAACCGATCGTTCTGGATAGTAAATCTATTTCTAAGCAATTAAAAGATAAAACAGTTCTGATTACTGGTGCTGCCGGATCAATTGGAAGTGAAATAGTAAGACAGGTTCTTGGATTTAATCCTAAAATGGTTATTATTCTTGATCATGCAGAAACACCTCTTCATAACTTGTGCCTAGAAACCCTGACCTTAGGTTCACAAGCAAAAATTATAGCAGTTATCGCAGATGTAAGAAGTAAAAAAGCTCTTGAAAAAGTTTTTAAAAATTACAGTCCGCATGTTGTTTTTCATGCCGCTGCTTATAAACATGTTCCATTGATGGAAGAAAATCCATCACAAGCTATTCAGACCAATATTAAGGGAACTAAAAATCTGGCTGATTTATCCTGTAAATACCATGTCAAAAAATTTGTAATGGTCTCCACTGATAAAGCAGTTAATCCTAGTAATGTAATGGGAGCGAGTAAACGTATAGCAGAAAAATACGTGCAATCACTATTTTTGAAAAATCAAAAAGAAAATGTTGACGGAGGAGTTACTAAATTTATTACGACTCGTTTTGGAAATGTTTTAGGCTCAAACGGATCTGTGGTTCCTTTGTTTACCAAGCAAATTGCCGAAGGTGGACCGGTTACTATAACGCACCAGGATATTATTCGTTATTTTATGACTATTCCGGAGGCTTGCCAGTTGGTATTAGAAGCAGGAGCAATGGGTAATGGAGGTGAGATTTATATTTTTGACATGGGTAAACCCGTAAAGATTATAGACCTTGCAAAAAAAATGATTAAACTGGCAGGGTTTATTCCTGATAAAGAAATCAAAATTAAAATTGTAGGTTTGCGTCCTGGTGAAAAACTATATGAAGAACTATTAAATGATACTTCTAAGACATTACCAACCTATCATAACAAAATCATGATTGCTCAGGAAATACAAGACGAATATGAAAATTTGCACATTGAAATTGATGAGCTTATTGGTATTGCTGACTTTTATGATAACGATGATATTGTAACCAAAATGAAAAAAATTGTTCCCGAATTTAAAAGTATGAATTCTGCTTTCGAAGTTTTAGATAAGTAGTTTCTTACTGCGAATTTGAATTTTGATTCTAAATAATAATAAAAGGTGTTTTTTTTTAAAACGCCTTTTTGCTTTTAAATAATTTATTAAAAGAATAAAAATCTGGTTAATTAAACGGGATTAAACACACACTAGATTAACAGTTTTAAAGAAAAAAAGAGATTACAAATTATTTGTAATTATATAAAATGAACGACAACAATAGCCCCAATGATTGGTTGTTTGAAATAACACCTAAAAATAAGTTCTTCTCGTTAAACTTAAAAGAAGTTTGGCAATATAGAGATTTATTACTCCTTTTTGTAAAGCGTGACGTTATTACAGTTTACAAACAAACCGTTTTGGGCCCGCTTTGGTATTTAATTCAGCCTTTATTTACATCTGTCACATTTACAATAATATTCAATAATGTTGCAGGAATTGATACCGGAACAGTTCCGCCATTTTTATTTAACCTGGCAGGAATAACGGTTTGGAATTACTTCACAGCCTGTTTAACAGGAACTTCAGATACTTTTAAAGCTAATGCTGCTATTTTTGGTAAAGTTTATTTCCCCAGAATTATTACACCATTATCCGTTGTGATTTCTAACCTGGTAAAGTTCGGAATACAGTTTTTAATTTTTATTGGATTCTATATTTTTTATTATTTTCAGGGAACAGATTTAAGCTTAAATAGTCTGGTTTTATTATTTCCTGTTTTAATTGTAGTAATGGGACTTCTGGGATTGGGATTAGGAATGCTTATTTCCGCAATGGTAACAAAATATCGCGATTTTAGTCATTTAATTGGTTTTGGAATACAGTTGCTAATGTACCTTTCGGCAGTAATGTATCCAATGGAATTAATTAAAGATAAGTTACCAAGCTATGGATGGCTTGTTCAATATAATCCATTAGCTTATATCATAGAAACCGCTCGTTATATGCTTTTAAATGTAGGAGAGATTTCTTTATTAGGATTAGGGTATACTTTTTTTGTAACTCTCCTTGTGCTTTTTACGGGACTTTTAATGTTTAATAAAACTGAAAAGAGCTTCATCGATACTGTTTAATTCAAATCGATACAGCTCTAAATATTAGATAATTAATTTATAATTACCATTAATAATTGAAGAAAGATATAATTTTAAAAGCCGAGAATATTTCTAAGCAATATCGTTTAGGACAGGTAGGTACTGGTACGTTAAGTCATGACATTAATCGTTGGTGGCATAAGATTAGAGGTAAAGAAAGCCCATATCTAAAAATTGGTGATATCAATGATCGCTCTACAAAGGGTAATTTGGATTATGTCTGGGCTTTAAAAGATATTAATTTCGAAGTAGAAAGGGGAGAAGTTCTGGGAATTATTGGTAAAAATGGAGCAGGAAAATCTACACTTTTAAAAATACTCTCAAAAGTGACAGCTCCAACTACAGGGAGTATTAAATCTCGTGGTCGTATTGCTTCACTTCTCGAAGTAGGTACAGGTTTTAATGGTGAAATGACCGGAAGAGAAAATATTTATCTGAACGGTGCTATTTTAGGTATGACTAAAAAAGAAATCTCTTCAAAACTGGATGAAATTATTGAGTTTTCAGGATGCATACGTTATATAGATACACCAGTCAAAAGATATAGTTCCGGAATGACGGTTCGTTTAGCTTTTGCCGTGGCAGCTTTTTTAGAACCTGAAATTTTAGTTATCGATGAGGTTTTGGCTGTTGGAGATGCTGAATTCCAGAAAAAAGCTATTGGAAAAATGCAGAATATATCTCGTGAAGGAGGTAGAACCGTTTTATTTGTTAGTCACAATATGGCAGCGGTTAAGAGTCTATGCACAAGAGGAATTGTAATGGAAAATGGATTTGTGAGTTTTGATGGTAATATTGACCAGGCTTTAGATATTTATAGTTCTAATTCTGTAAATTTTGTTTCTAATATAAAATGGAATATTGAAGATGCACCTGGTAACTCAGAAGCTAAAATTACTTCAATAAAAATTTTGAGTGATGAGAATTATTTTTTAATAGAAAATGATATTAAAATAGAAATAGAATATTTTAATTTTCTAGAAGGAAATTTAATTAATGCCAATATTTCAATTCTTAATGATAAAGAAGTTCATGTTTTAGCTTCTCCAAATCTAGAAAGAATCCCATTAGAAAAAGGAAAATATAAAAGTACATGCGTTATACCCAAGAATTTTCTCAATACCGGAAAGTATTTTTTTACAGTTTTATTAGTTGGTAATAATTTTGAAATAATCACTCAGTTAGAAAACATTGTAGCTATAGAGGTAGATGAAAATGGCGATCAAAGAAAGGGCTATTTTGGTTATTGGGGTGGGATAATAAGACCTGATCTGAAATGGAAAAATGAACGTATTAATTTGTAGAGTAATAAAAAATTAAAAAGAATAATAAACTAAAAATAAAATGATAAAATACATTGCCAGTTTTTTTAAAAGTAAACAAACTAAAATAGATGTTTTAAGTAATGAGATAAAAAAAATTCACGCTCTAATACCTCAGGATTTTGGAGGGGGTTGCAGCCATGAAAAAGGATTGTTAATGAGTTTGATAATTAGTGATTTCGAGCTTAAAAATACGGCTGATATTGGTGTTTACAGAGGACGTTCTTTGTTTCCACAAGCTATTGCCCATAAATTTTATTCTAAAGGTATTGTTTACGGAATAGATCCTTATAGTAATGAAGATGCTTTACAATATGATAATCCTTCTTTACAAAAACAATTAGATGAATTTATTGCATCAGTAGATTTTCAAGGCTTATTTAATGGGGTTACTAAAATTTTAAATGATAAAAAATATCAAAACAATTGTCAATTAATTAGGAAAAAATCCTCAGATGCAGCAGTTTATTTTAGTAATAATAATATATCATTTGGATTAGTGCATATAGATGGAAATCATGACACAAAATTTGTAATGGAAGATGTTAATAATTATTTACCACTACTACAAGAAAAAAGTTTTATTGTTTTAGATGATGTTTCTTGGGATTCTGTTCAGCCAGCATTTTCTTTATTAAGTAAAGAAATGGAATTTGTTGATAAATATGTTGATGAAACAAACGATTTTGCAGTTTTTGGAAAGGGTCTTTCAAACGAAGAAATAGATTTTGTTAGGGCTAATTTTAAAAAAGTGAAAGCTCTACAATAAAATGATAAAAAAAATTAGATCCTTATTAGCAATGCCAATAGCGTTATTGGATAGAAAATATTTTTTTAAAGGATTTAGAAAAAAAGATTTATTAATTTACGACGATATATTTCCTCATCCGGTTTCCGGTTTTCGATCTGAGGAATTTACAGTTTTGCTTAATAATTTCAGTAAATCTAAAATTATAGTAGAACCTTTGGCCTATCCCATTGTCAATACTCCAATAGAAGATCATATAAAACATATCGAACAATTTGAAGCACAGAATAATTCGTTAAAGAAGAAATTAAAATTAAAAAAAAGATTTATTAATATAAATACGAAATTATTTTATTGTGTTTTCCTCAATAACATTTATATGAATTTAGAATGGATAGAGAGATATAAGATTCCTTTTATTTTTACTTTATATCCGGGAGGAGGATTTCAATTAAACGAATCTATAAGTGATAGTAAGTTAAAAAGGGTTTTAGAATCACAAATGTTTCGAAAGGTTATTGTAACTCAAAAAATAACTCAGGATTACTTATTAGAAAAAAAACTTTGTAGTCACGGAAACATAGAATTTATTTTTGGAGGAGTTGTTCCTCAAATATCCTTAAATAAAGATTTGGGTGATAAAAAGACTTATCTAAAGGGAAAAACTACATTTGATATTTGTTTTTGTGCAGCTAAATACACCCCTAAAGGAGAAGATAAAGGATATGATGTTTTTATAGATTTTGCTATAGAAATATCGAGGAAATATGATTTTGTTAGATTTCATATTATTGGTGGTTTTACGGATGCTGATATAGATGTACGCATGCTAGAAGATAAAATTAAATTTTATGGATATCAGAATTTTGAATCATTAGGAAGAATCTATAAAAATATGGACGTGCTAATTTCTCCCAATAAAGCCTTTATTTTGGGAAAAGGAGCTTTTGACGGTTTCCCTTTAGGCACTGTCGTAGAAGCCGTTTTAAATGGGGTTGTTGTATTAATTACAGATGAATTAAAGCAAAACAATAGTTTTATTGCGAATGTAGATTTAATTTTAATAGAAAGTCAAAAACAATCACTTATAAATCAAATAGAAAATTTGATACAAAATCCAGAAAAATTGTATTCAATTTCTGAAAATGGCCGAAAAAAATTTCAAAAGGTTTATTCAAATGAAATTCAAATGCTACCGAGAATTGCAATACTTCAAAACGAAATCGCCAAAACATAAGATGATAAATGTAACCAAAACTTTTCTTCCTCCTTTATTAGAATATAATAAACAAATACAGCGTGCCTGGGATAATGAATGGCTCACCAACAGAGGTGAACTAGTATTAGAATTAGAAGAAAAACTAAAAAAGCACTTAAAGATTTCAAATATAATTGTTACTAATAATGGTACAATACCATTGCAGATTGCAGTAAAATTGTTAGGCAATAATGGAGAAATTATAACCACGCCATTTAGTTATGTGGCTACGACAGCAGCAATAGTTTGGGAAAATTGTACACCTGTTTTTGTAGATATACATCCAGAATATTTAACCATTGATGAAACTAAATTAGAAGCAGCTATTACACCAAGAACAACAGCAATACTGGCTACTCACGTTTTTGGTAACCCCTGTAATGTTATTGCGATCGAGTCTATTGCAAAAAAATATAATTTAAAGGTCATTTACGATGCTGCACATTGTTTTGGTGTACAGTTTAATGGGCAATCTATTTTTGATTTTGGAGATATAAGTACGTGTAGTTTTCACGCCACAAAGTTGTTTCATACCGGAGAAGGTGGTGCCATGTTTACTAATGATTTAGATTTGCGAGATCAATTATTTTATTCTCATAATTTTGGACATAACGGCCCTTTAGCTTTTCATGGCTTAGGGATTAATGGTAAAATGTCTGAGTTGCAGGCAGCTATGGGATTAGCTGTTTTTCCATATATGGATGAAATAATTGATGAAAGAAAAAAAGTAGTTGATTTTTATAAGGATAATCTGGATTTTTCAAAACTACATTCGATTAAAATAAGAGAAAATACAAATTGGAATTACAGTTATTATCCATTAATTTTTGAGAATGAAGCACAATTACTTCAAACTCAAAAAATATTAAATGAAAATGAAATTTCACCCCGACGTTATTTTTACCCTTCTTTGAATACTATTGAGTATACTAATGGTGAAAATATGCCAGTTTCTGAAAGTGTGGCATCTCGAGTCATGTGTTTGCCATTGTATGTAGGACTGGAATCAGAGCAGTTAGAAAAAATTGTTTTACTTATTAATAGAAGTTTATGTTAATTATAGGAGCTAAAGGGTTTGCGAAAGAAGTTTTAGAAGTTGTGTATCAATTAAACCAAAGTGATAATTTGGCTTTTTATGATGATGTAAATGATGATATAAATGGGGTATTATACAATAGATTCCCTGTTTTAAAAACGCTTTCGGAAGCATCAACATATTTTAGTACGATAGATAATAGGTTTACAATTGGAATTGGAAATCCTGTTTTGAGAAAAAAACTTTATGATAAATTTACAGCATTAGGAGGTGTATTTACTTCAACAATCAGCCCATTTGCTGTTATCGGTAATTTTGGCAATGATATTGGCATAGGGTCGAATATCATGACCGGAACAGTTATCACATCAGATGTTATTGTAAAAAAAGGTTCTCTAATCAATTTAAACTGTACAATTGGTCATGATTGTATTATAGGGGAATTTGTAGAATTATCACCCGGAGTCAATATATCCGGAAATTGTATACTTGGTGATTACAGCGTTTTAGGAACTAATGCGACCGTATTACCAAAAGTTAGTATAGGTAGAAATGTAATTGTTGGTGCCGGAGCTGTCGTAACTAAAGATGTTCCTGATAATTCTTTAGTTGTTGGTATACCAGGTAAAATTATTAAAGAACTAGAGGAATTACGATTTTAAAATGAATCGAAATCTAAAAGTCAGCGTTTGTATGATTACTTATGGTCACGAGAATTATATTCGCGAAGCTATAGAAGGTATTCTAATGCAAGAATGTGATTTTGATGTAGAATTGATTATTTCTAATGACTGTTCTCCGGATAAAACAGATTTGATCATTCAGGATATTTTAGAAAATCATCCTCGAAAATCATGGGTTAAATATTATAATCAAGATGAAAACTTGGGTATAATGCCTAATCTGTTTTTTGCTCTGGAAAAGTGTTCAGGAAAATATATTGCAATGTGTGAAGGAGATGATTATTGGATTACTAAAGATAAACTCCAGAAGCAAGTTGATATTTTAGAAGAAAACAAAGAAGTTGGACTGGTATATTCTAATACAAAACAATACATTCAAAAAACGGGACAATTTATTGACGTTCAGGCTAGATTTGTACAAAACCAGGAAGAAGTAATTCCGGAAATGCTAAAAAGTAAATTTGTTGAATTTGCCTCTACTGTTTTCAGAAAAACAATTCTGGACCAGGTAATTAAAACGCTAAGCAAAGAACTGGAAGGAAAAGTAATAGGCGATACCAGAATAATTCTTGAAACAGTGTATAGATCAAAACTCTATTATTTGAACGAAGTAACTGCGGTATATAGAATTCTTGAGGGTAGTGCAAGTCATCCTAAACAGATTGATAAATATATCTTCGCATTAAAAGACACCTATTTTTGCAGAAAAAGCTTTGTTGAACGAAATAATCTGAATAAAATTTGGTTATCAGATTCTATTTGTAATACGAATAGAGGATTAATAAATACTGCTTTTGTATCTAAGAAATATTCAGATACTTTAAAGTTATTAAAAAATATATTAATTTTAGAAGTCTTTAAATACTGCAGTTGGAGTGTTTTTAGGAAAAAAATGAAAGCTGATATCTGGATAAAACTTATCTTATCATTAGTTGGTATAGGGTTTTTAAGGCAGAAATTAAGATGAAGAAAAATCCTGTTATTAGTGTTTGTATGATTACCTATGGTCACGAAAATTATATTCGTGAAGCTATCGAGGGAGTTTTAATGCAAGAATGTAATTTCGAAGTAGAATTAATAATTGCCAATGATTGTTCTCCGGATAATACAGATCTAATTATTCAGGAAATTTTACAAAATCATCCTAAAAAATCATGGATTAAATATTTCAGGCATGAAAAAAATTTAAGAATGATGCCTAATTTTATTTTTGCCTTAGGTGAATGTTCAGGAAATTATGTCGCAATATGCGAAGGTGATGATTATTGGACAGATCCTTTAAAACTGCAAAAACAAGTTGAATTTTTAGATGCGAATCCAGATTTTGTTATTCATAGCGCAAATGCTGTTGAATTGTCAAAAGATTTAAACAATACCGGTAAACCAATTTTAAAAGGTGAGATTGATAAAGTTTTTACATTAAGAGATTTCTTATCTCATAATAACATTATAACTTGTACTGTAATGTTTCGGAATGTGATATGTGAATTTCCTGAAAGTTTTAAAGAGGTAAAATTTGGCGATTGGTTTTTCTACCTTATTTTGATGCATAATACCCAATCAAAAACTTACAGATCAACAGAATTATTTTCAGTGTATAGAATTCATGAAGGAGGTGTAATGTCTAATTTAACGAAATTAGATTATTATAACACCCATATTTTTCAGATTATCTCTATTTATAATTATTTAGGAAACAAGACTCTATATCCGAAAAACGATCATCTTTTAAACGATTTTTTTATTAAAAAATTCAGATTAATATTAAAAGAAGACATGTATTTCGAGTCATTAAAGACATTTGTGACTAATTTTAAATATTGTGGTTTTAAAATGCCTTTCAAAAAATATCTCAGTGCTTTAAAATATAATTATTTACAAAAAGGCCATGAGTAAACCTTTAGTTTCGATCATAGTTCCTTGTTATAATCAGGCTCATTATCTGGATGAAGCTTTGCAATCTGTTTTAAATCAATCATACAGTAATTGGGAGTGTATTATAATCAATGATGGAAGTCCTGATCATACTGATGAAGTAGCTAAAAAATGGTGCGATCTTGATCATAGATTCAAGTATTATCAAAAAGAAAATGGAGGATTAAGTAGTGCCAGAAATTTTGGATTAGATCGTGCAAAAGGCAATTTTATACAGTTTTTAGATTCAGATGATTATTTAGGCAACCTAAAATTAGAAAATGCTATAAAGTCTTTTAATCTATTAGAAAATAAAGATCTAAAAATTGTTATATCTAATTTTAAAATGTTTGAAGAAGATATCAATACTCCTTCAGACCCTTACTGTAAATTAAGTTCAGCACTTTTTAATTTTGAATCGCTCTTGTACGAATGGGATAATTCGTTTACAATACCAATTCATTGTGGTTTTTTTGAATCTTCTCTTTTTAATAATTTTAGATTTCCTGAAAATTTAAGAGCAAAAGAAGATTGGGTAATGTGGGTAACTTTGTCTCAAGAGATAAATAAAGTAGTTTTTAATGATGAATTTTTGGCTTTTTATAGAAGAAATCCCAAGAGTATGACTAAAAGTGAAAACTTATTTCCTGATTTTATAAAAGCAATGGAGTATTTTGCTACAATACTTACTCCTCAAAAATATCATAAATTGTCAGTGGTTATCATTTCAAGGTTTTATCAATCTAGTTTGGATTATAAATATAAACTAGCGTTATGCAAAGATTCAAATACATACAAACTGGGTCTTTTCTTTAAGAAAACAGCACTAAAAATGGGAGTTTTATCAATTGCTAAAAAGCAATTTGAAAGATTTATCAAGTTTAAATTTATTTCAGACAGAATGTAACCTCATTCTAACTGGATAAAAAAATATATGAAAATTACCTGATTTAATGAAGGAGATAAAAAAGCTTAATAGGAACGAGATTATAGTTAGTATTTTTATACTTACCTATAATCAGGAACAATATATTGCTCAGACTATTGAAAGCATTTTGAATCAAAAGACAAATTTCTCTTTTCAATTGGTAATAGGAGAGGATTGTAGTACTGACAGAACAAGAGTTGTTTGTGAAGAGTTTGCCCGTAATTATGGTGATAAAATAAAGCTACTCACAAGTCCTGAAAAAAATATTGGACTCATTGCTAATTATATACGCACGATAAAAGAATGTGATGGAAAATATATTGCAATATGTGATGGAGATGATTATTGGATTGATCCTTTAAAACTTCAAAAACAAGTTGATTTTTTAGAAAATAATTCAGAATACTCAATTGTCCATACAGCTTTGAAATTCCTGGCTCCAAATGGAGATTTTACTGTTTTTTTGGATTCTGATAATCTAAATTACAATGAATTTAATAATTTGATTTATTCTAATTTTATCTTTTCTGTTACAGCGCTTTTTAGAAATGTACAATTTCATGAACAACTCCCTCATTGGGTAGATCAATATCCTTACGGAGATTGGCCAACTTATTTATGGACTATAAAAGATGGAGGCAAAATTCATTATATAGAAGATATTACTGCGGTTTACAGAAAAGATATTGGAGTATCATATAAACTTAAAGATTGGTATACAGAAGATTTGAAAATTAGAAAAAATATTCTGAACGATATACATTTCAAAAAATATAAGCAAATTGTTTCAAAATGTATTTTTGAAAAAGAATGTGATTTATTGATGACTTTCAATCGGGATAAAAAATTTAAAGAATCTTTTAAATTATTCATTGAACTATTAAAAAAAGAGAAAGGAAAATTATCTTTGACCAGGTTGTATTTGTATTCTTTAAAGAAATCCTTTTTGAATTAAAAAAAATAATGCTGTTTTTATAATTAAGCATGTAAAAAAATAAATGTGAAAAAAGTATTGAAAGAAAGAGCAAGAAAAACATTAAACTTTTTTAGTGCACTATATTATTTACTTTTATTCTTTTTTTTTGAAAGTAGAAAAATAAGAAAATCAAATATTGTTTTCTTATTTCCTGTTTATCATACAGGTGGTGCAGAAAGGGTTCATTTAAATATCGTTAAAGCGGTTGAAGGAAAGAAAAGTTGTGTGCTGTTTACACAAAATTCTAATACAACTAATTTTTTAGCGAGCTTTGAGAAGCATTCAGAAATAATTTCAATAAATAAAATTATCACTAAAAAAAATAAGTTTCTTATTGAAGTTTTAAAAAGCATCATCATTAAATCATTGAATAAAAATCAAAGTCTTGAAACTGTTTTTGCTTCAAATGCTACTTTTTTTTATGAATTATTACCTTTCTTAAACGATACGATTACTAAAATAGATTTAATTCATGCGTTTTCATATCCTGATGCAGGTATTGAGGAAGATAGTATTTTTTATGTAAAATATTTAGACTACAGGGTAGTCATAAATGAAAAAACAAAAGTAGATTTACTTACTCAATACGAGTCTCACAATATTGATCCGGTATATAATAAAAGAATTGTAAAAATTGAAAACGGAATTGAAATAGATGAAGGTGAATTTTGTACAAAAGATACTGATAAAATTAAAATTGGCTTTGTAGGACGTTGGGCTCATGAAAAAAGGCCTGAATTGTTTTTGCAAATAGCCAAAAATGTGATTTCAGTTTTTCCTAATGTTCAGTTTGAAATGATGGGAACCGGAATGAAGAGTAATAAAAGGAGTATTGACTCAGCAGGAGTTTCTTTTTTGGGAGAAATAACAGATAAAAATACGCTGAAAGAAATTTACAAGGATATGACTTTTCTTTTAATTACGTCTAGCAGAGAAGGATTTCCTATGGTAATCATGGAGTCTATGGCCCACGGCGTGATACCAATAACAACAAATGTGGGAGGAATAACGGAACATATCGTAAATGGCAAAAATGGTATTGTAGTTTATGATGTAGAGGAACAGGAAATAGTAAAAAAAATTACCGATTCTATAGTAGAGTTGATAAATAATAAAACGCAAATTCAAAAAATATCCGAAAATGCATCTTTGTACGCACATTCAAATTTTCAAATCAAAAAATTTAATGATAGCTATCAAAAGTTGTTATTTAAACAAAATTGATTAATCTTTTTTAAGAAACAAAATTGTTTAAAGAATAGAGCTGCTTTAAAATGATAACAATTGCAATAACATATAGAAATAGAGATCAGCGAATCGTTGAAAATTGCCTGGATTCTTTAAAGAACCAATCAAATTTAGCTTTTAAAGTAGTTTTAATAGACTATGGAAGTGAAGAATCGTATGCATTCTCTTTAAATAAATTAATGGTGGATTATCCTTTTGTAGAACTTATTTCTTGCCCGGTTCGAAAACAACTTTGGAATAAATCACGAGCTATAAATATCGCTTTGAAGCAATGTGCTTCAGATTATTTTTTTGTTGGAGATATTGACATGATTTTTCATAAAGATTTCATTGAAAAATTAGAACAGTTTAAAAATAAAGATGAAGTGACTTATTTTCAGGTCGGTTTTCTGGATCAGGAAGAATCTAAAAAAAACAAAGCTTTTAACGAATATAAAATAAATCATTTTTCGGGTAAAGAAGCAACTGGAATGACATTATATGCTACAACAGTATTGAAAAGCATAAACGGATACAACGAGTTTTATCATGGTTGGGGTGCTGAAGATACAGATGTTCACATTCGCTTACAAAATAAAAAAGTGAAAGTGAATTTTTACAAGGACGATATATATATGTTACATCAATGGCATCCTAAAGCTTATAGGACTAAAAGTAGCCTTGAGCCTTTTCATAGTCAGCTCGAAAGAATAAATTACCAATATATCCGACAAATACAAAAAACGAATATAATTGATGCAAACACTCCTTTCAATTGGGGGATGCTGCCTCTAAATTTAGATTACTTTAATTTGAATAAACCGGATTATGATTTCTTAATTACAAATGAAAAAAATGATATTCAGGCATTTTTGTCAGGAACAATACTAAATTTAAAAGATGTTGTTGTACATGTTAAAATAGTAAATCATTTATTGTATAAAAGTTTAAAAAATGAGGTAAAAAGAGTAATGGGAAAGAAACACTATCAGTTTCTTTCCTTTAATACAATCAATGATGCCATTTTATTAACCATAATTTCTTCCTTACGAAACCAGCCGTATGAATATGAGTATTCGAAATTGGAGCAAACTATTAATTTAAAAATCAAATTATAGTTATGAAAATTCTAATGGTTTCAATGGCATCCCAGCACTTTTTTAAGTGGGTTGAACAGCTTGAAAATGCAGGGCATGAAATTTATTGGTTTGATGTTTTAGATAGCAAACAAAAAGTAGAAAGGATTAGTTGGATAAATCAAATTGTAGGATGGAAATTACGATGGGATTATCCTGGGCGTTTTTTTTTTAAAAGCAAATTTCCAAAAATTCATAATTTTATAAAACAATTTAATGATCGCAGTACGGCAAGGGTTTTTGAACAAAAATTGTTAGAAATTCAACCTGATGTTGTCCATAGTTTTGAAATGCAGCTTTCTTGTTTGCCAATTTTGGAAATAATGGAAAAAAAATCTTCCTTGCCATGGATGTATTCGTCCTGGGGAAGTGATATGTTTTATCCGGAACAAATAGGAATTTCTCATTTCCTGATGTGTAAGACACTAAAAAGAATGGATTATTTAATAACAGATTGTTTCAGGGATTTTGAAATTGCTAAAGAAAAAGGTTTCAATGGTAAATTTCTTGGGGTTTTTCCAGGTAACGGAGGTTTTGAATTTAAAAGTGAATTAATACTTCCTCTTTCTTCCCGAAAAACAATTTTAATAAAAGGATATAATAATAAAATTGGCAAAGGCATTACTATTATAAAAGCCTTGACAAGTGAGATTTTATTGCTGATCAAAGACTATGAAATTGTTGTTTTTGGAGCTGATCAGGAAATTAAAGATTACATAAAAAATAACAGTCGGTTTGTGAATAGTACTATTAAAGTGTACCTCAGATCAGAGTTTATCGAAAATAATAAACTGATGAAAATAATGGGACAAAGTTATATTTATATAGGCAATAGCTTATCAGACGGATTACCCAATTCTTTAATTGAAGCAATGGGTATGGGAGCTTTTCCTATTCAGTCTAATCCGGGAAATGCAACAGCAGAATTAATAGATGATGAACAAAACGGATTACTAATCCAGGATGCATTAAATCATAAACAAATTGAGGAGTTGATAAAAAAAGCAATCCTAAATCCTGTTAGGCTCGAAAAAGCTTTTTCCCTTAATATCAGTTCTGTAAAAGAAAAATATGATAGAGAAAGTAACAGGTTTAAGATCGTAGAATTGTATAAATCTATTGGGAAAAATAAAAATTAGATTAAATTATAGTGTACCAAATAATTTAAGAATATTAGAAATAAAAACATTTCTTTATAAATTGATAATATAATTTGCAATGAAAAAAACAGGAATTATTCCGCTTCGTAAAGGCTCTAAAGGAATTCCAGGGAAAAATAAGAAAAAAATGTTAGGACGTCCGCTTTTTTCGTGGGTTTTGACTGCTGCTATTTTTTCAGAATTAGATGAAGTATATGTATTTACGGATGATCAGGATATAATTGATTTTATAAATAGAGAATATCATTGGGCATCAAAAGTTAAAGCACTTTTACGTAATGATCAAAATGCATCAGATACTGCTTCTACAGAAAGCGCTTTATTAGAATTTGCCGAGACTGTAAAAAATGATTTTGATTTATTATGCCTGTTACAGGCAACTTCACCCATGACAACTTCAGAAGATATTAATGCTTCATTAAATGAAATTCTGATCAATAATAAAACTTCAGCATTAACAGTTGTAAACACACATCGTTTTATTTGGAATACTGACGGAACTCCACAAAATTATGATGTTTTTAATAGACCCAGACGTCAGGACTTCGAAGGCTTACTGATGGAGAACGGAGCAGTTTATGCGACTACAAAAGAGGCTTTTTTAAGTTCAAAAAACCGAGTAAGCGGCACAATCGGACTGGTAAAAATGAATGAAGAATCTCTCGTTGAAATCGACAGTTTGTCTGATTGGGAAATTATAGAAAATCTGCTGGCTGATCGTCAGAAAAAAAAGAAAGTACATCAGCGAATCGAATATTTAGTGTTAGATGTTGATGGTGTTTTTACAGATGGCTGTGTTTACTATGATGCAGAAGGCGAAATGGCGAAAAAATTTGACATGCGCGACGGAATGGGATTAGAAATAATCAGACAAAATCAGGTTGAAGTACTTGTAATGACTTCAGAAAATTCTGATTTAGTAGCGCAGCGCATGAAGAAATTGCAGATAAAACACACTTTTTTGGGTGTTAAAGATAAGTTTTCCTTTTTAACACAATTTCTTTTAGAGAGAAATAGTAGTTTTGGCGCCGTTGCGTACGTAGGTGATGATGTTAATGATCTTGCAAACATTTGTACTGTTGGCTGGTCATTTACTCCTGCAGATGCAACGGATGTGGTTAAGGCAAATGCAGATTACATTTTAACAAACGCTTCAGGAAATGGAGCCATTAGAGAAACGTGTGAAATTTTATTAAAGTATAATAAACGTTATGAAAGAGTATAAAAAACCTTATGTTATTGCCGAAATAGGATGCAATCACAAAGGGGAAATGGAAATAGCCAAAGAATTAATTAAAATTGCTAAAATCTTTGGAAATGCAGATGCTGTTAAGTTTCAGAAACGTAATAACAGAGAACTTTTAACAGAGGAACAATACCATGCTCCGCATCCTAATGCCTTAAATTCATACGGAAATACTTACGGAGAACATCGAGAGTATTTAGAGTTCAATGTTGATCAGCATCGTGAATTAAAAGAATACTGCCAGGAAATAGGAATTACATATTCAACTTCTGTCTGGGATACAACTTCAGCAAAAGAAATTACTTCATTAAATCCTGAATTTATTAAAATTCCTTCGGCATGTAACAATAATTTTGACATGTTGGAATGGCTATGTGATAATTATTCCGGAGAAATTCACATTTCAACCGGAATGACCACAAAAGACGAAACCGATATTTTAGTAGATTATTTTATCAAAAAAGGAAGAAATAAAGATCTTGTTTTGTATAATTGTACTTCTGGATATCCTGTTCCTTTTGAGGATGTTTGCCTGTTGGATATTAATTTACTGAAACAAAAATATGAAGACAAAGTAAAGCATATTGGTTTCTCAGGACACCATTTAGGTATTGCAGTAGACATCGCAGCTTATACCTTAGGAGCTCACGTTATCGAAAGACATTACACCATAGACAGAACCTGGAAAGGTACAGATCATGCCGCGTCTTTGGAGCCTATGGGTTTGCGTAAACTGTCCCGTGATTTAAATGCTGTTTATCATGCTTTAACTTTTAAAAAATCAGACATTCTTCCAATTGAGCAGGTACAAAGGGAAAAGCTTAAAAATAAAAAGGTTAATTAATAATAGTGGATCTAAGGACATAACTTTTATTAAGTTTCAATTATTCGATTTATTATAATGAAAAAAAAGATATTTATTTTTCTGCCGGATGGGGTTGGACTGCGTAATTTCGCTTTTACAGATTTTAAAGAAATAGGAGAAGAAAAGGACTATCAAATTGTTTATTGGAATAATACAGTTTTTTCTTTAAAAGATCAGTTGGGATATGATGAGGTCAAAATTGAAAATCATAAAACACATCCTTTAACGCCTATTTATTCCAGAGTTAGAAAGCATATTGAACTTAATGTTTCTCAAAAAAAATTTAAGGACAAAGTATATGAAACCTATAAATTTCCTTTTAGTTATGATGGTTTAAAGAACACTTTAAAAACACTGTATACGAAGGTATTGATTGGTTTTAATTCATCAGAAAAAGGAATTATAAGAATTAGAAAACGCATTAATACTCTTGAACGTTCGACTATAAAGTACCAATACTGCAAAAAGCAATTAGAGGAGCATAAACCAGATTTGATTTTCTGTACTACTCAACGTGCGACTCAATCCATTAGTGCACTATTGGCAGCCAAAGATCTTAATATTCCCATAGTTGCTTTTGTATATTCTTGGGATAATGTGCCCAAAGCTATGCAAGTAGTAGAAGCCGATTACTATTTTGTTTGGAGTGATTTAATGAAAGAAGAAATTCTAAAATATTATCCGTTTGTAACAGCATCCCAGGTTTTTGTAACGGGAACACCGCAATTTGAACCTCACTATGACAACAAGTTGTTTAAAAATAGAGAAGTGTTTTTTAAAGAAAACAACATAGATGCTTCTAAAAGATACATTTGTTTTTCAGGAGATGATGAAACAACATCACCTCTAGATCAATATTATCTGGAAGATTTAGCAAATGCTGTCAGGAATTTAAATAAAAAAGGCGAGAACATTGGGGTTATTTATCGTAAATGCCCTGTAGATACAACGGATCGTTATGATGCCATTCTTGATTCTTATAAAGATGTAATAATGGTTTTGGATCCGTTATGGAAACAGGTTGGGAAAAATTGGAACGAAATTTTGCCAACAAAACAGGATCTTGCCTTATTGCATAATGTTTGTGCTCATTCAGAGTTTGTAACAAATGTATGCTCTTCAACCGTATTTGATTTTGTTGCACATAATAAGCCCTGTATTTATTTTAATTACGAACAGCCACAATTAAAAAAAGGGATCAGAGACATAGGCCAGAATTACCAATATGTTCATTTTAGAAGTATGCCTAGTGAGAAAGCGGCAATATTTTGTACAAGTAAAACAAATTTAGAAAATCAGGTAAAACAAATTTTAGATAAAAAATTATCCAATGTACCGGATGGTAAAAAATGGTATGAAATTGTCGTAGGGAAAAATCCAACTCTTGCATCTGAGAATATTTGGGATCGTATTGATTCTATATTAAAAACAATATAATTTTATGTTTTTTAACTCAATAGCTTTTGCTGTTTTTTTACCTATTGTTTTTTTCTTGTACTGGTTTGTTTTTAATAAAAGCAAAAGCACCCAAAATACCTTACTAATTGTTGCCAGTTATTATTTCTATTCTTGTTGGGATTGGAGATTTCTTTTTTTATTGGTGTTTTCTACTTTCTTAGATTATTATACCGGAATTCAGATAGAGAAAGGGAAATCAGAAAAAAGTCGAAAATTTTGGTTTTGGCTTAGCATTTCTGTCAATTTGGGGTTTTTAGGTATTTTCAAATATTACAATTTTTTTGCTTCTTCTTTTGCCGATTTATTGGATGTGCTAGGATTTAAAGCAAGTCCAATATTGCTGAATGTAATTCTTCCGGTTGGGATTTCTTTTTATACTTTCCACGGATTATCATACGTTATTGATATTTATTATAAACGCATTAAAGCCGAATATAACTTTATAGATTACTCCTTATTTGTAAGTTACTTTCCACTTTTAGTGGCGGGGCCAATTGAAAGAGCCACACATTTATTGCCTCAGGTAAAAGTAAAGAGGGAATTTAATTTAGAAAAAGCTAAAGAGGGAATTAGTCAAATTATTTGGGGCTTATTTAAAAAAGTTGTTATTGCAGATAATTGTGCAATGTATGCCAATAATATATTTGAAAATTACACTTCAATGGATTCATTTTCATTGGTACTGGGAACAGTTTATTTTGCATTTCAAATTTATGGGGACTTTTCCGGATATTCAGATATAGCTTTGGGGGTTTCAAAGTTGTTCGGGATAGATTTATTGAAAAATTTTAATTATCCTTATTTTTCAAGGGACATAGCTGAATTTTGGCGTCGATGGCATATTTCACTTTCTTCCTGGTTCCGCGATTATTTGTATATTCCCTTAGGAGGAAGTAAAGGTGGGCTATCGATGAAAATTAGAAACACTTTTGTCATTTTTGTTGTAAGCGGATTTTGGCATGGAGCCAGTTGGACCTATATTTTTTGGGGATTAATAAATGCAGTCTACTTTTTACCATCATTACTATTAAAAAGAAATCAAAAATATCTTCAGGAAATAACCGTTTCATGGCATATTTCTTCGTTAAAGACTATTGTAAACATCTTAATTACTTTTGGAATAACCTGTTTTGCGTGGATTTTCTTTCGATCTGAGAGCCTGTCTATGGCTTTCGATTATATTAGAAGAATTACAGATTTTAGCTTTAATAGGAGTAGTTTAAAAGAACAATTAAGCTTCATCATTATAATTATTTTACCCTATTTGATTTTATTAGAATGGAATAATAGAAATAAAGAATGTCCATTATTTGGTCAACTGTCCAGGATTAAAATAGTAACAACGATTATATTTATTTTATTATTTGGGGAATTTAATATTCAGAGTAAGTTTATTTATTTTCAATTTTAAGATCAGTTTTAATGAAAAATTTTTTAAAATATATGATCGAAATTGTTGTTATCACGCTTATAATTGCTTTTTTTATACAATATCTTTCAGATAGAGGTTTTCGAAATCTTAAAAACTCTCAATATAATGATTGGCAAAATATTGTCGAGGGTAAAATAAATAGTGATATTATTATTAATGGATCTTCGCGCGGATTTGTTGGATATAATCCCGTTATAATTGGAAATAAACTTCATTTGACCTGTTTTAACCTGAGTTTTAATGCCGGAGGATACAATTTGCAGCAAGCTAAATTCGATATTTATCTTAAAAGTAATAAACCACCAAAATTGATAATTCAAAATATTGATCTTGCCCATTTTCAAAAAAATACAGAACTTCCGGATGAATGGCAGTTTTATCCCATTATTTATAATAAAAGTATCGATTCTTTACTAATGAAATTTGATGAAAATATCACTTATTTAAAGGTTTTTCCCTTGTTAAAGTACAATCAAAATTTTAAGTTACTTGAAGAAGGAATAGTTGCCAACTTTTCAAATTCGGTTAAAAAAAACAGTAAAACAATTCTAGGTTATTGCCCGCAAGACAGATTATTTAAAGTAGATTACCATAATCTGAAAAAATTCTCCAACATAGATGTAAAAGCTAAAAATGAACTTGAAATAGAACGTTTACATGAAATGTTTAATTTTTATAATTCAAGATTAGACAAAAATGCAAAAATGGTATTTATCTGGATGCCGGAGTACAAACTTAGGCTAACTAAAAGTTTCGACCTTAAAAGAGCATCAATAGTTGAAGAATTAAATTTGATTCAAAAAAAATATAAAAATTTCATCTTTATTGATATGGCTTATGATGAAATGTCTAATCATAGCGAATATTATTATGATACATTTCATTTGAACGAAGTTGGTTCTACTATTTTTTCTAAAAAAATTTCAATAAAGATTAATACAATTTTAAATTAATTTATGTTTTTTAACTCGATAGCTTTTGCTGTTTTTTTGCCAATCGTTTTTTTCTTATACTGGTTTGTTTTTAATAAAAATAAAAGCAGTCAAAATGCTTTATTAATTGTCGCCAGCTATTATTTCTATTCTTGTTGGGATTGGAGATTTCTTTTTCTATTGGTATTTTCTACTTTCTTAGATTATTATACCGGAATTCAAATTGAAAAAGGAAAGTCTGAAAGAAATCGGAAATTTTGGTTTTGGCTGAGTATTTCTGTTAATTTAGGATTTCTGGCAATTTTCAAATATTATAACTTCTTTGCTTCTTCTTTTTCAGACCTATTAAATTCCGTTGGAGTAAAGGCGAGCCCAATTCTATTAAATGTTATTCTTCCGGTTGGAATTTCATTTTACACGTTTCACGGATTATCCTATGTTATCGATATTTATTACAAACGTATAAAAGCCGAATATAATTTTGTTGATTATTCCTTGTTTGTAAGTTACTTTCCGTTATTAGTTGCGGGGCCAATTGAAAGAGCCACGCATTTATTGCCTCAGGTAAAAATAAAACGGGAATTTAATTTTCAAACAGCTAAAGACGGTGTCTGCCAAATTATTTGGGGATTAGTTAAAAAAGTGGTCATTGCAGATACCTGTGCTACTTATGCGAATGCTATTTTTGATAATTATACATCGATGAACTCTCTTTCGCTTATTTTGGGAGCTGTGTATTTTGCTTTTCAAATTTATGGTGACTTCTCAGGATATTCAGATATTGCATTAGGAGTTTCAAAATTGTTTGGTTTAGATTTATTACGAAACTTCAATTATCCTTATTTTTCGAGAGATATTGCTGAGTTTTGGCGCCGTTGGCATATTTCGCTTTCTTCCTGGTTTCGGGATTATTTATATATTCCTTTAGGCGGAAGTAAAGGTGGACTATGGATGAAAATAAGAAATACTTTTATCATTTTTGTTGTTAGCGGATTTTGGCATGGAGCAAGTTGGACGTATGTCGCCTGGGGATTCATAAATGCAGTTTATTTTTTGCCGTTATTATTACGAAATAGTAATCGAAACAATATTGATACAGTAAAAGTTTCCTGGGATTTTAACTCTGTCAAAGTAATTCTGAGTATTTTCTATACCTTTTTAATTACTTGTTTGGCTTGGGTATTTTTTAGGGCCAGAACGATTACAGATGCTATTTTGTATTTAAAACGAATAGTGACTAATAAAAATTTTAGATTTCAATTTCTCGAAAATGATCGTTATAACTACGAACTATTGCTTATGATTGGAATATTTGTTTTAGTTGAATGGAATAATCGAACTAAAATAGAACCCCTTTCGGGAAAAAGAAGCATGATAAAAGTTGCATTGGCCATATTGGCGATAATGGCTTTTGGAACCTTTTCAGATTATAAAGAATTTATATATTTTCAGTTTTAATGAAAAAGTTTTTAGTTTATTTAGTCAAAATTATTTTGATGACGGCTGTCATAGCTTTTATACTTGACGGATTGTATACTACGGTTTATATGCAATCTAAAGATAGAGGAAAAATAGAGACAGTTGTTACTTCTAAAGCAGCCAAATATGATGTGATAATTTTAGGCTCATCTAGGGCTAATAATCATTTTGTAGCTCAAATGTTTCAGGATAAAGGCCTGAAAACATTTAATTATGGTATGAGTGCAGCTCATTTATTTGAAGCTTCATTAATGTTGAAATTAATGATTGAAAGAAAATGGGTAATTAAAAATGTAATTGTTGAAGCAGATCTTAATCTGTCAATAGAACACAAATCAGAAGCAATATCAGCTAAGTTTTTGCCTTATATTCATAATTCTGTAACAATTAGAAATCAATTTGAAGATCAGGAAGATTTTAAAGAAATGAATTATCTGCCATTTTACAGATATATTAAATATGACAGCAAAATTGGTTTTAGAGAAATGTTTTTTACAGGATTTCATAAAAAGACAAATGCTTTGGATAATTTAGGCTATTATCCTTTAGAGAAGCATAAAAATGGGAATATGAAAAATAATATTGTAAATCTGAATCCGTTGCCGCATAATAAGTATTATGAAGAGATAAAAAAGATTTGCAAAGATAATAACATAAATTTTATAGCTGTAATGACCCCAATGTGCGAAAATGTTGTAGGGATGGATTACTTTAATAAGGTAAAGAAAGCCTATCCGGAAATTCATAATTATGAAAATGTAGTAATTGAAGATAAGTATTTCTCTTCTTGCGGACATATGAATGATGCAGGAGCTAAAATTTTTACAGCCAGAATATTAAAAGACTTTTTTAATAAGTAAGATAGGGTATTTATAATGAGTACTTGTACAAAATGATAACATATAGTAAATTAGGAAAAAAAGGGAATCTGGGAAATCAGCTTTTTCAAATTGCTTCGACTATTGGCGTGGCTATCGAAAACAAACAGGATTATGTTTTTCCAGACTGGAAGTATCAACACTATTTTAAAAATAAGCTACCTCTGTTAGAGAATGATTTATCTCATTTTATAACTATTGAAGAAACAGAATATAATTACTATCATAGAGATTTAGGGACAGAGAACTATGATCTTTCCGGTTGGCTTCAAACTGAAAAATATTTTGATAAATCTTTGGCAAAGTATTATTTTGAGTTTTCGGCTTCTTTAATTGGGACGCTTAAAAATTCCTATCAAAAGGCATTTGTTAAACGAACGATTTTAATTTCTATAAGAAGAGGAGATTTTGTGAATCATCCTGATTATCTTCAATTACCAATAAACTTTTACTTAAACAGTTTAGTGCAATTTTTACCGGATTGGGAGTCCTGTAATTTAATTGTTTTAAGTGATGATATTAAATATTGTAAGTTTCATTTTTCATTCTTGGAAAATGTATTTTTTGGAGAGGGATTACATGAAGTAGAACAGTTATGTTTGGGGTCATTATGTGATGATTTTATAATTAGTAATTCTACTTTTTCCTGGTGGTCAGCATGGTTGGGAGAAAAAGAAGGCTCAAAAGTTATAAGGCCTTTTAAAAATTTTGACGGATTGAAAAGTTTAGAACTTAATGATAAAGATTATTATCCTGACAGATGGATAAAGTATAATCATTTAGATGTAAAACTTAAATTAGATAACTTAGGTTTTTATATAAGATCAAAAAAAAATAAGGAAATAATTAAAAACTATGTTTTACATTATTTTGATGTAGCAGTTACTTTTGAGGAAAATGAATTCGACTCATCAAAAGATAGCTATATCTTAAAAGGAGATTATTTTCTACCTCCATTTTTAATCTATTATAGTTGGTTACAAATAAATAAACCAGGAGTTAAGTTGGTTACTAATACTATAGACAAAACTTTTAAAGTTTCCAGGAAGTTGAATTATGATGAGTTGTTTGTTCAAAAAGACTTTGGATTATTCTCTGCTATTTTTTCTTTTCCTAAGAAAAAAGTGGAGAGAAGGAAAAATACTTCAGCTATTTTTTTGAAAAAAGGAAATGATTTAAGAGAAGAGTTCTCAAACGATTTTAGTTCTGATGAAATTTGGATAAATTTCTCAGGTGGAAAACTTTTAGAGTTTGGTGGCTATAGTTATAGTTTTAAAAAATATATAAAGAGAAAAAAAATCCAATTAAAAAAAAGAATTAAAAAGTTCTTGTTAAAAAAATAAATATGGCAGTAAAATTACATGTCGCCTATATAGTATCTCATTATCCACATAAGGCTTTTGGTCATGATGGTGGTTTAGGTACAAGTGTTTACAACTTAGTCGAGAAACTGAATGTGTTGGATATTAAGGTTTCAGTTTTTATATATGGTCAAAAAAAAGAATTTATTCTTGAAGAAGATAATGTAACGATTTATAGCTTAACGAATAGTCAATTTCCTTTTTTTAAATTTTATTTTAATAGAAAAAAAATAGAAAAAATCATAAATCAAACAATTGCTAAAAAAGGCATAAATATTATTGAAGCACCTGATTGGACAGGAATAACAGCTTTAATGAAATTCAAAATTCCATTAGTAATCCGTTTTCATGGCAGCGATGCCTATTTCTGTAATTTAGAAAACAGAAAACAAAAGCTTAAAAATTACTGGTCTGAAAAACTTGCCTTAAATCAGGCAAAAGCATTTATTGCACCAACGACTTTTGCAGGTGAACTCTCCCGGAAAATTTTTAAATTAAAAAATAAAGAAATAAAAACGATTCATTACGGAATAGAATTGCAGAATTTCACAAACGCTTTTCCTAAAGTTTATGAAAAAGGATTGATTTTGTACGTAGGAACTCTAATTCGTAAAAAAGGGGTATTAGAGTTACCTGAAATTTTTAATAGAGTACATAAAGAATTTCCTCAGGCAAAACTGGTTTTAATTGGGAGTGATGCTTATGATATAAAAACAAATTCAAATTCAACATGGCAATTGATGCAAAATCAATTTAAAGATGATGATTTGAGTTATGTGGAGTATCTGGGGAAAATTCCATACAACGAAGTTGAGAATTATATTAAAAACGCAAATGTTTGTGTGTTTCCAACTTTTGCAGAAACTTTAGGCATGGTAACCATAGAATCTATGGCGATGCAAAAAGCAGTAGTGAATAGTAGTATTGGTTGGGCTCAGGAGCTTATTGTGGATGGAGAAAGTGGTTTTTTAGTGCATCCTGCAGAGCATGATTTATTTGCTAAGAGAATTACGGAGTTACTTACAGACGATTCGCTTTGTTTAAAAATAGGAGAACAGGCCAGAACCAGAGTAGAAGATAAATTCGATATTAATAAGATTGTAACTGAAAATATTGAATTTTATCAGAAAATAATCAATCAACACCAAAACAGATAATGATTGTTATTTATCATCACAATAATAAAGTGGTAGAGGCAGTTAGCGAAAAAGAAAACCTTAATTTTTCAACTAACAATGTTTTAAATGTTCTTGTTGAAATTGCTGTGTGCAATCCCAACGAATTATTAGTTTGGTGTCATTATGATTTAAAATCAAATCTGAACTTGTCTGAGATTCACGATGTTTTTCATCATAAAAAAATTATGGCTTCCTATAATCCATTTGCTAATTTCTTACTTTCTGATGCTATTGGTTATGTTGAAGAATCACCATTTATAAAAGTCAATAAAAAAGTTACGTACCCAACATGGCAAATGAGCAGTTGCGCAGGAGGTCTTCATGCATCAGTGTTGTTAGAATTGAAAAATTCGATTCCAACATCAGATAATTTTGAATATTTTTTGCATTCTATAGCAAAATTAGCCATGGATAATGGTCTTTTTTGTTATTCAGAACCACTTTTGTTGAGGGGGTTTTTTGATGAAACTCAAATTAGAAAAAATAACAAATACGTTTTATTTCAATTTGTAAAGCAACATTATAAAGCACATTGGGTATTTTTATTGTTTCTGAATTTATTTTTATACGAAAGAAAGCTTGCTTTTTTGCCTTTAGTTTTTAGCTTATTTTATTCGAAAAGAAATCTAAAAAAAGAAGTTTTAAGTACCATAGAAGTTAAGTCTTCTAAAAAAACAATTGAAACAGAAGATATAGACGTTATTATTCCAACTATTGGGAGGAAAGATTTTTTGTATGATATTTTGAAAGATTTTTCTTTACAGACACATTTGCCTAAAAAAATAATTATTATAGAGCAAAATCCTAATTTAGAAAGTGTTTCTGAACTTAATTATCTTCGAAACGAAAGTTGGCCTTTTGAAATAAAACACATTTTTACCCATCAGGCAGGTGCTTGTAATGCAAGGAATCTAGGTTTAGCTGAAACAAAGAATGAGTGGGTTTTTATGGCTGATGATGACATTAGAATTAATAATTCGTTTTTGAAAGAGGCATTTATCAAAATACGTAAATTTGGACTTCAGGAAATTACCTTTGCCTGTTATGAAGGAGATTATGATCGTAATAAAAAGTATCTAAAAGAAATACAATGGGAAATTTTTGGATCAGGTTGCAGTATCGTAAAACATAAGTTCTTAGAGAATCTTACTTATAGAAAAGGATTTGAATTTGGCTATGGTGAAGATACAGATTTTGGAATGCAGTTACGCAACGCAGGTTTAGATATTATTTACATTCCAAAGCCTGAAATTTTACATCTCAAAGCCCCGGTAGGAGGCTTTAGAACTAAACCGGTCTTGCAATGGCAAGATGATGTAATTCAGCCAAAACCCTCGCCAACAGTAATGCTGTACAAAATTTTGAATTTAAGCAAAGAGCAAATGAAAGGATATAAAACTACCTTGCTTATTAAGTTTTATAAATCTCAGTCTATAAAAAATCCTATCCGTTATTTATTATATTTTAATAAACAATGGAATCAAAGTATGTATTGGGCAAATCAATTGAAAAATAAAGTATAAGTTTTGGTACAATTCATAACGATCATAACCCCGTTAGGGAATCACGAAGTTGAGCTTGATATACATCAGTCAGCTAAACTTGCTGTAGACCTGTCTTTATTTGACCTTTCAGATTATAATTCATTTGATATAAAATTTACTTTTTCAGAACCCGTGTCAGAATTCAGGGATCATGATTATATATGGAAGAAATGTAATAAAACCTATATTGCAAACCAATTTAGTCCAAAAATTGTAAAACTTCAAAATGGCCAGATAATTCAGGCTAACCTTACAATCGGTATCTGGGAAATAAACCATAAAACACCAAAAGTTCTACTGTGGCGATTTAATCCTGAATTTGCTTCTCCAATTACAAATTATTTGGGGAATAAAAATAGAAAGACAATTTCTTCAGCAAAACAAAAGCTGGATATTAACACAAATCCTACATTATTATTTCCTGAAAATGAAGCCCTTGAATTTAGTAGGTCAAAAGAACCTTTTACAGCTATTGCTTGTTTTACTGATCATTGTGATTTTGATACCCCGGAGAACTTAGAAATTCAAAGAAAGTTTTTCAAGAAACAGGAGGTAAAAATAACAAAAGGATTTTTCCTGAATCATTTTTCAAAACGAGAAGATAATGCATCATTTCAAAATCAAAAAGAAGAGCTTTTAAAATGGAATGAGGATGGACATGAATTATGCTATCATTCGCTTTCACAATCTATAAAATCAGATACTGAAAGTTTTAAAGATTTTGGTCTGTTTATCCCTCCATTAAATAATATTAAAGTTTGGATAGATCACGGGTATCAGCCATATAATTTTTCTTTGTTTAAAAGCAACAATCTTGACGAAAATAATTATCTACAGATTTTACAGGAAAAAAAAATTAATACTCTCTGGAACTATATAGATTCCGGAACGGCAACTAATGGTGTGTTGAATCAGTTCAATACGATGCATTTTACATTATCCAGTTTTTTAAAAGGAAATAAAAACCTGGGTGGGCTAAAAAAAACGCAGCTCATGATTAAGAATATTATTTTTCATTATTACAATGAAGAAGATCTGATTTTGAGATATAAAAACACAGCATCTAACTTTAAAAAAGTGTTTTTTCAGAAGAAGTTAAAATCAATTTTTCCCTTAGCAAAAGATGTGTTTAAGCTTAGTATGTCCATTTTTTTAGTTTTTTTATTTTGGAATACTAATAAAACCAAACCTTATAAGTTAGCAAAATATTCTCCAATTTTATTTAAACACAGCATTGCAGAAAATGAATTTTATATTTTTCAGACTGTAGAAATGCTGGATTTTAAAAAATCATTATCAGAACAAAATTTGCAATCACTAATAAGTGAAAAAGGTGTTTTTATAGCTCATACCTATTTTTCTGTTCCTATGAAATATCATATGGGTAAATTATTTTCTTCTCCAACAGAAATAGATCTGAAAGTAGAAGAAAGATTCAACAGCCTTTCTGAAAAAATAAAAAGCAGGGAAATTTGGAATCCAACACTCACAGAGTTAGTTGAGTATTGGAAAGGATTTGAAAGAGTAGTTCTGGATATAGATTCTAATGGATTTGTATTTGTTAAAAATGATTCAGGTTTAATTTTTAGAAAATTCGTCTGATGAGTATTTTTTTCACAAAGGATAAATATTGGCTGGATAAATGGGATAAATTTGTTAGTACAAATAATAACGGAAGCCACTTAATTTTTTCAGATTGGTTAAAGTCTTATCAATCTTATGGTTTTGATTTTGAGATTGGGATATTGGTAGAGAACGAGGAAATAATTGGAGGTTTTGGCGCCGTAATTCCGAAAATTCTATTCTTTAAATTTTATATTGTTCCTTATCAGCCTTTAGCTTTAAATGATAATAACTTCATTTTACAGAAACTTATAGGAGCGATATCGCTTAGGGCAAAAAAAATAAAAACATGTTATTTGCAATTAGCATTTCCTTTAGCAGGAACTGGGGCACAAGTAAACTATAACAAGTTTTTAGAAAATAATATTTTTAAAAAAGGAAATCGTTTCAAATATGTTTTTTCTTTTACAGGCTTAAATTGGCTGGATTTAAAAAAGTATAATACAATTGATGATCTTCTTGTTGATTTTAAGTCATCTGTTCGACGTGATATTAGAAGTGCAGAAAGGAAACAAATCACAATTAATTATGCTTCAGGGCATAATGAAATAAAGCAAGCATATGAAATGTGTTTAGAAAATGCCAGAAAAGCAAATTATGCACTTAGGGACTGGAATGATATAAAGGATACAATAATTGCCTTAATTGAAAAAGATAATGCTAAGTTTATTACAGGAAGTAAAGATAATGAGCTAAAGGGGGCTATTTTAATAATAAAAGCAGGAGGATATTATAGTTATATTTTTGGAGGTACCAAAAAAGAAAAACCGGATCTGCTTATTGGACATTTGTTACAATGGGAGGCGATAAAGCTATCATTTTTGGAGAAGTGCGAAGGTTATAATTTATCGCTAGGCGGACCAAAAGGAGTACAGGAGTTTAAAAATGGTTTTAACACAAAGCAAATGTTAGCCGGGAATTCAATATATTATTTAGTAAACAATAGAATATTATTTTCTATTTATGTATTTTTTGAAAAATATCTGAAACCGTATAAAAGTAGAATGGCAAAAATTTTGGCATCAATTAAAAAAATCAAAAGTGAAAGTAGAAAATAAAGTTTTTTGGGAAAATCAGGATATAATCGCGACACAAGATCAATCTGTTTCTTCTTCTGCAAATTATGAAGTTTTCCTGTATGAAAAAGTAGTTTCTTACTTAAAGGGCAAGAAAAAGCTAAGCGCCAAAGTATTTGGCTGTGGTACAGGTAGAGAAATCCCTGAGATCATAAAACATATTGGTGTAGGGCATGTTTTTGCTTCAGATATTGCTGAAAACATGATTAAGAAATGCAATGAGAATTTAATTAATTGGGAACTTACAGATGTAGTAATTACACAAGTGGTTGATGCTGCAAAATTTGAAAGTAAGGATTACGCATTTGATGTGGTGACTATTATGAATAATATGTTAACATATGTCACAGATAAAAAACAAAGAAATAAAATTTTTAAAAATTCATATGAAATTTTAAATGATAAAGGCTGTATAATTGGTGTAGTTCATAATCAAATAGGAACCCCTCAGAAAACAGGGTATTTTTTAATGAGAAGATTTTTAAAACCATTTTTAAAAAACGAAGTAGGTTATCGATTAACCGGTTTTAAAGGATTGAGATTTGGAGGTTACTATTTTACTAAAAAAGATTTGTACAGACATTTAAATGATAATAATTTTAAAAATATTGAAATCATTTCATTAGCTGAGTTCTCTGAAAAAAAAGGATTTGCCTATGATCGTTTAAGAGGGTCTAACAATTTACTTTTTTTTGCAACAAAATATTAAAAGATGAAGTTTTCATTGATCATTTGCACTTATATGCGTCCGGAATCATTACTTGCTTTATTGCAATCGGTTCAAAAACAAGTATTACATCCAAATCAAATTATTATAATTGATGGTTCCATTAATGATGAAACAAGAACTATTTTAGACGAAAGTAAGTTTCATAATTTAGATTATTTTCTGGTCTCTAAAGAAAATCGAGGCCTAACAAAACAACGAAACTACGGAATCTCTAAAATAAATACAGATTCTGAGGTTGTTTGTTTTTTAGACGATGATACTGTTTTAGAAAGAGATTACTTTAAACAAATCATAGCTACATTCAAAACAGACCCTAATATTGTTGGTGTTGGAGGTTTGGCAATTAATGAATATAAATGGAAACAGCAGGAAGCCAATGTTTTCTATAATCCTAAAAAATATTATCTGTTTGAAGGATATTTTTATAAGGAAGGTTTAAGAAATGTAGTCAGGAATTATTTAAAACTTGCATCAGATTTAGGTTCAGGTAAAATGCCGGGTTACTCGCATGGAAGAACTTCCGGATTTCCAATTACAGGAAAAGTGTATGATGTCGATTTATTGATAGGGATGTCAATGTCTTTTAGAAAAATTGTTTTTGATCATATTAAATTTTCTAATTTTTTTGAAGGATATGGTTTGTATGAAGATGCTGATTTTAGTTTGAGAGCTTTACAATTTGGTAAAAATGTTATCAATACCAATGCCCATTTATCGCATTTTCATGCAGAGTCAGGACGTCCAAATCAATATAAGTATGGTAAAATGGTAGTTAGAAATGGATGGTATGTCTGGCGGGTGAAAAATCCGAATCCGGTTTTTAAAGATCGAATGAAGTGGAGCCTCATTACAATTTTATTAACCCTAATAAGGTTTACAAACATATTGACAGAAAAAAATAAAAAGGCGGCTCTTAGCGAAACATTAGGAAGAGTTACTGGTTTTCTGTGTCTATTAGTTAATAAACCAAATATTAAATAATGAGATTTGCCATAATTACACATGTTAATCATATTCAGCATGCTGATGAATATTTTGGATACGCCCCTTATATTCGCGAAATGAATATTTGGTTCAAATATGTTAATGAGGTAATTATTGTTGCTCCATTAAAAATTGGGGAGCCAACAGCAATAGATATCGCTTACCAACAAGAGAAAATTGATTTTAGAAAAGTACCGGACTTTAGTTTTACCAGTTTCAATAATACATTACGTTCCGTTTTTAAATTGCCGGTGATTTTTTGGAACGTATTTATTGCTATGAAAAATGCAGATCATATTCATTTGCGTTGCCCCGGTAATATGGGCTTAATAGGATGTTTTGTCCAGATTTTGTTTCCAAATAAATCAAAAACAGCTAAATATGCCGGAAATTGGGATCCTAAAAGCAGGCAACCTTATACTTATAAAATTCAAAAATGGATTTTAAAAAATACTTTCCTGACTAGAAATATGCACGTTTTAGTTTATGGAAATTGGGATAATCAATCAAAAAATATTAAACCTTTTTTTACAGCTACTTACTCAGAGTCTGAAAAAAGAATTATTACAAAAAGAGACTTTAGCGATACAATCGAATTTATGTTTGTAGGAAGCCTCACTCCCGGTAAAAACCCATTGTATGCTATACAGTTAATTCAGAAATTATTGGATAAAGGTTTTAATACATCGTTGAGTTTATTTGGAGAAGGTAATGAAGGGATTTATTTAGAAAATTATATTAAAACAAATAAATTAGAAAAAAATATCATTTTGCACGGAAATAAAGATAAAGAAACACTAAAAAAAGCTTATCAAAAAAGTCATTTCGTAATCTTACCTTCAAAAAGCGAAGGTTGGCCAAAAGCAATTGCCGAGGGGATGTTTTGGAGTTGCCTGCCTATTGCAAGTAAAGTTTCCTGTGTTCCGTTTATGTTAGATTACGGCAATAGAGGTCTTTTATTAGAAATGAATTTAGATGAAGATGCAGATCAAATAAAGGAAATACTTAAAGATGAAAAAGCTTTTTTTAGAAAAAGCAGTTTATCTCTTAAATGGTCGCAAGATTATACAACAGACGTTTTTGAAACCGAAATTAAAAAGCTCATTTACAAATGAGAATTGTACAAATAATAGATTCATTAGATGCAGGTGGAGCGGAACGCATGGCAGTTAATTATGCAAATGCGTTATCAGAAAAAATACAGTTTTCAGGTTTGGTTGTATCTCGTAAAGAGGGATTGTTATTAAAACAAATTGAAGATAACGTTTCTTATTTATTTTTAAAGAAAACGAAAAAAATAGATTTTCAGGCTGTTTTTAGATTACGGAAGTATTTAAAAAAGAATCAGGTAGATGTAATTCATGCTCACAGTTCTTCTTTTTTTATTGCAGTTTTAGTAAAACTCACTTGGCCAAAAATCAAAATTATTTGGCACGACCATTACGGTATTTCACAAGATTTAGCATCCAGAAAAAATTTAAGTTTAAAAATAGGATCTCTTTTTTTTACGGGTATACTAGCCGTAAATTCAGCTTTAAAAGATTGGGCAAAGTTTTATTTATGGTGTTCCAATATTGTATACTTGCCCAATTTTATAGTTCATGTTGTTGCGAATGAAAAGCAGATATTAAAAGGATCGATTGATAAGAGAATTATTTGTGTAGCGAATTTGCGTCCACAAAAAAATCATGACTTATTGATAGATGCTGCGAATTTGATAAAAGATAAATTTCCAGATTGGACTTTTCATTTCTTTGGAAAAGATTTTGAGGATTCGTATTCTGATAGATTAAAGAAAAAAGTTAAGGAACTAGACCTTCTTGAAACTGTTTTCTTTTACGGAACAACTAATAATGTTAGTTCTGCATTAGAACAATGTCAGATAGCAGTTTTACCTTCTCTTTCAGAAGGGCTTCCATTAGCTGTTTTAGAATACGGATTATATAAATTGCCTGTAGTTGCTACAAACGTAGGTGAAATTTCAAAAGTAATTACTTCTGAAAAAGAAGGATTAGTGGTGGAATCAGGTAACTTAGATGAATTTGTTGGTGCAATTGAAAAATTTATATTATCTAAAAGTTTTAGAGACGATATGGCTTTATCATTAAATCGGAAAGTTCATTTCAATTTTAGTGAAACAATTATTGTCAAAGAGTATATTTTATGGTTGAGATCTTTGCTTACTTTTACTGTTTGAAAATAATAAACGAAAATGAAAAACACAAAATTGTCTTATAGCTTTTTACTCATAATTCATGCGGTAATAGCTTTAGTTGTTTTTGCAGTTCCTTTTTTATCAAAAATATATGCTCTTTTAATTCCAATTGTGGGCTTTTTTGTTGTTTATCGAACTAAGAATGCAAACAATGAGGTTCTTATAGTCGCTGCATACTTAGTTGGTGTTGAGGTTTTTTTACGAATGACCGGTGGGAATTTTAATAATGAATTTGTAAAGGTTAATGTGATTTTTTTCATGCTATTAGGCATGGTATATAGCAATTTCTCAACCAATGCATTTATATATTGGTTTTTCCTGATACTATTGATTCCCGGTATTTTAATTACATCTACAGCTTTTAATACCTCTATAGATATTAAAAAGTCATTAGTTTTTAATTTATCTGGTCCTTTATGTCTCGCGATATGTTCAATATACATGTTTAAAAGAAAAATTTTATTTTCGGATTTGCAGAATGTGCTGGTTGCTATGGGATTACCAATATTAAGCACAACCGTATATTTGTTTTTATTTAATCCGAGCGTTAGAGATGTAGTAACCGGGACACAATCTAATTACGAAACTTCCGGAGGATTTGGCCCCAATCAGGTTTCTACGGCATTGGGTTTAGGAATGTTTGTGTTTTTTACACAATTAATACTATTCTCAAAATCAAAAAGGATAATTCTTTTAAATGCAGTTTTATTGATTTTTGTAACTTATAGAGGGATTGTTACTTTTTCGAGAGGAGGAGTGATAACGGCAGTAGCTATGATTGTTTGCTTATTGCTGTTATTATATGTTTATTCAAATTCTAGAGGAAAAAGTAAGTTTATATGGGTTTTTATCCTTACAGGTACTATGGCAGCTGCAATTTGGACGTATTCTTCTTTTCAAACTAATGGACTTATCGAAAAGCGTTACGCTAACCAAGACGCCAGAGGCAGACAAAAGAAGGATCGTTTGGGAGGAAGAGAACAAATTATGAATCAGGAATTAAAACTTTTTATAGAAAATCCCATTTTTGGCGTTGGAGCCGGTATGGGTAAAGAAATTCGAAAAGAAACGCTTGGCGGGGAAGATGCAGCTTCTCACAATGAGATTACCCGTATGTTAAGTGAACATGGTTTGTTTGGTATTTTTGGTCTTTTAATACTTTTCTTGACTCCTTTTGTTGTTTATGTAAACAACAGACAGCATTTGTATTTTTTGTCTTTTTTTATGTTTTGGTTACTCACCATTAACCACGCCGCAATGCGTACCGCAGCGCCGGCTTTTGTATACGCATTATCGCTCCTTTTTGTCCAGGTAAAAATTCCCGAAAAAACAGAAATTTCCGTCGATTAAGTTCTATTTTTTATAATACATTTGCCTCAAGTTTAAGCCCCTAACAAACTGAATAAATGTTTTCAAATTTTAAAATGCATTTCGAAATTTCGGAAAGAAGAATACTGCTTCTTATTTTTGATGCTATTTTTATTTTACTGGCCCTATATATACTGAGTTTAGTATTTGATTATCATTATTTTGTTTTTGACCGGAACAATTCTTTAAGTATGGTCTTGTTACTCGTTTACGTTTATGCTTTCGGAGTAATATTTGAAATGTATAATTTGCAGGTTGCCAGTAATCAGTTACAAATTCTTCAAAGTGTCGTTTTTACTGCAACTTCTTCGGCTTTAGCCTATTTATTTACACCGGTTTTATCTCCGGAATTACCCAAACAAAGATTAATTATACTCATATTTTATTCCACAATACTAATTACCTTATTATTATGGCGCTTATTTTATGTTTATTTTCTGGCATCTCACCGATTTTCTCAAAATGTCGTTTTAATATGTGATCAGAATCAGGTTGAAGAACTGGTTCTGGGACTTGAAAATGTCGATCCTCATTATAGAATTATTGGTTTTGTAAATTCAGACTCAATTTCAAAAGAAGATTCTAATTTTCATTATGTAAAAGAAATTAAAAAGAATGATTTAGAAACTTTCGTAATTAAAAACCAGGTTTCAGAAATTGTAATTGCCTCTCAGAAAACAGACGGAATCACTCCGGATTTATACCAGCAACTACTTCATTTATTAGAGTCCGGAAATGTTATTCGTGAGTATACCCAGGTCTATGAAAGTAAAACACAACGTATTCCGGTGCATTATATAGCAAGGGATTTTTATCGGTTTTTCCCTTTTAGCAGAAGTAATAACAATAAATTATATTTGTTTTTTGTGCGTTTACTGGAGTTTATATTTTCTTTCTGTGGTTTAATAATTTGTGTGCTTTTTATCCCTTTCATTTTTATTGGGAATCTATTGGCAAATAAAGGTCCTTTGTTCTACACACAAGAGAGAGTAGGTAAGAATGGTGTCATATTTGAAATTTATAAATTTAGAACCATGGTTAAAAACTCGGAATCTAACGGGGTTGTTTTTGCAACTTCAAATGATGTAAGGATTACCCCATTTGGAAAAATGATGCGTAAATCAAGAATAGATGAATTACCTCAGTTTTTTAATGTTCTAAAAGGAGATATGGCGGTTATTGGGCCAAGACCTGAGCGGCCCTTTTTTGTTGAGGAAATAGCCCGTGTAATGCCTTTTTACGAAACAAGGCACGTTATTAAACCCGGACTTACAGGTTGGGCACAAGTCAATTATTCTTATGGAGAATCTATTGAGGAAAGCTTAATCAAATTGCAATACGATCTGTATTACATCAAACATCGCAGTATATTTCTTGATTTAAGCATTACGTTTAAAACTATTACTACTGTTTTATTCTACCGTGGGCAATGATTTTTAAATAATAATTGGAATACGTTTTTTGTTTCGAATAGCTACTCGTACTAAAACAAATCCACTTGTGATAATCATTGGTAAAACGATCCAAAAGTGCGCTTTATTGATCAGGAAGATAGTGTAAACGATTAAAAAAAGCAGATGCAAGACGGCAAATCGATACGTCCATCTTTTATTTTTAAGAATAGAGAAAAGAATCAAAATCAATAAAAGCGGACTAAATAATAACACATTATAATTCATCGCCAATTCCTGGTGAAGTGAATAAAATCCAACAGCAACAAAAAAGATTCCTACTAACGATAAAATTAAAAGATAGATTTTATCCACTATCTTATTGTGCGCCAAAACAACAAAAAGCAGAATAAAAAGATACGTGTATACATTATTCCACCACGAACCGGGTGTTTCTTTTTCAAAATTTAGGAATGTTGTACTTTTGGCTACTAAAGGATGATTTTGAAAGGACGTTTTTTCTAAGCTATTCTTTAACTCAAAAGGCAAAAATATTTTGGTTCCCAATTGATCGACTTTTGTCCCAAAAATGATACTTGTTCCCAGTTGATCATAAAAATGTCCGTCGAAATAAGGAAATAGAATCGATCGGTATGTTTTATCAGTGTCACCTTTTTTAGTTATAATATTTTCATTCAGGGATTTATTGATAACATCAACAACCATCGAAGTACAGTTTTTGTCAATAAATTTATAAGTATAGTAACGATCTTCAGAGAAAACAGTGCTGTTTAAATTGTCAAATAATTTTTGTTTTGAATCCTGCGGAATAAGAAGTTTTTGCTCAAAAACACTCCTTTTTTCACTAGTGTAATCGTTTATAAAATCAGAAAATGATCGTACACTAACAAAATATTGCAAATCGCCTTTTGCGAATTTAGCAACAAAATTGGGCGTAGAGAAATCAAAATTTCCATAATTGTAAACAACATCAAGATTGTTAACCGGATCAGCAACGCGAATAGCAGTATGACCAAAATAAGTGTAACTTTCATTGCCTAGTCCGCAAGTGATAACACTTATATTGGCTTCTTTTGACAACGGTACATTTTGGCCAAAACCAATAAAACTTAGTAATAATAATAAACTAAAAAGTGCTTTTTTGAAAATGACATTTTTCATAATTTAAAATTTTAAGAAGTTTAATAGTTGTAAAAATTATCTAAAGATACCTAAATCTACTTTTAAAGAAAAAATATTTGAATATAAAGCTGCACTTTGATTTCCTAAATCAGTTAAAGCATAATCGATTTGGATTCCTTTATACTTAAATCCTAAGCCAATATTAGGCTGAAAATTTAGTTTTTCGGTATTGTCTAATTGCGTTACATTCTGAAAATTTCCGGCTCCGGCTCGTAAAAAAACGAGATCAGTATAGCCAAATTCAAAACCTAGCGCAGGATCAATACTTACTACTTTTGAAGAAATAATATCATTAGTCTGTTCAAATCGCATATTTAAGTTGGTCGCAACTAAAAGGCTGTAATCATAATGAAAGTCAAATTTTTTAGAAATCCCCAATTGCGCTTTTGGTAACGTTATTTCGGTACTTTCAGGTAATGTATTGTTTTCTCCGGGAATAGCGTTGGCAATTTTTGCATACTCTTTCTCATCAATATTCCATACATTATAAGTAGTAGTAATGTCACGAAGCATTAATCCAAATTTCCAGTCATTTCGTTCAAATTGTAACCCAACATCAAAACCAAAACCCCATGAATTGGCAAATTTTCCAATAATTCGTCGGATTACTTTTGCATTTACACCATATTGAAAACCATCAACAGGCAATTTTCGGGCATAAGAAAAAGTAAAGCCATAATCAGCAGTAGAGAATAAGCTAATTCTGTTGTAATCAATATTTCCCTGATTGTCGATTAATTGAGTAGTATCCATAATATCGTCAACCCCAAAACGAATCATCGAAATTCCCCACGCACTTCTGTCATCAATAGGGCTTGCATATCCAATATAATCGTATTGCGCAATATTGGCAAAGTAATTCGCATGCATTAATGAAATCTGATGATCTTCCAGATTTGTTAAACCTGCCGGATTCCAATAAACAGCGTTTACATCATTGGTAGAAGCAGTAACCGCACTCGACATCCCTAAAGCAGCAGCATCCACACCAATATTCATAAATTCATTCGAATATTTTCGAACAGTTTGCGCATACTGTAGCGTACAACTCCAACACAATAAAAGCACTAAGATTTTCTTCAACGGATATTTTTTAGCAAACCGGAGTCTGTTTTAATTTTTACCAAAAATATAATATTTTACGCAGGAAATTTATTCCTTTTGATAAATATTGCCAAAGTCAGAATTTCAAATTAAAAACTCTTTTGAAAACGCCTTTTAGAAACCGTTATTTATGCTAAATTTGTCCCCTACCATTATCAAATTTTATAAAAGATGAATATTAAAAAACACATTCCTAACTTAATTACACTAATCAATTTATTTTGTGGTTGTATCGCTATTGTTTTTGTTTCAGAGGGCAATTATTTAATGGCTTTTTACATGGTTTGTTTAGGAATCTTTTTTGATTTTTTTGATGGTTTTTTTGCCAGGTTGTTTAAAGTTTCAAGTCCACTTGGATTGCAATTAGATTCCCTGGCTGATATGGTGACCAGTGGAGTTGCTCCCGGCTATGTCATGTATTCTATGTTTGTCAATAGTGCACACGAATTGGGAACCAGTCCTGCTATTCCTTTTTTAGGATTTATCGTGACTTTGGGATCTTGCTACCGTTTGGCTAATTTTAATATCGATACCCGTCAAACAGATTCGTTTATTGGCTTACCAACACCGGCAAATGCGCTGTTTATTTTGAGTTTGCCTTTGGTTCTGAAATTCTCAGATTCTTTAATAATACTTGAAATTTTAACCAATCAATGGATTTTGTTAGCAATTACATTGTGTAGCGCTTATATTTTGAATGCCGAAATCCCTTTGTTTTCTTTAAAAATTAAAAAGTTTAATTTAAAAGATAATGCTTTGCAAATTGTATTTCTGGCTCTTTCTTTTGTTTTGCTTTTATTGTTTCAATTTGGAGCAGTGCCTTTAATCATTATTTTTTACGTTTTACTTTCGATAGTAAATAATATGTTTTTGAAAAAGTAGTTTTTATTCGAATGGCAAGAAAAACGACAAGACGAACTTCTTATTCCCGTAAAGTTCAACCAGGCCGCTCTTTTTTTAGTAAAGTAATTCGCTTTATTGTATACTCTTTTTTGGTATTGCTTTTCTTAGGGACAATTTATCATTATCGTGATGGATTGGCTTATTACCTCGGATTTAAATCAAATAAGGTTTTAGATGAAGATGAGGTAGATAAACATCTTTCGGATGTTCGAAATATCAAAGTTTTAGAAAATCATAAGGGAAAAGTAGTTGGAATTGACGTTTCTGAATTTCAAGGAAATGTGGATTGGGATGAGGTTGAAATTTTAGATGAAAAATATCCGGTAAAATTTGTTTTTATTCGGGCAACTGCAGGAAATGACAGGGTTGACAGACAATTTAAACGAAATTGGGAAGGTGCTAAAGAAAATAAAATCATGCGTGGTGCCTATCATTATTATCGTCCAAACGAAAATTCAATCGAGCAGGCGAATCTTTTTATTAAAACAGTAAAATTAAAAAAAGGTGATTTACCGCCGGTTTTAGATATCGAAAGATTACCAAAGAACCAGCCTTTGGACAGTTTGAAAAAGGGGTTGAAACGTTGGCTCAATAAAGTCGAGGCACATTATCAGGTTCGCCCTATAATTTATACCGGAGAACGATATTACGATGATTTCCTGAAAGAAGAATTTGGGGAATATTTATTTTGGATTGCCAACTACAATTTCTACAGAGAAAAAATTGAAGATGATTGGTTATTCTGGCAATTCACAGAAAAAGCATCTTTGCCGGGAATCAAACACAGAGTTGATGTGAATATCTATAACGGTGATCTAGAGCAATTACAATTTATAACTGTTGAATAAGTTTTAGTCGCAATAGCGGGCAGTTTGCAATATATTACAATCTGATTTATTTTGACAAAATCAGAGCCAGGATGATGAATACAGGTAATAAAAGTGATACAGAATAAGGATTAGCAAAATTAACGGTGTAACCCATCCATTGTATTCTTTTTGGAGGCAATAATCTTTTGTCTTTTGGATTATAATAAAAGAAGCCCAGATACCAATTGTTTGGGTTTTTATGCCAATTATCGTAATCTTCCTGAGTTGGTTTTTCTGGCTTCATTCTGTAATTTAGGTAAAATATAATTTTTGGTGTAAAAGAAAAAATGGTAAAAAGTAATTTACAATTCACTTTTTACCATTCACATATAACTTCCTTAAAATTCAAGTTTCTTTTTACGAAGTTCAAAGTTTTGTCCAAGATAAACACGGCGAACCATTTCGTCTTCAACTAATTCTTCCGGAATTCCGGCTTTCAGAATTCCACCTTCAAACATTAAATAAGTTTTGTCTGTAATGGCTAAAGTTTCCTGAACGTTGTGATCGGTAATCAAAATTCCGATGTTTTTGTTCTTTAATTGGGCTACAATTCTTTGGATATCTTCAACTGCAACAGGGTCAACTCCTGCAAAAGGTTCATCGAGTAAAATAAACTTCGGGTCTGTTGCCAGGGCACGTGCAATTTCAGTTCGGCGGCGTTCACCTCCCGAAAGCAAATCACCTCTGTTGGTGCGAATATGCTCTAAGCTGAATTCTTCAATTAAACTTTCCATTTTTTTAACCTGCTCTTCTTTCGAGAGTTTAGTCAATTGCAAAACACTCAGAATATTGTCTTCAATACTTAATTTTCTGAATACGGATGCCTCCTGAGCTAAATAACCAATTCCTTGTTGTGCACGTTTGTACATCGGATAGTCGGTAATATTCAAATCGTCAAGGTAAATGTTGCCGGAATTTGGTTTTACCAATCCCACAATCATGTAAAAAGAAGTTGTTTTCCCTGCACCATTTGGTCCCAAAAGTCCAACAATTTCTCCCTGGTTTACTTCAACAGAAATTCCTTTTACGACACTTCGTCCTTTGTAGGTTTTGATTAAATTATCGGCTCTTAGCTTCATTTTTAATTGGATAATTAGATAATTAGAAAATGAGGTAGTTAAAAAAAAATAACTCAAATTCAATTTTAAAATTTATTTAGAAGGGACAAATTAAAAGTAAAAAAATCAATCAGATAAATGAATTAACAAATTATTGCGTTTTCAATGAATTATCAAATTGTCACATTTTCTACTTTTCACTTTCTTCTAAGGCTTCCCAGAATTCGTAAGCTCTTCTTAAATGAGGGATAACAATTGTTCCTCCAACAAGAGTTGCAATTCCCATTGCCTCCATCATCTCTTCTTTAGTAACGCCTTCTTTGTGGCTGGTTTCTAAATGGTATTTTACACAGTCATCGCAACGTAAAACTGCCGATGCCACTAATCCTAAAAGTTCCTTCGTTTTTACGTCAAGAGCTCCGGGGGCATAAGCATTAGTGTCAAGATTAAAAATTCGCTTTACAATTTTGTTGTTGTCAGCAAGTAATTTTTCGTTCATTTTAGAACGATAGTCATTAAATTCGTTTATGATATCAGACATTTTCTTTTAATTTATTTTTATAAACAATCCTCGAGATCAGGATACTCACTTCGTAAATAATCAGCATTGGTATCGCTACAATAGTCTGGCTTACTACATCAGGAGGAGTTACGATTGCAGCAATAATTAGAATAATTACGACAGCATATTTCCAGTATTTTCTCAAAAAAGCAGGTGTTACCAGTCCTAGTTTGGTTAAGAAATAAATGGCGATGGGTAATTCAAAAAATATGGCGCTGCCAAGAATACTTGTTTTGACCATTCCCATATAAGACTCCAGTGTAAACTGGTTTTTTACAATATCACTTACAGAGAAAGTTGCGACGAAATTTACAGACATCGGAATTACAACATAATATCCAAACAATACCCCCAAAAAGAAAAGCAACGAAGAAACGAAGATGAATACTTTTGCATTTTTACGTTCTTTCTCATATAAAGCAGGGCTTATAAATTTCCATATTTCCCATAAAATATAAGGAAAACTTAAAATAAAACCTGCAAGAAGACACATCCATACAAAAATGTTTACCTGTCCTTCCATTTCCGTATTCTGAATAATGAAATTCAGTTCAGTGATGCAAATACTGTCTGCAAAACCCAATTGATGAGATAAGTCACAAAACCAGACATAAGTAAAAAATGTAGGCCTTATTGGGCCTAAAATAATCTGATCAAATAAATAATCACTAATAAAATAAGTAACAAATGCCATAATGCATATTGCAATTGTACTTCTAACCAACAACCATCTTAATTCTTCAAGATGATCTAAAAATGACATCTCGCCAAGGTTTTTTTTTGCCATTATACGATTCCTTCTTTTAAAATGTCATGTAAATGTAATACTCCTTTGTACTCGCCGTTATCAGCAACAATAAGTTGCGTTATTGAAAAATCTTCTAAAATATTTAGGGCATCAACTGCCATTGTTTCTGAAGATACTAATTTAGGATTTTTTGACATAATATCCTTCGCGGTTAAATCTGCAATAGAATCTCTGTCATTTAGCATTCTTCTAATGTCTCCATCAGTAATAATACCTACGATTTTGTTGTTTTCGATTACAGCTGTAACACCTAATCTTTTCTCTGAAATTTCAAAAATCGCTTTTTTTATAGAGGTTTCAGGAGTAACCATTGGTTTTAATGAATGCTCAATCATATCTTTTACGCGAAGCAATAATTTTTTACCTAATGCTCCTCCCGGATGGTACACTGCAAAATCTTCAGGTTTAAAATCACGCATTTCCATCAAACAAACGGCTAAAGCATCTCCCATGACCAGTTGTGCTGTTGTACTGTTTGTTGGGGCTAAATTTATAGGGCAGGCTTCCATGTCAACCGTTGTATTCAAAACATAGTCAGAACCTTTTGCCAAAGATGAAGTTATATTGCCCGTAATGGCAATTAAAATGTTTCCAAAGCGTTTTAACAATGGAACTAAAACTTTTATTTCAGGGCTGTTTCCGCTTTTTGAAATACAAATTACAATGTCTTCATTTTGTATCATGCCTAAATCGCCATGAATGGCTTCAGAAGCATGTAAGAACATCGATGGAGTACCAGTTGAGTTAAAAGTAGCGACCATTTTTTGAGCAATTATCGCGCTTTTTCCGATGCCTGTAACGATCAATCGACCTTTAGTTTCGTAAATACGTTGCGTAGCTTCGTAAAAATTTTCGTCTAAAAAATCAATTAGCTTTGTAATTGCTTCACTTTCAGAGAGTATGGTTTTCTTGGCAATTGCCAATATATTTTCTTTTGTGATCAAAACAGGATATTTAAAATTTGTATGTATAAAAGAAAGTTGTATCTTTATGTGTTGCAAATTTATACAAAATACCATTAATATAAAGAATGAATTCAAACGAAATTGAAATACACAAGGAATTAAAGAAGTATTTCGGCTTTAGCCAATTTAAGGGCTTGCAGGAGCAAGTCATTACGAGTATTTTAAGTAAAAAGAATACTTTTGTAATTATGCCTACTGGCGGAGGAAAGTCTCTTTGTTATCAATTACCCGCTTTAATTCAGGACGGAACAGCTATCGTTGTTTCTCCTTTAATTGCTTTGATGAAAAATCAGGTTGATGCCATCAGAAGCCTTTCTTCAGAAAACGGAATTGCGCATGTTTTAAATTCCTCTCTCACAAAAACAGAAATTGCACAAGTTAAAAAAGACATTACTTCTGGCTTAACCAAACTTTTGTATGTAGCGCCGGAGTCTTTGACTAAAGAAGAATATGTAGCTTTTTTGCAAAGTGTACCAATTTCATTTGTGGCTATAGATGAAGCACATTGTATTTCAGAATGGGGCCATGATTTTAGGCCTGAATACCGAAACCTGAAAAATATAATAAAACAATTAGGCCAGGTACCTATTATTGGACTTACCGCAACAGCAACCCCAAAAGTTCAGGAAGATATTCTTAAAAACCTGGATATGTCTGATGCCAATACTTTTAAAGCATCATTCAACAGACCGAACTTATACTACGAAGTTCGGACAAAAACTAAAAACATAGAATCGGATATTATTCGGTTTATCAAACAACATAAAGGCAAATCCGGAATTATTTATTGCCTAAGCCGTAAAAAAGTAGAATCGATTGCCGAAGTTTTACAAGTTAACGGAATTAGCGCTGTTCCTTATCACGCAGGTTTAGATGCCAAAACACGAGCCAAACATCAGGACATGTTTTTGATGGAAGACGTAGATGTGGTTGTGGCAACAATTGCGTTCGGGATGGGAATCGATAAACCAGATGTTCGTTTTGTAATTCATCATGATATTCCAAAATCACTCGAAAGCTATTATCAGGAAACCGGTCGTGCGGGTCGTGATGGCGGAGAAGGACATTGTCTGGCATATTACTCTTATAAAGATGTAGAAAAGCTGGAGAAATTCATGTCTGGAAAACCAGTAGCTGAACAGGAAATTGGTTTTGCATTATTGCAGGAAGTGGTGGCTTATGCCGAAACCTCAATGTCACGCCGAAAATTTTTGCTGCATTATTTTGGTGAAGAATTTGATAGCGAAACCGGCGAAGGGGCAGATATGGATGATAACGTTCGTAATCCTAAAAATAAAGTCGAAGCCAAAGATCAGGTTGTTAAATTGCTTGAAATTGTTCGCGATACCAAACATATTTATAAATCAAAAGAAATTGTGTTTACTTTAATAGGTCGTGTAAATGCAGTAATTAAAGCACATAAAACAGATACACAATCCTTTTTTGGTTCAGGTTCAGATCATGACGAAAAATACTGGATGGCATTATTGAGACAAGTTCTTGTTGCCGGATATTTATCTAAAGATATCGAAACGTATGGTGTGGTAAAAATCACTAAAGAAGGTTTGGATTTCATTAAAAAACCAGTTTCATTCACCATGTCTGAAGATCACGAATACAATGAGTCTGAAGATGAGGCAATTGTAACAGCGTCAAAATCATCCGGAACTGCTGATGAAGTTTTAATGGGAATGTTACGGGAATTGCGTAAAAAAGTAGCCAAAAAGCTGGGAGTTCCGCCATTTGTTGTTTTTCAGGATCCTTCTCTTGAAGATATGGCTTTGAAATATCCAATTACGTTAACGGAATTATACAATATTCATGGCGTTGGTGAAGGAAAAGCAAAGAAATACGGAGGTGAATTTGTAGCTTTAATCAGTCGCTATGTTGAAGATAACGATATTATTCGCCCTGACGATTTGGTCGTAAAATCAACAGGGGTAAACTCTGCTAATAAATTATATATCATTCAGAATATAGATCGAAAATTGTCATTAAACGATATTGCTTCTGCAAAAGGTTTAACAATGGATGCTTTGATTAAAGAAATGGAACAGATTGTTTACGCCGGAACCAAACTAAATATCAAATACTGGGTTGACGATATGCTTGACGATGATCAGCAGGAAGAAATTCATGACTACTTTATGGAATCAGAATCGGATAAAATCGAGGATGCGCTAAAAGAATTCGACGGTGATTACGATATAGACGAATTACGCTTAATGCGAATTAAGTTTATTAGTGAAGTAGCGAACTAAAATGATTTTATGAGATTTTTGAAAGTAATTTTTCTTTTTCTTTTTTTTGTATCAGCTAAATTATTTGCAACTGCGCAGGTTCCGGATTATTTAATTATAGGAAAAGATACTTTAGCAATACAATCAAATCCCTTAGAAGAGTATTTTAAGATACATCCAATTCCTGAAAATTTAATAACTACTATTTCCAGTGCAAATTGGAGAGGTTATATTGCTTATTTTAAATTTATTGATGAGAAACTGGTTGTTGAGAATATTTATAAGGAAGATTATAAAGAGAATAGCAACGGTAAAACTGATTTTCATCTAATCTCTATTTATAAAGATATTTTTGGAATGAAAACTAATTTTAACTGTGATTTTTATTCAGGTTTATTAGTTTGCGCATCGGGAAAAATAATTGAATATGTTCATATGGGGTATAGTTCTCTTTATGAAAACTATAATCTTATAGAAATAAAAGACGGAATTAATAGTAAGTCGAAAAAATTTACAGCAGAAGAGTTTCAGAAATTCAAAAAAGATTATTTCAAATATTATAAAGGAACAGAAGAGTACAGGAATAAAGCTAAAGAATTAAAAGAAATGATGTTGGAAAAGTCTATTTCCAATAGTCAAATTTTAGTTGATAATCCTGGAACCGGAAGAGAAAATAAAGCTCTAAAGAAAAAAGAAGCCGAATTTAAAGCCGATAAACAGTTAGATTCTTTTATGTTTGTTTTTTTGTCTGATTATATAAAAACAATAGAAATTCCAACCAATTAGTCCCTATGAAAAAAGTGTCATCATTATTTAAAGCGTCAATTTTAGTATTGTTTTCTGTTTTAATTGTTAGTTTTTCAATTGATAAAAAGCAACAAGATCCTAAATTAGTTGGTATTTGGAAAGGTTTTGAAAAAGATGGACAAATAGAGGGCATTGAAAAACACTGGATACAACAACGATTTGAAGACGGAAGTTATGTGATCATGTTTACCACAAAAGAAAATTGTGAAGTTGAAACTTTTACAGAAAAAGGAAGATGGTGGACTGAAGCGGGGAAATTTTACGAAGCTGCAGCAACTACTAAAGACGTAGATATTTATAATTATGAAGTAAAAGGAGAAGAATCTGTGGAATTTAAAAGTATAAAGTTGTCCGGAAAAAATAATGATACGTATATATTTAGTGATTACAGACTTGACTTGAAATAAACAGACTTGAAAAGCTGAATAAAAAAAAATCCAAATTCCAATTGCATGTATAGCCTGGAACTTGGATTTTTTTTTATTGAAATTTTATCCTTCAAATACTTCCCCACGATGTGGTTTCAAAGCATCTCTTACAGAAATCATATTTTCATCGGTGACAACCATAAAAGCGATAGCGTGCATATCATTGATAACTTTAAAGCCTGTAATATTTAGCGGAAGTTTTTCTATTGTTATATATTCTTTTAAATGGATCTCATGATGTTCTGCTGTTTTTGCAGAAGCCGGACCACGAAAATCCCAAATCAGTTTTATTTTTCTAGACATTATTTTAAGGTGCAAAGGTTTGAGAATTGCAAAGGTACAAAGTCTTTTTTATGAAGATTAATAAAGTTACTGTAGAATTAACTGCAAAGGGCGCAAAGTTTTTTTAAGCTTGTGTTTAATACGCACGCAAATTCGCGAAGACACAAAGGTTTTTATTTCTTTACGACCCTGCGACTTGGCGAAATTAAAAAATAAAGCTTTGTGAACTTTACTTTATGTATCCACTATAAGAGACAAAAACGTTGCGCTTTGCGGTTGAATAAAGTCAACTTTAAAATTAACCTGGCAAAACAGGAGTTCTTAAAGTTTTTTTTGTGAAATATAAAATCTGTTTATATCTGCATGCAAATTTTATAGTAAAGGCATAAAATCATTTCAAAATGCTATTTTTGCATGTTCTTTTCATAAATAGAAAAGCTAATTGAATAAATAAAATATAATGCCAAGAGAACTTTTACTTCAGGTAACACCAGAAATAGCTGCAAATGAATTGCTGCTTAAAGACTATTTGTCAAAACAGATAAAGGTTTCTCCTAAGGAAATTCAGCATGTTTCGATTTTAAAAAGATCTATTGATGCACGTCAAAAAGCGATAAAAATCAATTTGAAAGTTCTCATATACTTACAGGGAGAATCCTTTCAGGAAACTAAAATAGAGCTGCCTGTCTATAAGGATGTTTCTTCGGCTCAGGAAGTGATTGTGGTTGGGGCGGGTCCGGCAGGTCTTTTTGCAGCTTTGCAATTAATTGAATTAGGCTTAAAGCCAATTGTAATCGAACGTGGAAAAGATGTTCGCGGACGTCGCCGTGATTTAAAAGCAATCAATGTGGAACATATCGTTAACGAAGATTCTAATTATTGTTTTGGAGAAGGCGGTGCAGGAACCTATTCTGACGGAAAACTATACACACGTTCCAAAAAACGTGGCGATGTTACGAGAATATTAGAACTTCTGGTGGCTTTTGGAGCTTCTGAAGATATTTTGGTAGAAGCACATCCGCATATTGGAACTAATAAATTACCAAAAATTATTGAAGACATCCGAAAAAAAATCATTGAGTTTGGTGGTCAGGTTTTATTTGATACCCGGGTTACGGATATTCTGGTAAAGAATAATGAAGTTGAAGGGATTGTTACTCAAAACGGAGACACTATTCTGGCTAATAAACTAATCCTGGCAACTGGACATTCGGCGAGGGATATTTTTGAACTATTAGATAAGAAGAAAATTTTTATAGAAGCCAAACCTTTTGCTTTAGGAGTAAGGGCAGAGCATTCTCAGCAATTAATTGACAGTATTCAATATAGTTGCGATTATCGTGGGGAACATTTACCGCCGGCGCCATATTCTATAGTCAAACAAGTTAACGGACGCGGAATGTACTCGTTCTGTATGTGTCCGGGAGGTGTAATTGCGCCTTGCGCGACAAGTCCGGGCGAAGTAGTTACAAACGGCTGGTCGCCATCTAAACGCGATCAGGTTACGGCAAATTCCGGAATTGTAATCGAATTAAAATTGGAAGATTTCAGGCCTTTTGCAAAATTTGGTGCTTTGGCCGGAATGGAATTTCAAAAAAGTATCGAACAAAAAGCATGGCATTTAGCTGGAGAAACCCAAAAAGTTCCGGCACAGCGAATGGTTGATTTTACACAAAATAAAGTTTCATCGGATATTCCTAAAACATCGTATGTTCCGGGAACAACCTCAGTAGAAATGGGACAGGTTTTCCCTGGTTTCCTATCGCAGATTTTGCGTGAGGGGTTTAAAGAGTTTGGAAAATCAATGCGTGGTTATTTAACTAACGAAGCCATTTTACACGCACCGGAAAGCAGAACATCGTCTCCGGTTCGTATTCCAAGGGATCCAATAACTTACGAGCATCTGCAGATAAAAGGTTTATACCCGTGCGGAGAAGGAGCGGGTTATGCAGGTGGCATTATATCGGCTGCAATTGATGGCGAAAAATGCGCTTTGATGATTGCAGAAACGCTGAGATAGTGAACCGTTTTTTTTCGGTAAAAATAATACTATATTTATTTTTTTTTAGTAAAAGTAATACTATATTTTTGGTTTAAGTTATGGTACTATTTCAAAATTTTAAAAGATGACACTACAAGATATCGAAATAAAATACAAGTTTCAATTTCCGCTTTTATACAAGCAATTAGACGCTGACGGGATGCTTAACGTTGGAGAATATGGGCCAAAATGGTATGCCGAAGTTTATCCAACATTAAAAGAGAACCCGCCTTTACTTTTGCATTCTTACGATTTCGAACCGTTGAATTTGAAATCTGTAGACAAAGAAATCGAAAGACTTAGAGATCCTGAAAATTATCGTCAGATTAAGGAAGAATTTAATTTTATTCCTTTTGCAAAAAGTTATGGAGGTGATCATTATTGTTTCTTCTTAAATGAAATAAATAATGGAGAAATACCAATAGTTTTTCTTTCACATGATAGCAGCGAGTCAGAATATTTAGCAAAAAACTTACAAGATTTTATTTTTAAAATGTTTTTGACAAATATGGCATGTTTTGATAATGAAGGTGCTGACGATGAAGAACTTATAGTTAATCTTCATAACATGTTTAAAACTCATAAAAAATACTTAACAGATCAACAGCAAGAGATTCTGAAAGACATACTCAGTCGTGAAATTATTGATTATGAAATTTCATCTTCTAATTATAGTGAGGATGCAAGAGGATTATTGACTGATATTGAAAAAAATAAATTGATTAATGAAATTATTCCTTTCGACAAAATGGATACTAGTTTTGAGTATTCAGAGGAATAAATGCTTATTTTAGATGTAAAAAATTATACTATCTAAAATGACAAACATCTTTTCTGATTTATTTGGCAGAAACAACGACCCAAAATCAATCGTATCTTTTGATGTTATGGATGCTATTTATACGCATCTGTATAATGAGGAAAATAAAATTGAATTTAAAATGAAGGGAATTCACGATACGGTTTCAGTGAATTTATATTCATTTCCGGGTTCATTTGATTATGAAGAAGCACAAAATGAAATTAAGAAGGCAGGTTTTAAAAATGCCTACGAAGTTTTAAACGAAATCTATAAAAAGATTAATATAGGACCTATTTCTGAAGAACAGATAGAAGAGGGGCTGGAATTCGATTATATTCATATTCAATTTTATACAGAGCCAACCCCGGAAGCCAAAAAGTATCTGAAGCATATCCTGCATAATTTTGTCGTCTTCTTTTGTTGTACGAATAGTTTGGAAACAAACGATTTTAAAATGCTTTATAATAATAGTTATTTCCTTGATTATACAAAAGGAATATTAGATGCAGAATCTATTGATATAAACGAGCCAAAAAATGACGCTCAGAAATTAGGTTTCAAAGAGTTTGAAAGGATTTTACAGGGAATTTGTCAATATCTGAATATCGAATTACCGGAAAGTGTTGAGCTTCCTTCACAGGAAAATTTATTGCCTGAAGAGGTTGAGGTTACACAGGAAACTTTTGAAGAGTTTATAAAATTGGTTTCAAGAGGAGATGTAGATGAAAAATTAGTTCAGAAGCAATCAAAGAAACTTTTGAAGAATTTTAAAAAAGGACATAAAGAATATCACGAAATTGTTCAGGGACAATGGGATTTCTTCGAAAGTATTGATGCCTGGAACAGCGACTGGAAATTCGACCCTGAAGATGCAGAATATTTCATTTCAGAAATGATAGGCGAAGGCCTTAATTTCGATTATCCGGAAGAAACTTATAGTCATGATTTGTTTCCTTATATTCAATCAGCGTTAGAAAAACATGATTTGGAGTTAATGACTTATGATACGCACGGCGATAATTATTTGTTTTTTGTGGCGAATAAAAGAGAGGTAGGCAGAATTATAGAATTGTCTGAATTGACAAAGATTGAGGTTAATAAGTTGTAGGCTGGATTAATTGCAATCCTGTCATTTTGAGGGACGAGAAATCATACACGGCATTCAACAAGATTGGTGATTTTGATTGCGGAGTTTCTAATGTGATCTTTCCTGTGGTCAGGATGACAGAATGGGTAGAAAAGTTTAGAAGAAAGGTGCACTCACATGATTATTTACGGAATTAAAATTATTTTCCCGGTACTTTTTCGGCTTTCCAGATAATCATGTGCTAATTTACCTTCTGATAATTTGAAAGAAGTTGGTTCTGAAAGTGTAATTTTTCCTTCGATTATCCAGGTAAATAATTGATTGGCCCTTTTGATTCGTTCTTTTTTAGAGTTTAAATAACTCCATAAATCCCCGCCGGTTAAAGTTTTAGAAGTATCCATTAGCATCCTCGGATCTACAGGTTCAGGATCGCCGCCCGCCATCCCAAAGAAAACAACCTGACCGCATTCTTTGGTAACTTCGAAGCTATCCGTCAAAGTGCTTCCAATACTATCATAAACGACATCAACACCATTTGGAATCACTTTGAAAATATCCGATTTCCAATCTTCATTGTATAGAAAAACATGATCAGCGCCTTGTTCGATGGCCACTTTGGCCTTGTCAGGAGATGAGGTCAAACCGATGACATTTGCACCTAATGATTTGCTGATCTGAGTCAGAAACTGACCCACTCCTCCGGCAACAGCATGAATTAAAACCGTTTCGCCTTTGGCAGTTTTATGACTGTCGGTTGCCAGATAATGTGCTGTTAAACCCTGTAGTAAAATAGAAGCAGCGGTTTCAAAAGAAATAGCTTCGGGCAGCGGCAAAACATGGTTTATGTTCACGGCAACTAGTTCTGCGTTTGCAAAAGGAACATCGGCAAAAGCCACACGGTCCCCAATTTTATATTCGGGATGATTGTTTGTGTTAACTACAATTCCTGCGCCTTCATAACCTGCTATAAAAGGAGGGGTTCCTTTTAAGTGATAGTTTCCTTTTCGTCTGTAGACATCGGCGTAATTTAGTCCTATAGCTTTCATCTCGACTAAAATCTCATCTGTTTTTAATTTAGGATTCGGAACTTCAATATATTCTAAAACATCAGAGTTCCCGAAAGAAGAGAAGGTAAGTGCTTTCATTTTAAAATTAAATTAGGAATGCAAAGTACGTGAAAAATCAGTTTTTAATGTAAGTGTTGCGTAGTTTTAACACATAGGAACATAGCTTTGCAGATGCATAAAAAAGGCATTTCATTTGGTTGGATACGCATCGTTGACTATGTGAGAGAAATGAGTTTCTTTTTTATATTCTTTTTAGTTTGTAAAAAAATCTATGTTTCTATGTGTTTTAAAAAAAATCCGCTATTAGATCTTAGGAAATTTCATTTCGTTGAAAGTACTTTTCTGAGTCGCCAGTTTTTCGATATCCTGCCATTTTCTGGGAGATTCTGCGGATAGATTTTCATATGAATCTTTTGTGATGGCAATATCATCTTCAATACGAACGCCAATATTCCACCATTTTTTGTCACATTTACTGTTTGCCGGAATGTAAATTCCAGGCTCTACAGTCAGAACCATATTTTCTTTCAGGGTGCCCATATAATTTCCTTTATCATGAACGTCTAAACCAAGAAAATGAGAGCAGCCATGCGGATAGTAAATTCTAACATCTTTTGGATCTGTAATAATGCCGAGTTTAATTAATCCGGCAGCAATGACTTCTTTTGATTTTTGAGTTAAATCCTGAATTGAAGTTCCCGGTTTGCAAATTTTAAAAACTTCTTCCTGGGCTTCATAAACCAATTGGTAAATTGCCTTTTGCTCTTCGGTAAATTTTCCGTTTGCCGGAATTGTTCTCGTGACATCGGCAGAATAACCATGATACTCAGAACCTACATCCATTAATAATAATTGATTGTCAATTTTTGTACTGTTGTTAGCTCCATAGTGCAAAATACATCCGTTTGCTCCTGCACCTACAATAGGCGGATAACCTTCGCCTTCGGCACCATAATGTCTGTGAACATAAGCATGAATTCCGTCAGCTTCGTTTTCGCTCATGTCTGGTCCAATGGCTTTCATGACTTCGTTGTGGGCAATGCAGGAAAGTTTGACTGTTTTGCGCATTAATTCCATTTCCTCAGGAGTTTTTATTTCCCGTAATGCGTCTGTAATGTTGGTAAACAGTTCTGTTGATGAGGTTTCATATTCTTTTGTAATTCCAGATTTAGTCTTAAAGGTTTCCAGTAATCCATAGAGATCAAATCCGGTTTTATCGTTGCCAATGTCAGTAGGGATTTTGTCATAAATTATTTTGTCGAATTTTTTAAAATCGATAACAAAGTCCCTAAAGTCTTTTCCGTTATAAATAGTTGTAAAACCTAATTTAGCTTTTGCGCCTTCAATTCCTAAACGTCTCCCGGTCCAGGTTTCTTTACTGGCATTTCTTTCTCTCACAAAAAGAACTTCATTATATTTTTCAGTTTCTTGTGATTCTTTAAAAATGAATAAAATGGCATCAGGTTCCTTATAACCTGATAAATAATACAAATCTGGATTTTGATGATAATTGTAATTGATGTCTTTTGAGAAAACTCTTTCAGGATAAGAAAAAATGACAGCCACAGAGTTTGCGGGCATAAGATTTCTAAAAGCTTCTCTGCGGCTTTTATGAAATTCTTTGGAGAGATAGTCCTGAGGTAAATTCTCCTGCGAATGAACTTGTAAAATAGTAATGAATAAGGCAAAGAATGAAAATAATTGCTTCATTTTGTGGGTTTTGATTCGTTTATTGGTGCAAATTACAAAAAAATATGAATTTATTTTTATAAAATGATTTGCCACGAATTGTACAAATTTGTACAATTCGTGGCCAAAAAAAACACAAAAAAGCCGTCCATTTTCATGGACGGCAATGATTAACCCATATAAAGGGCTTTTATTTCTTTTTTAGTTTGTCTTTAAAAACTTTTTCAAATTTTTCAATTTTCGGCTGGATTACCATTTTGCAATAAGGCTGGTTTTTATTGTTTGCATAATAATTTTGATGATAATCTTCAGCTTTATAAAAAGCTTTAAAAGGTTCTACTTTTGTCACAATCGGACTGTTGTACACTTTTGCTTTGTTTAATTCTGTAATAATGCTTTCGGCAGCATTTTTTTGCTCGGCATTTTTGTAAAAAATTACAGAACGGTATTGTGTTCCAACATCAGCACCCTGACGATTTAATGTTGTAGGATCATGAACGGTAAAGAAAACTTTGAAGATTTCATTAAGATCCGTCACGTTTTTGTCATAAGTAATCTGAACCACTTCGGCATGGCCTGTTGTTCCGGTACAAACTTCTTCATAAGTTGGATTAGCCACTTTTCCTCCGGAGAAACCCGAAAGTACAGATTTTACTCCTTCCAGATTTTCGTAAACAGCTTCAACGCACCAGTAGCAACCGCCACCAAGTGTAATAGTTTCTAAATTTGAAGTACTTTTTGTTTTTGTATTTTGCGCGAATCCGTTTAAGGATAATGCAAAAAGGGCAACCAGAAATATATTTTTCATGTCAGTATTTATTTAGAGTCAGGAACAAAATCAAGTGCAATCGAATTCATACAATAGCGTTTTCCGGTTGGTTCCGGACCATCGTCAAATAAATGGCCCAAATGCCCTCCGCAACGACCGCATAGCGCTTCAGTTCTTTCCATTCCAAGAGAGTTATCATTTTTGTAAATCACACTTTTTTTATTATCCTGTTCAAAAAAGCTTGGCCATCCACAACTGCTGGCAAATTTAGCGCCAGAGCGGAAAAGTTTATTTCCGCATGAAGCACAGTAATAAGTTCCCTTTTCATCAGTATTCCAGTATTTTCCGGTAAAAGGTCTTTCAGTATCAGCGTTTCGCATTACATCATAGACATCTTCAGGTAATACTTTTTTCCATTCGGCATTACTTACATTGAGTTTGGTGGTATCGGTATTCGAATAATAAGGATTTCCGGGTTTGCTTATTTTGTTTTCCATAACGACAGTTTTGGTATTTTGTTTTTTTGCATTTTGTCCGCAGGCTTGTAAAATAAAAAGCGGAATTAAAAAGCAAAGGCTGAAAATTTGGGTTTTTGTTTTCATTTTTAGGAGTGCTTTATTTCTGTGTTTCAAAGATACGACTAGATTTCGCCTTGAAATGTCGTATACTCCACAATTCAGATTTTTTTAAGTATGTTTTAACTTATGTTATTTACGTAAAACAAATGGTTTTAGTTTTTAAGGCTTGTTTTTAAAGGTTTTTTTGATTTAAATAGTTTGTATTTTGCTGTAAGTCAGTTTTTTGTAAAATGACAGGCTCGTTAAACTTTTCACAATCTCGTCTGAGATTTTCAAGCCATTTCTTTTTTCGTATTTTTGTTTGATCAATAAGCCTTATGATAGAAGAAAACGTAATATTAGTAAACCAAAATGATGAGCAAATTGGCCTGATGCCAAAATTAGAAGCACATGAAAAAGCGGTTTTGCACCGCGCTTTTTCGGTTTTTATTTTAAATGATAAAAATGAAATTATGCTGCAGCAACGTGCTCATCAAAAATACCATTCGCCTTTACTCTGGACTAATACATGTTGTAGTCATCAACGTGAAGGAGAAACAAATGTTGAAGCCGGAAGCAGAAGATTGTTTGAAGAAATGGGTTTTAGAGCTGAATTGAAAGAACTCTTTCATTTTATCTATAATGCACCTTTTGATAACGGTTTAACAGAGCATGAACTCGATCATGTTATGATTGGATATTATAACGATGATCCGGCAATAAATACTGAAGAAGTTGAAGACTGGAAATGGATGAAGATTGAAGATGTGAAAACAGATATTCAGAAACATCCGGAAATATATACTGTATGGTTTAAAATAATTTTTGACGAATTTGATCATTATTTAGAAGATCATAAGCTTTAACCCAAAACGAACCAACCCGTAATGAAAGTAACCATATCAAGAAAAGCACATTTTAATGCTGCACATCGATTGCACAGAAAAGACTGGACATTTGAAAAAAACGATGCTGTTTTTGGAAAATGTAATAATCCCAATTTTCATGGTCATAATTATGGTTTAACAGTAAGTGTTACAGGAAAAATTGACCCGGAAACTGGTTTTGTTTTAGATGTGAAAGTATTAGCGGATATTATACGGGAAGAAGTAGAAATACCGTTTGATCACAAAAACCTGAATCTGGATGTTCCGGAATTTCAGGATTTGAATCCAACTGCTGAAAATATTGCGGTTGTGATATGGAATAAAATTAAAAAAAGAATTCAACCCGATTTTGACTTAGAAATTGTGTTGAATGAAACGGATCGCAATTTTGTAACCTATAAAGGAGAATAAAAACATGTCATTAAAAATAGGAGATATAGTTCCGAATTTTTCTGCAAAAGATAGTCATGGTGAAGTTTTTGAAAGCCAAAGTTTTTTGGGAAGAAAGCCACTTGTGATTTATTTTTACCCAAAAGATAATACGCCTGGTTGTACTACAGAAGCTTGTAGTTTTAGAGATCAGTATGAAGACTTTAAAGATTTAGGTGCTGAGGTTATTGGTATAAGCAGCGATAGTGTAAAATCGCATCATAAATTTGCCAATAAGCATCAATTGCCTTTTATCTTGTTATCTGATCAGGATAAGAAACTGCGACACCTTTTTGGTGTCCGTGATAATTTGTTTGGTCTTTTGCCGGGAAGAGTAACGTATGTTATTGATAGAAATGGTGTCGTTATTTTGATTTTTGATAGTATGAATGCTGCAAAACACATTCCCAAAGCATTAAAAACGATCAAAGAATTAGTATTATAGAAATAGAAAATAGTATCAAAGAGCTATTAAATCAATAAAAATATTAGCCTAAAAAAAACATTTATGAACCCAAAAGTATATCCTTTACAATTCGAACCTATTTTAAAAGACAGAATCTGGGGTGGAGAAAAGCTAAAGACGATTCTGAATAAACCAATCACTTCTGAAATTACCGGTGAAAGCTGGGAATTATCTACCGTTGAAGGTGATGTTAGTGTTGTGTCGAATGGAGTTTTGAAAGGAAAATCATTAATGGAGCTTATTGATGAAACTCCAAACGAAATTTTAGGAACAGCAGTTTACAAGCGTTTTGGAAAACAATTTCCGTTACTTTTTAAATATTTAGATGCACGTGAAGATCTTTCGATTCAGGTACATCCAAATGATAAACTGGCAAAGGAGCGTCATAACTCTTTTGGAAAAACTGAAATGTGGTATGTAATGCAGGCCGATGCAGATGCCAGAATTATTGTGGGTTTTAAAGAAAATTCAAGTAAAGAAGAATATTTGAAGCACTTAAATGATAAAACCCTGGTTTCTATTTTAGATGATGTAAAAGCAAAAGCCGGTGACGTTTTCTTTTTAGAAACCGGAACAGTTCATGCCATTGGTGCAGGATTAGTAGTTGCCGAAATTCAGCAAACATCCGATATCACGTATCGTTTATATGATTTTGATCGTAAAGATGCGCAAGGAAATACAAGAGAACTTCATGTAGATTTAGCGCTTGATGCAATCAATTACAATAAGGTAGAGACACAAAAGAAATACGAGAAGAAAACCAATACATCAAACACAGTTGTAGACTGCCCTTATTTTACAACCAATTTTATTCCCTTAGAAAATGAACTTGAAGTTTCTAAAACGGGAGAGACTTTTACTGTTTATATGTGTATTGATGGAAGTTTTGAAATTGCATTTGAAGGATTCAGACAAACCTATATAAAAGGAGATACAATTTTGGTTCCTGCTGGCATAAATGCATTTATTTTGAATGGAAAAGCTTCTATTTTAGAAATTTACATTTCATAGCAGTTAATAAAAAGATTATGTGTACTTTTGCAGTCGCAAATTAAAATAAAAATAAAAATGGCAAACGTTAAAAATTTAAAGAAAGACATCAACTTCGTATTAGGAGATATTATTGAGGCAATTTACTTGTTTGAAATGTCTACAACAGGAAATCCTACTCCGGAAACGAATGCTTTGATCGATCAGGCTATTGCTGCATTTGATACTTTGATTACAAAAGTGAATGCTAAGAACGTTGAAAACAAAAAAGCACACTTCAAACAAATCAATGTTGAATTGGAAGAAACTGCTAATCAATTGATTGCTAAAATCAACGAATTGTAAGCGAAAAAAAGTATAAAAAAGTGCAAATTTATTTTGGTAAAACGAAAAACCGCTTTATATTTGCACCCGTAATGAGTCGCCAGCGTAGCTCAGTTGGCTAGAGCAGCTGATTTGTAATCAGCAGGTCGTGGGTTCGAGTCCCTCCGCCGGCTCAACATAAAACCATCACTTTTAGTGGTGGTTTTTTATTAAAATAAGCAGTAAATTTATTTTGGAAAATACAAAAATCCATTTTATATTTGCACCCGTAATGAGTCGCCAGCGTAGCTCAGTTGGCTAGAGCAGCTGATTTGTAATCAGCAGGTCGTGGGTTCGAGTCCCTCCGCCGGCTCAACGTAAAACCATCACTTTTTAGTGATGGTTTTTTTTTGCGCAAAATTCATGAAGGTAAAGGTTCAGGGGTTGTAAAAGTTGGGAATAAGATAAAGAAGTACTTTTTGAGGTTGATACGAAAATCTATGAAATGATGAGGTTTAAATGTATGCACTAGTCATTGTGAAAGTAGAAATTTTGTTTCTTGGTTTGGTTTTAAATGTTGTGATGATGAGTGCTTGATAAAGAACAATTGGTTTTGATATTGTGTGAGGGTTTTTGGGTAGTGAAGGATGGTTGATGGGTTGAATTGAGGATTGTGGTTGGGTAATGTTGTATGTGTGATCTGCTGGGTTTGTAACCTGGCATTTTTTGTTTTATGCGTATACCTATATATATGTTCCTTTTGGTGTGGCAGGGCAGGGTTGGTTTTTTTGGGGTTTGATTCAGGAGCTAATCCCGCTATTCGTTTCAATCTTTTGTGCCGAACCCCGGC